>DATAVV010000271.1:0-19261 GCA_036267555.1 Streptosporangiaceae bacterium | reverse complement strand
CGGCAGACGACGGCGCAGCTGGCGGAGAAGCTGCACTGGGCGGTGATCGCTGTGGACCCGGACGGGGCGGAGCGCCGCCGTCAGGCCGCGGAGCGCCAGGCGGATGTGCGGCTGTATGCGGATGATGACCAGACGGCGACGTTGATGGCGTCGAAGCTGCCGCAGATCGAGAGCGCGGCCGGGTACGCGCGGGTCAGCGCGATGGCGCGGGCGCGGATGGCAGCCGGGTTCCCGGGCAGCCTGGGCTACAACCGGTCCCAGGTCCTGCTGGGCATGATGCTGGACACGCTGCCCCCGGTCCCCCCGGCCGAAGGAGCCCCGCCCGACGACTACCACCCCGGCGACGGTGACTCCGGCCCCGGTGACTCCGGCGACGGCAGTCCTGATGGCCACGGCCCGGGTCGCACCGGCCCCAGTCATGGCGCCCCGGGTCAGGGCGGCGCCGGCCAGAACCGGCCGGACAGCGGCCCCGATGACGGCGGCCCGGGTTACAACGGTCCTGGCGACGATGACCGTGGCCAGGACCGGCCCGGCGGCGGCCCCGCAGGCAGCCGGCCGTGGGATAACCTGCCCGCGCCGCGCGATGAGGACGCCCCGCCGGACGACGGTCTTGATGACCTGCCCGACCAGGACGGCTCGTCCTGGGATCCGGCCGAAGAGGACGACGACCCCGCCGGGACCGGGTCGGCATCGCAGTGGCCCGCGCTCGGCGTGATCCCGCCCGCCCTGCGCGCCAGCAGTCGTTCGGCCGGCCGGGCCGCGAGCGACCGCCCGGCGGACGGGCGGCCGGTGCCGGGGCTGCTGGACGTGACGTTGCCCTGGGTGACCCTGACCGGGACCGACGCCCGGCCCGGGACACTGGGCCGGATCGGGGCCATCACCCCGGTCCAGGCCCGGCAGCTCGCCCGGGCCGCCGAGAACGACCCGGCGGCGCACTGGCGGATCATCGTCACCAACCAGGCCGGACAGGCGATCGCGGTCACCCGGATCCGCCGCCGCACCACCCGCAGCCAGACCACCAACCACCGCAACAACACAAACCACCGGAACCGAACCGGCCTCGCACCGCCCTGCAGAAAAGGGCCGCCCGGCACCGGCCCGCCCGGCCCCCCGGGCAATGGGCCGCCGAGTACTGGCCCGCCGCCCGGTACCGGGCTGGTCGGCCGGATCACCCTCACGATCAGCGAGGACACGCTGGTTCGGCAGAGCATGCTCACCGGCCGTCGGCGAACCCTCGGCGGGTTCGGGGGACCGGATCCGCCGCCATCACCATCACCATCACCGCCGCCGCCATCGCGGTTGCCGCGCTGAGGGCGGCGAGGCGGGCGCTGGAACGAGCACGGGTCCAGGGGGAAAGTGACCGGGCCGCGGGTGGTTGTGCCCATGACGGTGAGTCGGCGGCGTACCGGCCGCCGCCACGGTTGCGGGAGTTCGTGATCGCGCGGGATGTCACTTGCCGCAACCCGGCCTGCCGCCAGCCCGCCTGCCGCGCCGACCTCGACCACACGATCGCGTTCGACCGCTCCGGGCGGACCTGTCGCTGCAACCTCGGCGGGGCGTGCCGGCGTGACCACCAGCTCAAGCAGCATCCCCGGTGGAAGCTGGAGCAGACCCGGCCCGGCGAGTTCACCTGGACCACGCCCGCCGGACGGAAGTACACCGTCCCTCCCGACATCCACCCGCTGTAGCCACAGGAACCACCTGCGGGAATCGGGTCGCCTCCAGCGCGGGCGGTCAGGTCAGCCGGCGAGCGTGGCGAGCAGGGCGGGGGCCAGGGCGAGTGCCGTCATCACCCCGGCCAGGGCCAGGGCGTAACGGGCGTGCCTGGCGCCGGAGGGGACGTCGGCCAGCCGTTGCAGCCGGGCTGTGACCGCGCACGCCGTGGCACCCAGGGCGGTCACGGGCAGGGCCGTGCTGGCGGGCACGGCCGCGCCGGTCGCCATGGCCAGCAGGGCCGTGATCAGGGCAGAACGGCCGCTGCGGCGGGCCGCGGTGTCGTCGGCGCACATCTCGGCCAGCCGGGTCACATTCGGCTTGCCCGCCGCGAACAGCGGCACAGCGGGAAACACGGTGCCCAGGCCCCTGGTCAGCGCGATCAGCTGATGGTGCCGGCCCGCCAGGTGGGCACGTTCGTGAGCGAGCACGGCGGTCAGTTGCGGCGGGTCGAGCAGGGCCACGGCCCCGGTCGTGAGCACGATCGTGGCCGGCCGACCCGCCAGGCAATACGCGACCGGCTGCGCGGAGTCCAGCACCAGGGCGCCGGTACCCGGCAGTTCGCGGCCGGTGATCCGCGCGACCTCGGCGTGGGCGCGAGCCCGCCGCTGGGCCCGCTGCACGCTGCGACCGCAACGCCAGGCCGCGATCAGCGCGGCCAGGACCGCGACGAGCGCGATCACGCCCAGGGAGAACTCGAAGACCGCGCTCTGGTAGACGTTCGCGGCACAGGTGTGCCCGGCGAACGAACGGCAGACGACCTCGGCCAGCCCGCTCCAGCCCGCGATCGCGCCCCGGGTCACGAGGGTCAGCGCCACCCCGGCCGAGATCAGGACGCTGGCCATCGCGATCAGCCACGCGGTCAGGCCGAGTCGGGGGCTGATGCCGCTCGCGGTCAGCCGCCGCAGCGGCACGGGCGCCCACCAGGCCACGCACAAGGCGTAGACAAACAGCAGCAGCGCTGAGTTCACCCCGCCCCCGCCTCCCGGCCCGCCCCGGTCTCCCGGCCCGGATCCCGCTCTTGGCCCGGCCCCGGCTCCCGGCCGGCCCCCGCGTCCGGCTCCGGGAACCGCTCCGCCAGCTTGCGCACCACCGCGCGCAGCAGTTCGGACTCCTCGCCGTCCATCTGGGCCACGAAGTGGCTCAGCACGGCCTGGGTGTCCCCGCCGCCGTCGAGCGCCTCGCGCATCAGGCGCGCGCTGTACTCCTCGCGGCTGGCGGTGGCTGTGTAGCGGTACGCCTTGCCCTCCTTGACCCTGGTCAGCCAGCCCTTACGGTGCAGGTTGTCCATCGTGGTCATCACCGTCGTGTAGGCGATGGCCCGCTCGCCGGCCAGTTCGTCGAATAGCTCGCGGACCGTGACGGGGCGGCCTTGCGCCCACACCCGGGCCATGATCACCGTCTCCAGTTCCCCGAACCCGCGCATGCCGCCTCCGCATCCTTGCCGCCAGCATACGGACCCTCTCGCGGGAACCATCCGGCCGCGCTCGTAGTCTACTATCTACGTACGTAGGTAGTAAGTTACTTCGGGAAGCGCGGGGAACGCCATGGCCAAGTCGGCGGGGAAGCAGACGACCAGGGCCCGGGACCGGAGGGCTCAGACCCAGAGCGCCCGGGAGAAGGTGGCGGCTCAGCGGGCCCAGGCGCGCCGGGCCGAGGTCCGCCGCCGGGTGGTGATCACCGGCGCGAGCATCGCGGCCGTGCTCGCGATCGTGATCGCGCTGGTCCTGGTCAAGGCCACGTCCTCCTCCTCGCCCTCGCCCCCGCCGCCCGCCGCCGCCCAGGCCAACGCGGCGGTGGCGGGTCAGGTCACCAGCGTCCCCGCGACCGCGTTCGACGCGGTGGGCGCGGGCACGGCGGACGGCCTGAAGCGGACCAGCGGGCAGCCGCTGCTGACCCAGGACGGCAAGCCCGAACTGCTCTACGTGGGCGGCGAGTTCTGCCCGTTCTGCGCGGCCGAGCGGTGGGCGCTCGCGGCCGCATTGAGCCGCTTCGGCACGCTGTCGGGCCTGCAATTCATCCACTCCTCACCCACCGACGTCTACCCCAGCACCCCGACGCTGTCGTTCGCCAAGGCCAGCTACACCAGCAAGTACCTCGCGTTCGCGGGCGTGGAGTGGTACGGCCAGGCCGAAGACCCGTCCACGCCCCTCGGGCACGTCTACCTGCAGCACCCGACGGCGCAGCAGACCGCGCTGTTCAACAAGTACGGCGGCGGCGCGATCCCGTTCGTGGACGTCGGCAACCAGTACCTGGTCCCCCAGGCCCAGTACCTGCCGAGCGCCCTGGCCGGCCTGAGCTGGTCTCAGGTGGCCGCCGCGATGCACGATCCGTCCAGCCCGGTCGCCAAGGACATCGACGGGGCGGCGAACATGATCACCGCGGCGATCTGCAAGCTCACCCACGGCCAGCCCGGCGGCGTCTGCTCCTCGGCCGGTGTCAAGGCGGCCGGCGGATCGATCTAGGCGATATCGGCGCTGCGCTAACAGGTAGCCATAACCACGCATAAATGTACTCTTGTCACTGCGAGTGTTCGGGAGGATACTCGGAACGTAGTGCGCAAGGCTTCAGCAGGATTACGGGGGGGCAGCATGCGCCGGAGATTGGCTCTTTTACATAGCGAGAGCGTGCCAGTCATGGCACCCGCGGTCAGCGTCGTTACTGGCCTAGTGGCTCTCGCCGTTGTCGGATTCCTGGTTATCGCCAAGGCTCCGTGGTGGGTAGTGGGTTCTGCGGCGGCGGGGTTTGTCGTCGGATCTACCGCGGCCTTAGTTGAAGGCCGGTCCGGGTGGATCAGGCGGCCGCACTCGCCCAGCCTTCGGAAGTCGCACGCGCGCGGCTACATCGTTCCGCACGAGACACCCCCCGCGCAGCCTGACTTTTACGGCCGGGACACCGAGCTAAACGAGCTCGGCCATCTCCTGACTGGTGCGAAAGATGGGAAGGCGCAGGTGGCCCTCATTGCCGGGCCGGCCGGCGTCGGCAAGACCGCGCTGGCCGTGCAGTTCGCCGCCAGCAACCTCGAGTCCTTCCCCGGTGGCCAGTTGTTCGCCCGGCTCGGACACGGATCCGACCACGACCAGCAGGCTTTCATTCTCCTCGGCCGGTTCATCACCGCCTTAGGGTTCCTCGGTGAGGAACTGCCCGAGGACCGGTCTGCCCGGCAGTCGGCGTACGCCGAGCTGACCGCTCATCGCAGGATCCTGCTCGTCCTCGACGACGCTGACAGCGCTGACGCCGTAGCCAGCCTCCTTCCGACCGCGCCGGGCTGCGCCGCGATCGTCACGTCCAGGGAAGATCTGCAGGGCCTGGAAGCGCATCGCATCGAACTGAAACCGCTCCCCGAAATCGACGCCGTTGGCCTGCTCGAGTCGGTGATGGGCGATAAGCGCGCTAAAGACGATCCGCGTGCCGCCAGGGAGATCGCCCGCGGTGGCCATCCCCTGTCCGTGCGGCTCGCGGGTACCGCGCTGAACGGCCGACCGTACCTGTCTCTCGGGCAGGCCGTGACCAGGATGCAGGAACAAACGCCGCTTCCGGACGAGACCTCCATCGCGGTGCTCAAAGGCAAGCTCGACCTGAGCTACGCCTTCCTGGCCGAGGATGAGCAGAAGGCGCTGCGCTGCCTCGGGCTGCTCGGCAAGCACGTTGTTTCCCCATGGGAGCTTGCCGCCCTGTTGGTTACCGATGAGGCCGACGCGATCAGGCTGGCCGACAATCTCGTGCAGGCACAGCTAATCCGACGCGCCAGCGGCGGCCGGGCCGGGGTCATCCGGTTCGAAGTGCACGAGCACGTTCTTGAATACGCCCAGGCCAGAATGCTCGCCGACACCGAAGCCGATGAGCGGGAAGAACTGCGCGGCGCGCTTCGCGCAGCGCGCAGCATGCGCGCCCGGAGCGCGGACGGTCTTGAGCACAAACTGAACGTCATGCTCCCCGCGTGGAAGGACGAGGGACGGCTGGCCAAGGCGCTCGATGAAGCACGTGACGCGCTTTGCATCGCGGAGGAAAGCGACCGCCCGGCTGACGTCGCGTTGGCTCTAGCCACCCTCGGCGATCTTCATGTGGAACTCGGCAATACCGATGAGGCCATGGAGATGGCCCAGGAGGCTTGCGATGTGGCTGCCGGGCGCAAGCCCGCCCGTGCGCTGCGCTGTCTGGCTAAGGTTATGCGCCGGATGCGCAGGCTTGACGCGGCGCAGGCCTATCTCGCCGAGGCTCTGGCCGCGGCCGGGGACGACGTTGCCGAGCAGATCCGCATTCATGTCGAACGGGCCGCCGTGCTCGCCCTGACCGAAGGACGCGAAAGCAGCCTGGCCGTAGCGGACCAAGCCGTCTCGCTATGCCGGCGGCACCCTGAGCACATCCCCATGCTCACGAGTGCTCTGTGGGCCCGCGGGAATGCCTTGCTGAGCTGCCACCGCGGGCAGGAGGCGTTCACCCTGCTTGACGAGGCTGCCCGGAAGGCCTCCGACGATCAGGCCCTATGGCGGGCGTGGGTCGGCTGGCTGCGTGGAAAAGCTGCCCTCGAGTACGGCCGCCTAGAGGAAGCGGCCAAATCCGAAACCGAGGCCCTGGAAGCATTCGGCACCATGGCGCACAGGTTCGGCGTCGCTCAGTGCAGGCTGGTCCTCGGCCGCGTGCGCGTCGCCGGGGGAAAGAACCTGCCCGAGGCCATTGCGTTGCTCACCGACGCGCTGGAGACGTTCCAGAATTGCAATGATCTCTGGACCGTGGCCGACGCTAAGCGGGATCTGGCTTCCGCGATGATAAAGGCGGAACAGCGCGGCAAAGCGGTCCAGTTGCTGCAGGATGCCGAGCGGACCTTCCGGGCGCTGGGTGATCATGAGAACCTCGCGGCGACCCACACCGACTTGCTCGTCGCCCGCAAGGTCGCCAGCAAGAACGTGCTCAAAACCCGCGGCTCGGAAATTGAGTTAATCAGGGCACGCAGGGGGCGCTGACCATGCCCCGGAAACACGCCGGGGCCCGCCGCAGAGCATTTCCTTATGTGCTGGCAGCTTTGTTTGGCGGCCTTGTGGCGCCACTAGGATGGTACGCGAGCCTCTATGCGAGCCAGGCCAAGACCATAGACTGGTGGATTGCCGGCCCCCTTTGCGGTGCACTATTCGCCTGCGCGGCGCTGGCCGTCGTAGTACCAATGATTTCGCAATCGCCTCCGCAATCCGCCAAAAAAACCACGGGACTGGAATCCGGTCGGGGGAGGATGCCGACCGCCCAATCCAGCGTCACCTCCACCCCGGTTCCCCCGCGACCTCGGTACTTTGGCGGGTGGCCACGGCGCGGGCGCGCCCCCAGGCAACTGCCCGAACGTCTGGGTCGGTTCCGGGGCCGGGTTATACCGCTGAGAGCCTTGACCGAGGCGTACGTAGCGGACCGTGGCCACTCGATGCGGCTTCTAGCGCTGCTGGCGGTGACGCCCGCCTGGCTCCGCGGCGGTCGTAGGTTCTCCCGGTCGCATCCCGAACGACCAACCATCATCCTCATTCACGGGATGCAGGGCGTGGGCAAAACCGCACTGGCCCAGAGGTTCGCGCACAGCATCGCCCGGCATTTTCCCGATGGGCAGCTTTACGCGAACCTGGGCATCGGCCGGGAGCGTCGCACGCCGACAGATGTCCTGCAGGACTTCCTCAAGGCCCTCGGCGTGACCGACGCCGAGATGCCCGCCGGGGAGGCTGCCCGCGCGCACCTGTTCCGCTCGCTGACAGTGCGCAAGCGCATGCTCGTGGTCCTGGACGCCGCCAGAGGATACGACCAGATCGGCCTGGTGCTTCCGAGCGGCTCACGATGCGCGGTGATCATCACGAGCAGGCTGAGGCTGGGTTCTGATCTAGGTGGCTTCCAGTACCTGCTCGAGGCGCCCGACGCGCCCGAGGCGGACGACATCTTCCGGACCTACGCGGGCCTGGCCGCCCACCAGGACATCGACGAGGTGACGGAGGTGGTCAACTACTGCGGCGCGCTACCGCTCGCCCTGCGCAGCGCCGGCGAGCAGATAGGAGACGACCTCGACGCCGCCACGCTGGCCACGCGGCTCGCGCCGCCCGGGACCAGGTTGGCGAGACTCCGCTACCGGGGGCGGGACATCGAAGATCGCATCGTGGCGGACTACGACCGGCTCCCGCCGACCGAGCAGCGCGCGTTCCGGCTCCTGTCGCTTCTGGAATCGCCCACGTTCGGGCCCTGGGTTCTCGCCCCGCTGATGAACGTGAGCACCACGGAGGCCGAGAGCCTGGCGGCCAGCCTGGTGCGCTGGCACCTTTTGAGAGATGCCGGCAGCGCGGTCGGGACGGGCTTGTCCCGTTATTCGCTGCATCCCTTGGTCCGGCTCGTGGCCAAGCAACTACTCGACCAGGAAATGACGCCAGCGGACCAGGCTGCCGCGCGGGAGGGCCTGGACGCTGAATACCTCGCCGCGGCCCGGATCGTGCTGGTGCACTTGGAACCGGAACTCGCCAACGGCGCGCCCGCCGGGCCGGCATCCGCCTGGGCGCAGTGCCAGAACGTCTGGCTGAACGGCGTCCTGCAGAACATGCAGCACTGGGTCCGGACGGAATACCGCAACATCCTCCGGGCCATGGCGTATGCCGAGGAAACGGGAGAGCCGTATCTGTGCTGGCGAATCGCGGCGCACATCGGGTCTTGCGTCGCCGACGGGCTAGACATCAGCAATAGCATCCGTGCCTTCGAAACCGCGGCCTCGGCGGCGGAACGCGAATCGGCGCCCCGCGGCCACGGTGAAGTGCTCCTGGCGTACGGCTCTTTCCTGGCGGCTGTCGAGAACTATCGCGAGTCGTTTTCTGTGCTGGACCAGGTCGTAGCGCTGGCAGACAGTGCCGGCGACGCGGACCTGAGCCGTTGCGAAAAACACTGGCTCAGAGCCTCCGCCCACCGCAGGAAGGCAGAAGCTTGGGAGCAGATGGGCGCTTACAAGAGAGCTGCCGACGAGTTGCAGCGTGCGCGGACCGACGCTCAGCCGGAAGACTCGGCTCCGATCGAGCTGTCCGGCAAGCTGGACAGGGAACTTGGTCATATAGAGCTTCTGATCGCGGAGAACGCGACCTGGCTGCGACCCGAGAAGTGGCTCAACCGTGACGCTTTTGATAAGGCGCTATCCACCTCGAACGACGAGGGGGCTCAATTCCGCGCCGCGCTCGACCTTGCCGAGCACGCACGGCGACGCCGTGACTGGGGCCAAGCCCATGACTTCATGCGCAAGGCCCGTGACGACAACTATGAGGACGCCAGGAGGACGGCCGCGCTCCGATACCGGACCGCGCGGCTGCTGCTTCAGAAGTGCCGCGAGAGCAGCCCGAGGAAGCGTCCGGCCATCGCGTGCGCCGCAGCCGGTCATGCGAGTGCCGCGGCTCTGCTGTTCCGCAATATGGACAACGGCGCCGGGCTGATACGCGCGAAGACGCTCATGGCGCGGGCCTTGCTCTCCGGCGGATATGCCGGTGAGGCGCATGGCATGGCCCAGGTCGCCGAGAAGGCGCTCGCTGCCCTTGGTGAGGGCCATCCGGCCTGCGAGTCGCTGCGGGCCAGGGTCCAGCGCTGCCTGGCGGAGATAGACCTGGGCTTCGGCCACCCGGAACAGGCCTGCGCGCGCTTCAAGAGGGCCATCACCGACTTCGAGCAGGACGGCAACTGGCGGTCGGTGGCGGATACCTGGCTGACGTACGCGGTGGCCCTCACGGGCGCTGGTCGGCTGGGCATCGCCCTGGCCCGGCTGCACGAGGCCGAGGAATACTACGTGGCCTGCAAAGACGGTAAGGCGCTTGCGGATGCCAGGAGGGTGCGGTTCAAGATCACGCGAAAGGAGCGGTGGCAGCGCTGGTTCAGCGGCTCACCTGGGCCAGGTCCTGATGCCTAGACAGGCAGGCAGCTAATGCCCGTCCCGCGATGCTCCGTTCCGCTGGTCGACGATGAGCTTCTCGAGGTGCTCGAGCCGGTCGTCGAGGTAGTGGATCGTCACCGCGTGGGCCAGGGCCAGGCGCACGGCGGAGAGTTCGCGGGCCAGGAATTCGGCGTCGGCCTGGGTCCTGGCCGCCACCTCGCGGTCCCGTTCGATGCTGGCCCGGTCCCGGTCGTCCTGCCGGTTCTGGGCCAGCAGGATCAGCGGCGCGGCGTACGCCGCCTGGGTGGAGAAAGCCAGGTTGAGCAGGATAAACGGGTACGGGTCCCAGTGCTTGACCAACCCGATGGTGTTGAGCAGGATCCAGCCGACCACGAGCACGCTCTGGCCGACCAGGAACCGCCCGGTGCCGAGGAACCGGGCAACCCGCTCCGACAGCCGGCCGAACGCGTCCGCGTCGTACCGGGCGCCCATGCGCGGCGACGCGCCCCGGGGGGCGGTCAGGTCGGAGCGGTCGCCAAGCAGAGAAAGGGAAGACATCCTCATGCGGTCTCACTCCTTCGCCAGCCCGCGGGCAGGATTCGGTCCAGGACGTCGTCGACGGTGATCGCGCCGAGCAGGCGGCCGTCATCGTCGCACACGGCCACGCCGATCAGGTTGTACGCGGCCATGCGGCGGGCCACCTGCTTCTCGGAGAGGTCGGGCCGGACGTAGCTGCTCTCCTCGATGCAGGCGCCCACGCTCAACGCGGGCGGCTGGCGCAGCAGCGTCTGGAACCCCACGGTGCCCAGATAGCGGCCGGTAGGCGTCACCGAGGGCGGCTCGCACACGTAGACCTGCGCGGCGTCCGTGATCGGCATCTCCGGTTCGCGGATCTGGGCCAGCACCTCCGCGACCGGGGTGTCGGGCGGCACGATCAGCGGCTGCGAGGTCATCAGGCCGCCGGCCGTGGTCGCGTCGTAACGCAGCAGCCGCCTCAGGTCGGTCGCCTGAACCGTTTCCATGGCGGCCAGCAGCCGCTCCCGCATCTCGGCCGGCATCTCGGCCAGCAGGTCGGCGGCGTCGTCGGGTTCCATCTCCTCGACCACGTCGGCGGTGCGCTCCAGGCCGAGCCCGGCCAGCAGCCGGACCTGATCCTGCTCGGGCATCTCCTCGAGCACGTCGGCCAGTTCCTCGTCCTGCAGCATCTCGGCCAGTTCGCGCTTGCGGGCGTCGGGCATGGCCTCGACCGCGTTGGCGAGATCGGTCGGGTGCAGTTCCCGGAGCTGGGCGAGCTGCTCGGCCAGCGCGCCCGCCTTGAACAGCTCGGGGTGCTTGTCCCACGGCACGATCGTCGTGGAACCGGACCGCAGGTTCAGGCCGAGCACCCGTCCCGGCCCGATGGCCAGGACCGACACCTCCCAGCCGGCGCGGCGGCGCTCGGACGGCGCGATGCCGACGTCCAGTATGGTCCCGGCGCCGGCCGGCTTGCCGTACAGCTCGGAAGCCAGGATCTCCCCGGCGCGCCGGCGGAACCGCCGCAGGTCGATCGCGCCGCTGCGCAGGTGGGCCCCGTCGACCGAGATCTCCGCGACGCGTCCCAGGTTGACGAAGATCTGCCGCCGCTGCAGGGTCACGACCAGCCCGAGCACCCAGGGCGGCTCGCCGCCCGCGGTCGGCAGGATGACGATGTCGCGGATCCGGCCGATGGCCAGGTCCTCGCTGTCCAGCAGCTGGCGGCCGCTCAGCCGAGATGTGTAGACCGGCCCCTGGCTCATGGCCGGTTACGCGGCCCTGTCTGGGATGGGCATGATTCTGCGGCTCCTTAACCCGGTGACTGACGGCGCGGTCCCGACGGGATCGCGCCGCCCCGTATGTAACCTGCCAATATGTAACCTGCCCCGCTGATCACCAGTAAACGGCAGCGGCGGCCCGGCTGCCACCTAGTAGGGGGGCAAGTGGGCTGGCGCTACGATGTGGGGCGATGAGCACTGCACCGGCGCGGGAGAGCACCACCGGCCAGCCCGATGGTCGAGCGGCCGGGGTCATCCACACCGAGGACCTGACCAAGGTCTATCCGGGGACCGACTTCGCCGCGGTGGACCGGCTCAACCTCGACGTCCGGGTGGGCGAGATCTTCGGCCTGCTGGGGCCGAACGGCGCGGGCAAGACCACGACCGCGGGCATCCTGACCACGCGCGTGGTGCCGACCTCCGGCCGGGCCCTGCTGGGCGGCATCGACGTCGCGGCCCACCCGGCGCTGGCCAAGCAGCTCAGCGGGATCGTGTCCCAGCAGAACACCCTCGACCGCCAGCTCACCGTGTGGGAGAACCTCTACTTCCACGGCCGGCTGTTCGGGATCGGGGCCAAGGCGTCCCGGCGCACCGCCGACGAGCTGCTGCAGCAGTTCCAGCTATCCAAGTGGGCCAAGGCGTCGGTCTACGCGCTGTCGGGCGGGATGGCGCAGCGGCTCATGGTGGCGCGGGCCATCTTCCACCGGCCCTCGGTCCTGTTCCTGGACGAGCCCACGGCCGGGCTCGACCCGCAGAGCCGGCTGGCCCTGTGGGACCTGCTCGGCCAGTTGCACGGCGAGGGACAGACGATCCTGCTCACCACGCACTACATGGAAGAGGCCGACCGGCTCTGCGAGCGGGTCGCGATCATGGACCACGGCAAGATCCTCGCGCTCGACACCCCGGCCGCGCTCAAGCAGAGCATCGGCGCCGACACGGTGGTCACCGTGAAGGCCACCGGCGACACGCAGCGTTTTGCCGACCTGCTGGCCCGCGAGGTCGAGGGCGTGACCCGCACCCGGGTCACCGAGGGCGGGCTCGAACTGCACGTACAGGGCCGCGACCGGCTGGTCCCGCGCATCGCCGCGGCCGCCGAGCGCGGCGGCTTCGACCTGGTCGACCTGTCGGTGGCCGAGCCCACCCTGGAGACGGTGTTCATCAACCTGACCGGCAAGCAACTCCGGGAGGACTGATGGCGGCCTCAACGACGACGCAGGTGCCGGTCGGCGGGAAGCCGCGGATCGGCGGCGGGCCGACGCGCTCGGTGATCGCGGCCAGCCGGACCGCACTGGGCGCGCTGGTGCTGCGCGACCTCGTGGTCCTGCGCAAGCACCTGTGGGAGTTCGTGCTGCGCACGATCATCCAGCCGTTCCTGCTGTGTTTCGTTTTCCTCTACGTGTTCCCCAAGATCGGGCAGGGCATCGGCGGGCACGGCCCGGCGGCCGAGTCCGCGTTCGCCACGATCCTGGTGCCCGGCGTGGTCGGGATCTCGGTCATGTTCCAGGGCGTGCAGTCGATCGCGCTGGCCATGGCCCAGGAGTTCGGCTTCACCCGCGAGATCGAGGACCGGGTCCAGGCCCCGTGCCCGATCTGGCTGGTGGCCATGGCCAAGGTGCTCTCGGGCGCGGCCCAGGGCGTGCTGTCCGCGATCATCGTGCTGCCGATGGCCTCGGTCGTGCATGCGGCCGGCGTGCACGCCCACCTGACGCTGCACTGGTGGCTGATCGTGACGTTCGTGCCGCTGGCCTGCGTGGCCATGGCCGGCCTCGGGCTCACGCTCGGCACCAGCTTCGAGCCGCGCAATATCGGGCTGATGTTCGGCTTCATCATCCTGCCGATCACATTCCTGGGTGGCACCTACTACTCCTGGACCAGGCTCGCGCCGGTCCAGGTGGGCGGGTGGCACTGGCTGCAGACGGTCGTGCTGATCAACCCGCTGATCTACGTGAACGAGGGCATGCGGGCCGCGTTCACGACCGCGCCGCACATGCAGCTCTACGTGATCTACCCGGTGGTGGTGGCGTTCGGCGCCGCGTTCCTGACCGTCGGGCTGCGCAACTTCCGCCGTCGCGTCCTGTCCTAATCCGGTCATTCCCGATCCAGCCTTAACGCGGCGCCGCGGCCGGTCGCGCGCCGCTCGCGCACTGCGGTCGCCAGGCTGGCCAGGACGTCGGCCGTGGTATCCCAGCCCAGGCAGGCGTCGGTCACGCTCTGGCCGTAGGTAAGCGACTGGGCGTGGGCCGAGTCGGCCGGCCGGGCGTCGCGGGTGATGTCCGGCAGGTCCTGCCGGCCGGCGACCAGGAAGCTCTCGATCATCACGCCCGTGATGCCGCCCTGGCCCGCGGCGATCTGCCCGGCGATCTCGCGGGCCACCACGGCCTGCTGCTCGTGGTCCTTGCGGCTGTTGCCGTGGCTGGCGTCGATCATCACGGTGGGCGGCATCCCGGCTCTGGTCACGGCCTCGAGCGCGCCGGCCACGTGCCGCGGGCCGTAGTTCGGCCCGTCGGTGCCGCCGCGCAGGATCACGTGCACGTCGGGGTTGCCGGTGGTGGTCACGACCGACGCCCGGCCGGCGGCGTCCAGGCCGAAGAACACGTGCGACCCTTGCGCGGCGCGGCAGGCGTCCACGGCCACCTTGACGCTCCCGTCCGTGCCGTTCTTGAACCCCACGGGCATGGACAGGCCGGAGGCAAGCTGGCGGTGCACCTGGCTCTCGGTGGTCCGGGCGCCGATCGCGCCCCAGCTCACGGCGTCCGCGATGTACTGCGGCGAGTTCGGGTCCAGGAATTCGCAGCCCACGGGCAAGCCGAGGTCCAGTACGTCCAGCAGCAGCCGGCGCGCGGCGCGCAGGCCGCGGTGCACGTCGTAGCTGCCGTCCAGGCCCGGGTCGTTGATCAGCCCCTTCCAGCCCACCGTGGTCCGGGGTTTCTCGAAGTACACCCGCATCACCACGCACAACTCGTCGGCTAGCTCCTGGGCGGTCTTGGCCAGGCGGACCGCGTAGTCGACCGCCGCGTTCACGTCGTGCACCGAGCACGGGCCGACGATGGCGAGCAACCGGTCATCGTCGCCGGCCATGATCGCCGCCGCGGCCTGGCGCGCATCGTGCACGACCGTGGCCTGGGGCTCGCTCAGCGGAAGCTCGGAAAGCAGTTCGTTCGGCGCGATCAGCGGCTGGAATCCGGCGACGTGCAGGTCGCTGGTGTCGGTCTTGAGGTTCACGGCTGTCCTCTCGTGGCGGCCAGCCGCAGCGCCCAGGCCAGCCGCCTTAATGACGAAAGGCAGAGAGTCGACTCTCTGCCTTGCTGGCTCTGGGTGAAGGTCCCTGGTTCAGCGCCTGGCTGCCGGCTCACCCAGAGCCAGCCCAAAGCGCCAATACCAACAGGACATGGGAAGAGAATACACGGTGGCCGAGCGCCCTCAGCGGGTTACCGCGAACAGAACGTAACCGCAGGTCAAACCCGTTGCCGTGGGGTGGCGGGCCAGCCAGGAACGCGCGGTGGCCGCCGGGACCTCGATGTTCAGCACGGCCGCGAGGTCCTCCCGGCGGGCGAACCGCCACTGCGACCTGACCTCGTGGCGGGTGGCGCCGCGCTGGCGCCACCAGGCGTCGATGTCGGCCGCGAGGCGCGCCGGCGGGATCTTGGACGCCGCGGCGAGCAGCCCGGCGAACTCGCCCCACCGGTAGTCGTTGTCGATCACCACCAGGCTGCCGCCAGGCGCCAGCACCCGCATGACCTCGGCCAGCCCGGCGTCGCGGGGAGTGCCGTGGTAGCTCAGGAAGTACGCGAACCTGGCGTGCACCACGTCCACACTGGCGTCGGCGAGCGGCAGGCGCTCGGCCGAGCCCGCCCGCACCTCGGCCCCCGGCACGCCGTCGATCCGGGCCTGCGCTCTGGCGCGCAGCTTCGGGTCCGGCTCGACGCCGATGACCCTGGCCGCCTCGCCGGCGTAGCCCGGCAGCCAGAACCCGCTGCCGCAGCCCAGGTCGAGCACCGTCCGGCCGTCCCAGGGGGCCAGGTGACGCAGGGCGGCGAGCACGTGCCCGCCGGGGTCGATGGCCCGGTTCTCGAGTTCGTAGACGTCGGGGTGGCCGCCGATGTTGGGCGAGAAGCCCCAGTCGGGGAACGCGGCACGGGCCCGTGCCCTGGTACCGGGCGCCGGGTGATGCTGAGTGGAGCTAACCGTCAACGGCGGGCCACGGCGTCCGGAATCTGCTCGTCCGGCGTGCCCCAGGTCCGGTTGGGCGTGGATGCGGGGATGACCGACGTCGCGCCCGGGTTGAGCTCGTGGTTGATCACCTTGGCGATGTCCTCGACGGAGTCGACCCCGTAGGCCATCGTCGGGTTGTTGTCGGTCAGAACGACGATCATGTAGTCGGCCCCGTGTCCGGAGAAGCTGCCGATGCTGTTGATCCGCCAGCCTAGCGTGGGCTGCGGCAGCCAGCCGTTCTTCACGTGCACGGTGAGGTCGGTCGGCGCGCCCGCGGGCACGCCCCAGCGCTCGTAGGAGACGACCCGCGCCATCAGGCCCAGGACGTAGTCGCGGCTGGTACTGGTGAGCACGGAGTTCGTGCTGGTCAGCAGCTTCAGCAGGGTCAGTTCGTCGTGCGCGGTGATCTGGGTCAGGCCCCAGTAGCCGCCCGGGCCGAGGTGGGTCTGCGTCATCCCGGCCAGCGTTAGGAACTTCTGCAGGCTGGGCCGGCCGGTCTGGTTCCACAGCGCGGTCGCCGCGTCGTTGTCGGAGAGGGTGATCATCTCGGTGGCCAGGTTCTTCTGCTGCGCGGTCAGCCCGCGGTGCTCCTGCTGCAGCTTGCGCAGCAGCGCGGACAGGATCGTCACCTTGACCACGCTGGCCGAGTCGAAGTGCCAGCCGCCGTGGTACTTGCAGGTGACGCCGGTGCGCCGGTCGTCGACCGCCAGGCCGACCAGGGACGAGCGCCCGCGCATCGCGGCCAGGATGCGCTTGGACATCCGGGCGGCCAGCGCCTGGTGGTAACGCGTGGCCGACGTGCAGACCGGCGCCGTGGCGGCCTGGGCGGCCTGAGTCCGGGCGAGCACTGGCGCGGCCGCCGTCAGAGCGAGCACTAAGGCGAGCGCGGTAACCAGGCCGCCCGCGCGGCGTCGTCCGGTCCTACGCGGCCCGTTCGTCCGCGGCCCGTTCGTCCGCGGCCCGTTCGTCCGCCGCCCCGACCCCTCGCCCATGGCCACTCCATCCCAGCATCGAAACAAGTGTTTCGATGCGAAATCCCAAGCGTGGAAACATGTGTTTCGATCCGTGCTTATGTGACGGCCGTCGCGCCCGGCCGGTTGGCACGTTACCGTGAACGAGTCCCAGCTAGTGGGCGGCTCGCCCGGGGCGGCCAGGCTGGCTCCGGGGCCGCGTTAAGCTTGAGAATCTTTCAGGCGGGGGCGCCGCCGCGGCCCGCGCCGCAGCGGAACCGGGAAACGCCTTCCACGACGCCGGGCCCGGCGAGCACGCCCAGGCCGTGGCGGAACTCGTTGGCCATCGCCTCGTCGTGGGGGAGCGAGAGCCCCTCCAGCGCGGACTGCCGGTCGCTGCGCAGGCAGGCCTGCGGGAGCGCGGCGATTTCCCTGGCCAGTTGTTCGGCCGCGTCCCGGGCCCGCCCGGTCGGCACCAGGCGGTCGGCCAGGCCGATCCGGCTGGCCTCGGCGGCGGGCACGGCGCGCCCGGTAAGGATCATGTCCAGCGCCCGGCCCTGGCCGATCAGCCGCGGCAGCCGGACCGTGCCACCGTCGATCAGCGGCACGCCCCAGCGGCGGCAGAACACGCCGAACACCGCGTCCTCCTGCGCGACCCGCAGGTCGCACCAGAGGGCCAGTTCCAGGCCCCCGGCCACCGCGTGACCGCAGACGGCCGCGATGACCGGCTTGGACAGGCGCATCCGGGTGGGGCCCATCGGCGCGGGGCCGCCGGGCTCGGTCCGGTTGGCGTCCGGGCCGCCCATGGCCTTGAGGTCGGCCCCGGCGCAGAACGTGCCGCCCGCGCCGAACAGCACCGCCACGGACGCGTCGGGATCGGCGTCAAAGTCCTCGAACGCGGTGACCAGCGCCGCGGCGGTCGGGCCGTCCACGGCGTTGCGCACCTCGGGCCGGTCCAGGATGACGGTGGTCACCGGCCCCCGGCGCTCGACCCGGACGGCGTTACCGCGCCCGGGCACGGTGCCCGCGTTCCGCGCTCACCGCGCTTAGCCGACCTGCCAGGTGTCGCCGCCGGCCAGCAGCGCGGCGAGGTCACCGTCGCCCTGCTGCTCGCGCGCGGCCTCGAGCTGCTCGGCCATCAGGTCGTCGTAGCTGGGCCGTGGCGACTGCCGGAACACGCCGATCGGGGTGTGCGCGAAGTCGTTGGTGTCCAGCCGGGACAGCGCGAACGCGTACGACGGGTCGGCCGCGTGCGCGTCGTGGCTGAGCAGCGAGCCGGGATGGACCGTGGACGCGTCGACCGCCTCCAGCGAGCCCGAGTTGGTGAACCGCAGCCCGCGGCTGGAGTCCGCGCCGAACCGGATCGGCTCGCCGTGCTCCAGCTTTATGACGTTCTGCTCCCGCGCGCCCGGTTCGGTGACCGGGGAGAACGCATCATCGTTGAAGATCGGGCAGTTCTGGTAGATCTCGACGAACGCCGTACCCCGGTGGTCGGCGGCGGCACGCAGCACGCCCTGCAGGTGCTTGCGGTCGGAGTCGATGGTCCGGGCCACGAAGCTGGCCTCGGCGCCCAGCGCGAGCGACACCGGGTTGAACGGCGTGTCCAGGGACCCGAACGGGGTGGACTTGGTCACCTTGCCCTGCTCCGAGGTGGGCGAGTACTGGCCCTTGGTCAGCCCGTAGATCCGGTTGTTGAACAGCAGGATCTTGATGTTCACGTTGCGCCGCAGCGCGTGGATAATGTGGTTGCCGCCGATCGACAGCGCGTCGCCGTCGCCGGTGATCACCCAGACCGAGAGATCGGGGCGCGACGAGGCCAGCCCGGTCGCGATCGCGGGCGCGCGGCCGTGGATCGAGTGCATGCCGTAGCTGTCCACGTAGTACGGCAGCCGCGAGGAGCAGCCGATCCCGGAGATGATCGCGAGGTTCTCGCGGGCGATCCCCAGTTCGGGCAGGAACGACTGGAACGCGGCCAGGATCGCGTAGTCACCGCAGCCCGGGCACCAGCGGACCTCCTGGTCGGACTTGAAGTCCTTGGTGCTCTGCTTGTCCTCGGCCACCGGCACCAGCGTGAGCGAGGCCGGGCGCCGGGGCGCGCCGTTGGCCGCCCCGTCGTGCGCTGCCGCCTGGATGCTGGCGGGAGCCTCGTTCGGGGTGCCGCCGTTGGCTGGGGTGCCGTTCGGGGTGCTGCCGTTGGCTGGGGTGCCGTTGGCAGCGCCGTTCCGCTTGACGCCGCCACCGTCCATGTCAGGCATTTGCGATCACATCCTGGATGACGCCGGCCAGTTCCGCGGCCCGGAACGGGAGCCCGCGGACCCGGTTGTAGGAGATCACGTCGACCAGATAGCGGCCGCGGAGGATCAGCGCAAGCTGGCCGAGGTTGATCTCGGGGACCAGTACCTTCTCGTAGCTGGCCAGCACCTCGCCGAGGTTGGCGGGGAACGGCGACAGGTGCCGCAAGTGGGCCTGCGCCACCGCCTCGCCCGCCACTCGCACCCGGCGCACCGCGGCCCCGATCGAGCCGAACGTCGAGCCCCAGCCGAGGACCAGGACCCTCGCGTCGCCGTCGGGGTCGTCCACCTCGAGCGGACCGATGTCGGCGGCGATGCCGTCGATCTTCGCCTGGCGCAGCCGGACCATCTTGTCGTGGTTGTCGGGGTCGTAGGAGATCGTGCCGGCCCCGTCGGCCTTCTCGATGCCGCCGATCCGGTGCTCCAGGCCCGGCGTTCCGGGAA
>DATAVV010000270.1:0-17773 GCA_036267555.1 Streptosporangiaceae bacterium | reverse complement strand
AGTTTGTCGCCGAGCCCGGCCGGGATGATGGTGTCGGTGGTGATGTCGGCGTCGTGGCAGCGGGCCAGGTCGCCGTCGCTGCCGGGCAGCGCGGGACTGTTGGGCATGGGCTGGCCGCCGGGGCGGGTGAAGGCGAAGGTGGTGTCTTGGCCGGGGGTGATCAGGTAGCCGAGGGCGTGGACGATGACGTGGTGGGCTTCGCAGAGGAGGATCAGGTCGCGCAGGCGGGTCTTGCCGCCCTTGGCCCAGGCGATGATGTGGTGGATGTCGGTGCGCCTTGAGTGGCAGCCGGGGAACTGGCAGCGGCTGTTGTCGCGTTCGCGGACGGCGCGGCGCAGCGCGGGGGTGGCGCGGCGGTGCCGCCGGCCGGCGTCGAGCAGGGTGCCGTCGTGGTCGTGCAGCATCCACGACGTGGTCGCGTCGCACGCCAGGGCTTGCGCCGCCGCGGCGGCGATGGCCGGGCCGTCATCGAGGTGGCAGCGCCGCGGGTGGGCCGGGTGGCCCGCTGGCCGGTGCGCGGGGCCGGCGATGAGGTCCGCGGGCCCGTCATCGGCCCGCGTTTCCGCGGAAACGCGGTGCTGCGCCGGGGAGCTGGTCAGGGCTTCGGGGCCGACGTGAACGATCACGTGGTAGATGTCCGGGTTGCCTGCGGCGGCGATCTTCTTGGACAGGTACGTCCCGGCCACCGCCACCAGCGCATCGGCCAGGCTCGCCTGGCAGGTGCCGTCGCCTTGACCGGCCTGGGCGCTGCGGCCCGGGTTAGCCGCGGTGTCACCGGCGGGCACGGCGTCACCGGCGGGCGCAGTGTCACCGGCGGGGCCGGGGTGCGGACGGTGGGGGTGCTCGCAGTCACCCGCCGCGGCGCGCAGTGCCTGGAGCACCACCGCCCCGTCGGTGGCGGGCAGCTTGGCTGTGATGGTGACCGACCCGTCCTCGGCCACATGAACACGCACCCGTCGCGCGGTCCGGTTCGCCAGTTCCTCGTGGTCGGAGGTCCTGCGGTGCGCGGCGGCGAACCGCTCGCACTGCGCGGCGGTCATCGGGCCGGTGATCTGGGCCAGGCCGGCCTCGGTCGCCGCGGTGGCGATCCGGGTCAGCGCCCGCACCTTGGCATACGACATCCGCCCGGCCGCGAACTCCGCGGTGATCACGGGCAGGCCGGCCAGGGCGCGGGCGGCCCGCACCTGCTCGCGGGCGGTGCCCGGGGCGACCTGGCATTTCCACGCCAGCCACGCCGCGCACGAGGGCAGATCCCAGGACGCCCAGCCGCGCCGGGCGTCGAACTCGGCGACCAGCCGCAGGAAGCGGCAGGTCCCGGCGGCCAGGTGCGCGGCCAGCTCGCAGATCCGCTCCTCCAGCTCCTCCAGCCGCTCCAGCCGCTCCAGCCGCTCCAGCGGCACCAGCGGCCCGTCGAGGTCCTCTGCCTCTGAGTTTGCCGGGCTGCCGTTCATCCGGTCACCTGTGCTGCCTAGCTCATCCGTGCTGTTTATAACATATATTTCGCTCATGTGTTTGATAGTAGCGGCCAGCTCTGACATCTCGACTTTCGCGGTCAGGCCGCTGCGTCGGCCCAGGCCAGGTGGATGGCGCGGATTTCTTCTGGGGTGGGCTGGCGGGGGACCCCGGGGGTAAATTGCGCGGCGATCAGGACGCGGCGGAGCCGGACGATCATGTCCAGGCAGGAGGGGCAGGCCTTAGCGGTGTACCAGGGGGCTGCGGCCCGGCGGCCGCGGACGACCGAGGGATGGTGCCCGGCGAGGTGGTACCAGATGATCACTATGGACTGGGTGAGCAAGGCGAACGGCACGGTGCGTTCCACAGCGGCTGGCAGGCGGTTGCGGGCCTCGCCGGCGCCGGTGATGTTTTTGGCGTCGCTGAACGCGGCCTCGATGGCCCAGCGCGCGGCGTAGCGCTCGATCACGGCGGCGGCGGGGGTGCTCATGTCGGTGGTGACCAGCGCGAGGCCCGGCTTGCCCGGCTCGGTCACGATGATGGCGCGTACCGGGCGGGAGCTGAAGACGCCGTACCGCAGGCAGCGGCGTTCGCAGATGCTCACCTTGGCCGTGCGGCCGTAGCGGGTGAGTACTGCCGGGGCTCGCGGGCTGGCAGCAGCCAGCTCGGCTGGTGTCCCGGTCCGGTCGCCGGTCAGGCGGGGGCGGCCCCGGCGGCCGCGCATGCACGGCGGGCTGTCGGCCTCCGGGTGCACCTCGCGCAGGACCGCATGGGCGGGCATCGGCCCGCTCAGCGTGACGGCGCGCGGCAGGTGACGCATCTGGGTGCACACGTAAGCGGTGTCAGCCACCACGTGCACGGTGCGGCCCCGCACCGCAGGCGCCGCAGCGATCAGCTCGATCAGCTCCCGGGCCAGCGCCGTCTTCACCGGTCCGCCTTTGCGCCACAGCCGGGCAGCCGCCGGCAGCGCCACGGGGCGGCCCAGAAACGGCAAGCTCACCACAGCCGCCGCGACCACGAAGCAGTTACCGCGCGTCAGCTTGATTCCGCCCCGGGGGACCTGCAGCGACCCGTCATACCCCCAGTGCGCGGCGTGGACCTTGCGGCCGCAACGGCGGAACATGGTGTCATCAACCGCGATGACCACCGGCGCCCCGGCCGGGATCAGCCAGCCCGTGACCAGCTGCAGCACCACCAGCCCGATCGCATCAGCGCTCCACCGCGCACCAGCGAAAAACCGGTGCGCCCGGCTGTGATGCCACACCCCGCCCAGCCCTGCCCCGGCCAGCATGCCGCACACCGTGCGGCCCGCAGGCCGGGCCACCAGCCCGGCAGCCAGCACCGCGAACGTTGTGAACGTCGGCGCGGTAAAACATGGCCGGAACGCTTCCAGCAACTCACACAGCGATCCCGGTAACCTGTGCATCCGAAGCATCGGCGGCACTCCCTGCACGGAGTCTTATGGCAACCGCCGATGCTTCCTCACATCCTGGCCAAGATCAACTCTGACACAAGCCGCATACCGAACACACGTTCCCCAAAGCCGCGAAAGTCAAGCAGCGTCAGCGCGGGGGAGTCTCGCGGAGCAGGCTGAGCACGAGGGCCAGGGGAGGCCAGGCTGAGCGGCCGCGGCGGGTCACGGCGTAGGACCGCAGCGTCACCTCGGGGTCACGCAGCCGGCGCAGCGTCACGCCGCGGAAGGTAGTCTGGGCGGCGGGGAGCAGCCCGACGCCCAGGCCCGCCACGATCATGTGCTGAACCAGTTCGAGGCTGTCCGCACGGTGCGCGACGTGCGGCTGGAAGCCCGCGAGCGAGGCCACGGTGTGGATCACCTCGTCGTCGGCGGTGTTGCGCGAGTTCACGATCCAGTCGTGGTCGCGGAACTCGCTGAAGACCTCCAGCGCCGTCTCCCCGCCGCGGGCCCGCCCGCGCCCGCCGGCCGGAGCCGCCAGAGCCGCCAGAGCCGACAGAGCCGACAGAGCCGCCGGGGCCGCCGGAGCCGAGGGAGCCGACGGCGTGCCCAGGCTCCACCGGGCCGTGCCCAAGGGGTGGATCACCAGGCTGCGGTCGAACCTGGCCACGGCCAGGTTGTAGTCGTAGGTCAGCGCCAGGTCGACGTCGTCGTCGGCCAGCAGGCCGAGTGCCTCGGACGGCTCGTGCTCGTGGATGTGCAGGCGCACCTCGGGGTGGCGCGCGGCCAGAACAGCGACCAGGGGCAGCAGCCGTTCCCGGACGGCCGTGGCGAAGGCCGCCACCCGCAGCGTCCCAGCCGGGGTGCCCGACGGGTCGAGATCGATCTGGGCGGCTTCGATCGCGGCCAGGATGGTGACGGCGTGGTCGGCCAGGCGGCGCCCGGCCGGGGTCAGCCGCACTCGTCGCCCTTCCGGCTCGACCAGCGGCGTTCCCGCCTCCCGGGCCAGGGCCGCGATCTGCTGCGACACGGTGGAGGTCGTGATCTGCAGCGCCTGCGCGACCTCCCGCATCGAGCCGAGGCGGGACAGTTCGAGCAGCAGCTTGAGCCGGCGCGGGTCCACGCTTGGAATCATTCATGAATCATGAACAGTATGTCCACCAGTATCACGTGGACACGAACGATTCTGCTCCTGTGTACTGGCCGCTATGAGCATCACCGCAGCGTCGCGCGCGTCGCGGACCCGGGTCGGCGCCCTGATGGCGCTGGGCTCGATGAGCTGCGTCCAGCTCGGCCTGGCCCTGTCGGTCGACTTGTTCCATCAGATAGGCGCGGAGGGCACCGCGTGGCTGCGCCTGGCCTGGGCCGGGGTGATCCTGCTGGTCGTCGTCCGGCCGCGGTTCTGGACTTTCGGGCGCCGCACCCTGCTCGCGGCGGTCGCCCTGGGCGTGGTGACCGCCGGGGTGACGATGCTGTTCATGGCGGCCGTGGCCCGGCTGCCGCTCGGCACGGCCAGCGCGCTGGAGTTCCTCGGGCCGCTCGGCGTGGCCGTGACGCGCAGCCGGGGAGCCCGGATGCTGCTGTGGCCGGTCCTGGCCGCGGCCGGGGTGCTGCTGCTGACCCACCCCTGGCAGGGCGGCGCCGACGTCGCCGGCATCGCGTGCGCGCTCGGCGCCGCGGCGTGCTGGGCGGCCTACATCCTGCTCACGCAGGCGGTCGGTGACGCGCTCACGGGGCTGCAGGGCCTGGCCGTGTCCCTGTCGGTAGCTGCCGTGGCGGCGACGCTGGTGACCGGGCCGAGCGTGATCCCGGTCCTGACCCCGCGGCTGATCCTGGTCGGCTTCGGCCTGGCACTGCTGCTGCCGGTCGTGCCGTTCAGCCTCGAGATGTACTCGCTGCGCCGGCTGAACGCGGCGGCCTTCGGCACGCTGATGAGCCTCGAGCCCGCGATCGCGGTGCTGGCCGGCCTGGTCGTGCTGGACCAGATCCCGCGGGTGTGGTCCCTGCTCGGGGTGGCGTTCGTGGTCGCCGCCGGCATCGGCGCCGAGCGGGCCGGCGCCCGGTCCCACCCGGAGCCGCCCCCGGTCCCGCGCCCTCCGGCTCCGAGCGGGTCAGAGCAGGAACCCAGGACCCAGTTCGTCTCGGGGGTCTAGCACGAACCGGTGCTCCCCGGTCCGGAACGCCCGCCCCTCGACCTCGGTGATCACCGCGGCCCGGCCGTGCGCCGTGACCCGCTCGGCCACCCGCCCGGTGAACAAGGTCCCGATCACGCTCTCGTGCCGCAGTGGCGCGCCGGGTGCCAGGTCGCCGGACGCGTCGAGCAGGGCCAGCCGGGCCGAGGTGCCGCTGCCGCACGGCGAGCGGTCCACCTCCCCGTCCGCGAACACGGTGAGGCTGCGCTGGTGCAGGCCCTCCGGCCCGTTCGCCACGGTCTCGGTGAACGTGACCCCGTAGATGCCCGAAAGCCGGGGCTCGTCCGGGTGCTCGGCGGCCCGGCCGGCGTTGAGCCGCTGCTTGATCTCGCGCCCGAGGGCGATCAGCGCGGTGACGTTGCCGGGCCGGACGGCCAGCCCGACCTCGGACGTCTCGACCGAGGCGTAGTAGGCGCCGCCGAACGCGATGTCCGCGCCCACTGTGCCCGCGCCGGTGTCCACCCGCACGCCGCGGGCCTGGACGAACGAGGGGACGTTGCGGAACACCACCGCGCCGGCGCGGCCGTCGTCCCAGCGGATCCTGGCCTGCACCCGCCCGGACGGGACGTCGATGGCCACGGCCGTCTCGGCGGCGCCGTCCGGCCGGACCAGCCCGGTGTCCGCGGCCCAGGTGGCCAGCGCGATCGTGCCGTGCCCGCAGGCCGTGCTGAACCCCGCGTTGTGGAAGAACAGCGTGCCCAGCAGCGCACCGTCGTCGTCGGCCGGGACGACGAAGCAGCCGTACATGTCGGCGTGCCCGCGCGGCTCGAACACCAGCAACCGCCGGCAGGCGTCGAGATGACGCTGCGCGTGGTCGCGCCGCTCGAGCACGTTCGCCCCCGGCACCGGCGGCACGCCCGCGGTGACGATCCGGAACGGCTCGCCCGCCGTGTGGTAGTCGACGGTTTCGACGGCCTGCGCCCAGCCGCCCGGCAGCGGCGCGGTCATATCAGCGGTGCGGTCGTGGCAGTAGCGTGATCCTTCACGCTGTTTATTGTGCCGATACGCCGCACGCAGGTTCATAAAGATCATCCTTAACGCGGTGGGCACGGCCGGTCGGGCGCCTCCCCGCCCGGCCTGGGTGCGTTCAACTCCGCGATCCGCCGTGCGGTGCCGGCCACCCGGGCCCGCAACTGTGGCGGGTCGAGTACCTCGACCTCCGCTCCGAGGGCGAGCAGGTCGGCACCACGCAGTTGCGCTATCAACTGCGCTGCGTCGAGGACCTGCACACGATGCTGAAGGAGCGCGGCGACTGGGTGCCACTGGGCAACGCCGACGAGCAGAAACCGGCCGCGGACGGCACGGTCGAGGCGTGGGGCCGCTCGCCCGGCAACCCGGTGGGCGGCTGGTACGGCCTCAAGAGGGGCCTGCGCGGCCGGTTCGGCAACTATGTGCCGCCGGTGCTCGAGCGCCTGGGCCTGGCCGAGGTCGAGCACAACGCCCGCAACAACCGGATGCGCGCGCTCTAGACCCGCGCCCCGCGCTAGGTTGACAACGTCAACCAGGGATATCCTGCGGGGCGGGGCGAGGTCCGCCTCAGGGCTCCAGGTCCTGCGGGAGATGATGCACGCCTACGCGGGCTGGGCCATGCGGCACCCGGCCCGGTTCAAGCGGTGCGAGACGCGCAGGCCGGCCGCAGGACCTGGTCGACGACCTGCTGACCCACTTGCGCCCGGCCCCGTGACCGCCGGGATGCCCGGGGAGGTCGCCGCGGCCCTGGCCGGGCGGGCAGGATGGGAGCATGCCTCGCTCCGTGCCGCGCCACGACCGTGACGCCGGCGGTCCCGCCGACGTGCTGGCGGCCAAGGCCGACCTGCGCGACGAGGTCTGGTCCGCGATGCGCGCGGCCAAGGTGGCCCGGTTCCCCGGCGCCGCCGGCCGTATCCCGAACTTCACCGGCGCGGAGGCCGCCGCCGAGCGACTGCGCGGCACCCCCGAGTGGCAGGCGGCCAGGACGCTGAAGTCCAACCCGGACTCGGCACAGCTTCCGGTGCGCCAGCGGGCCCTGGAAGACGGCAAAACCGTGTACATGGCGGTCCCGCGCCTGGCCGGGCCGGAGCCGTTTTTCGCGCTGGACCCCGACCACCTGAGCGAGTCACCCCGCAAGGCGGCCTCGATCAGCGGCGCGACCCGGTCCGCGCGGCGGGTCACGCTGGCCGAGGTGACCCCGATGGACCTGGTCGTGACGGGCTGCGTCGCGGTCGGCGAGGACGGGGCCCGGCTGGGCCAGGGCGGCGGGTTCGCCGACCTGGAGTTCGCGCTGGCCACGGCGGTCGGCCTGATCGGCCCGGGAACGGTCACGGTCACGACCGTGCACGAACTGCAGGCCCGGCCCCCGGGTGCGATCCCGCTGACCGACCACGACGTGCCGGTGGACCTGATCGTCACGCCCGAGCGCGTCATCGACTGCCGTTCCCGGCGCGGGCCCCGGCCGACGTCGGGCATCATCTGGGCCGACCTGACCGAGGAGAAGATCGCCGCCATCCCGCTGCTGTCCGCCCAGCGGCCCGCGTCCCCCTGACCGGGCGCCCGACCCCGAACTACGTCCCAGCCCGGGAACTTCTGGTCACGAATCCTGGTCGTGGGACCTGGCGTCGGCGATGATCTGCTCCGCCTCGTGGCGGGCGCGGGCGATGATCTGCTCGGCCTCGCGCTTGGCGTCGGCCACGGCCACGTCGGCGGTCTCCTGGGCCAGGGCCAGGACCCGAGCGGCGGTGTCCATCTCGTCGTCGGGCCCGGCCGCCTTGGCCACGCTGGCGCGCGCCGCGTCCGGACCCGTCTCGGACCTGCGGGCCTTGAAAAGTGGCATGCCCCCGCCTTTCGCTCCGGTGCCCATTTTGTCCCGATTGCCCGCCGGGCGTCAATTGCCGGGCGGACGACGGACAGGCGGGCGGGTCACGCGCCCCGGGGCAGGTCGGTGTTCCGGCCAAGCGCTTCCCGCGGGGGTCGGTCATCCCGGCCCGGTCGTCTTACACCTGGGATGCCTCCGACTGGTGACCGGGTGCCCGGCGGATCGGCGCGTAGGTGAGTACCGGGTCCTTGGTCAGGAACTCGCTGATCAGCAGGTTGCATATGCGAGCCGTGGACGACCCGCGGCCCGACGGGCTTGGCTGGGACGACCTGGTCGCCGCGCTGCGCACGGCCATCGGCTCCGGGCACGCCGTGGGCCTGCAGGTCGCGATCTACAACCCGGACTTCGACGCCGGCGGCGAGCAGGGCCGCGGCCTGGACAGCGCGCTGCGCGAGGCGCTGGCCGGCTGACGCGCTACTCGAACGACGGCTTGCGGTCGCGGGTCCGCTTGAGCTCGAAGAAGCCGTCGGCCTCGGTCACGAGCACCAGCCCGTCCCACAGGCGGCCGGCCGCCTCGCCCTTGGGCGCGGGCGTGATCACCGGGCCGAACAGGGCGTGGCCGCTGATGCGGATGACCGGCGTTCCCACGTCGAGCCCGACCTCGTCGAACGCCTCGTGGTGCGAGGCCTTGATCGTCTCGTCGAACTCGTCGCTCTCGGCCACGCGGGCCAGCGACGCGGGCAGGCCGACCTCTTCCAGCGCCTCGGTGAGGACCGCGGGATCCTCCCGTCGGCCCTGCACGTGGAAGCGGGTGCCCAGGGCGGTGTAGATCGGGCCGAGGATGCCCGGCCCCTTTTCCTGGGCGGCGGCGGCGCAGACCCGCACCGGCCCCCAGGCCTTGGACGTTCGCTCGACGTACTCAGGCGCCAGTTCCTTGCCCTCGTGCTGGGCCAGGTTGAGATAGGCGAGCGACATGATCCGCCAGTCCGTCTGCACGGGCCGGACCTTCTCCACCTCCAGCATCCAGCGCGAGGTGATCCAGGCCCAGGGACACACCGGATCGAACCAGAACTGCACGTTTTCGCGGGTATCCGACTCAGCTGTCACGCCGGATGGCAACAGCTACCCGGCGGCGGGCATTCCCGCCGGACTGTCGGCACCCTCGCTGCGCCCGATGGCCTGGGCGGCCCTCCGCAGCCGGCCTACAGCGCTGCATAGAGTGCCCGCTCGAAGTCGTTGTACATCTTTACGGCCTCGGGCGTCACGAACGGGAGGAAGTTGCTGTAGATCGACGCGCAGACGCCGGAGGTCCTGTCCACCCAGAAGTGGGTGTTGCACAGGCCGGCCCAGCCGCCCGACCAGGCCCGGCGCATGCCCGGGATGTCGGCGGTGTTGAGCAGCAGCCCGTAGCCCCACTTGTAGCCGGTCCCGGCGTGGAAGTCGCAGCTTGATCCCGGGTCGGCGGTCGGCAGGTCGGCGGGGAAATCCAGGTCGCCGATCTGGTTGCTGAAGGCCGCGTCGACCGTGGCCTGCTGCAGGATCCGGGTGCCGTCCAGTTCGCCGCCGCGCAGCAGGGCCCGCTCGAACTTGATGTAGTCGCTCGGCGGCCCGTACAGCCCGTGGCCGCCGGCCCAGTAGTCCGGCTCCTGGTTCAGGACCTCACCGAGCGGCGTCCAGTGGCCGTCCTCGCCCTTGACGTGGACCGGGGTGGCATTGCCCCGCTGGTCGTCGTTCATCAGGAACGTGGTCTCGTCCATGCCGAGCGGGCCGGTGATGCCCTGCTTGATGGCCACGTCGAGCCCGGCGCCGGTGACCGCCTCGACGACCTTGCCGAGCCAGTCGATGTTGATGCCGTAGATGAAAGCCGACCCCGGGTCGGCCAGCATCGGCGCGCCGAACGACGCGGCCGACCCGGCCACGACGTTCGGCACGCCGGTGACCTGCTCCCAGCGCACGAGCGAGTCGCTCCAGAACCAGTAGCCCAGGCCCGTGGTGTGCGTGATCAGGTCCCGGACCGTGGCCGGCCGGGCCGGGGGCCGGGTCTGCGGGACGTCACCGTCGAAGCCGGTCAGCACCGGCACCTCGGCGAACTCGGGGCAGTAGTCGGCGACCGGCGCCTGCAGGTCGAGCCGGCCCTGCTCCACCTGCTGCAGCGCGGCGGCCGTGCAGGGCATCTTGGTCATCGACATGATCCGGAACACCGAGTCCACGCCGACCGGATCGCTCTCCCCGGCCGCCCGCGGACCCGCCGCGCCCTGGTAGATCACGCCGTCGCGGTCGGCGGCGATCGCGGCCACGTGCGGTACGCCGCCGGCGTCCACCGCGTCCCGCAGTACCCGGTCGATGCCGGTCGTGTCGATGGCAGCGTTCATGGCCTGTCTCCTTTGGCGTGCCGTTCACGCGGCGGCCCCCACAGCGGCGCTCCCTGGCTATCATGCCGGGCCTGCCGCGGGTGGTCTCATTCTGAGCCGGCCCGGCCGCCGGGGGAGGATCGGGCGCTGGCCAGCGCGCCTCGCCGGCATGCGAGGATGGCGCGTGAGTCCGCTTGCGCCGGAAGGATCGATGGGCATGAGTCGCGTGGTTGTCATCGGAGCTACCGGGCACATCGGCACCTACCTGGTGCCCCGGCTGGTACGCGGCGGTCACGACGTGATCGCGATGAGCCGCGGTACCCGCGAGCCCTACCATCCGAGCCCGCAATGGGACTCGGTCACTCCGATCACGGTCGACCGCGAGGCGCGGGACGCCGAGGGAACCTTCGGCGCCCAGGTCGCCGGGCTGCACCCGGACGTAGTGATCGACCTGGTCTGCTTCACCGCGGCGTCGGCCCGGCAACTGGTCGACGCGCTGCGCCCGGCCCGCCCGCTGCTGGTGCACTGCGGCACGATCTGGGTACACGGTCCCGCGCTGCGGGTGCCGGTCACCGAGGACGAGCCACGGACCGCCTTCGGCGAGTACGGCACGGGCAAGGCGCAGATCGAGGCGCTGCTGCACCGCGAGACGATGGCGGGCGGCGTCCCGTCCGTGGTCCTGCACCCCGGTCACATCAGCGGGCCGGGGTGGGCGCCGATCACGCCGGCCGGCAACCTGGATGCCTCGGTCTGGACCAGCCTGGCGACCGGCCAGCCGCTCGCGCTGCCCGATCACGGGATGGGCGTGCTGCACCACGTGCACGCCGACGACGTGGCGCAGGCCTTCGAGCGGGCGCTGACCCGGCCCGCGGCCATCGGTGCCAGCTTCCACGTGGTGGCCGAGCAGGCGATGACGCTGCGCGGCCTGGCCGCCGGCGTCGCGCAGTGGTTCGGGCGGGAACCGGTCCTGGACTTCGTCGACTGGGCCGAGTTCGAGCAGCGGGTCGGTTTGGTGCAGGCCGAGGTCACCCGCGAGCACACGTTCCGCGGCATCACCGCGAGCATTGACCGGGCCCGCGAGGTACTCGGCTACGCACCGAGGTTCAGCACGCTTGAGGCCCTCCACGAGGCACTGACCTGGCTGGTCGCCGACGGCCAGGTCGACGTCGGCGAGCAGCAGGTCCCGGAGGCCAGCCTGGTGCCCTGACCGGCCTCGGTTACGCGTCCTCCTGGCGGTCGGCCCGCAGCGGGCGCAGCGCGGCCTCGGTGCGGACGAGTTCGTCCAGCATCGTGTCGGCCGCCTGCTCCATCACCTCATTGGCCTGGACCGTGCCGTTGGAGTCGATGAACTGAGTGTGGAACGGGATGTTCACGCTGTCGAAGACGGGCAGCATCCTCAGGGTCGTCAGCACCTGCTTAAGCTGCTGCACGGCGCGGGTGCCCGCGGCGACGCCGCCGTAGGAGACGAAGCCGACCGGCTTGTGGTTCCACTCGCGGTGCAGGTAGTCGATCGCGTTCTTCACCGCGGCCGGGTAGCCGTAGTTGTACTCCGGGGTGACGATCACGAACGCGTCGGCCGCATCGACGAGCGCGCTCCAGTCCTTGGTGTGCTGCTTGGTGTACTTGCCCAGCCTGGGGTGGTGCGGCTCGTCCATCATCGGCAGGTTGAGTTCGGCCAGGTCGACGACGCTGACGTCGAACCCGCCGTGGTCCTTCGCGCGTGCGGCGAACCATTGCGCGAACGCGAGACCGGCCCGGCCGGGCCGGGTCGAGCCGATGATGATCATCAGTTTTGGCATGGGGGTACCTTCCGTGGTCTTCGAGGCCGGGACGCCGTCGGGACGGTGCGGGGTCATGCTCGGGCCGGGCTAGCGATTATGTCGCGACCATGCTAGTTGAACGTGCAACTAACTCAACAGGGAGGGGAGCTGGTTCCTTCCCCGGGCGTCAGGCCGCTACGGCTGGGTCTTCTGGACGGGCCGGACGGTCATGTAGGCCAGCCCGCGGCGTGCGCACGCCCGCAGCGGAAACGGCACGATCCGGGACCGGGTCTGGTCCGGCGGGTAGACCCGCAGGCCGGCCGCGGTGACGGCGTGGCAGGGCTCGGGCCCGGAGCCGCTGACGATCACGTCGCTGTACTGCACCAGGGCGTACGCGGTGGCGCCCCGGGCCAGCCGGATCGAGTGCGGGGCGGGCGGGGCCCAGCCGGCCGGGCGGCCCACCTGGCGGCCGCCGAGGGTGACCGCGGAGACCCCGGGGTGGCCGTCGAGGCGGCACGCGTGCCCCGACAGGTTCAGCGCGTAGAGCGCGGAACCGCCCTGGGGATACGCGCCTCCGGGCCGAGAATATCCGTTTTACCTGGTCACGGCGCTGAGGCGGGACCGCATCGCGGGGCTGAGACTTGACTCATTCCAGAAAATCCGCATCTCTTCGGCCCGACAGGGTTACCTGGCCGGAGAGGCGGAAGTGGTGTTCTGAGGGCGTCTGCCCTACGTGCCAGGCGGCGGGCGTCACCGCGCCCAAGGCGCAACACGGACAGGAGGAATCACGGTGACCCAGTTCAATCCCACGACGGACGACGCCGGCATCCCGGTCGAGAGCGACGAGCACTCGCTGACCGTAGGCCCGGATGGCCCGGTCCTCCTGCACGATCACTACCTGATCGAGCAGATGGCGAACTTCAACCGGGAGCGGATCCCGGAGCGGCAGCCGCACGCCAAGGGCGGCGGCGCGTTCGGGCACTTCGAGGTGACGAACGACGTCAGCGCCTACACCAAGGCCGCGGTGTTCCAGCCTGGCAGCCGGACCGAGACCCTGATCCGGTTCTCCACGGTGGCCGGCGAGCGGGGCAGTCCCGACACCTGGCGCGACCCGCGCGGCTTCGCGCTGAAGTTCTACACCACCGAGGGCAACTACGACATGGTCGGGAACAACACCCCGGTGTTCTTCGTGCGCGACCCGATGAAGTTCCAGCACTTCATCCGCTCGCAGAAGCGCCGCGCCGACAACAACCTGCGTGACCACGACATGCAGTGGGACTTCTGGACGCTGTCCCCGGAGTCGGCGCACCAGGTGACCTGGCTGATGGGCGACCGGGGCATACCGCGTTCCTGGCGGCACATGAACGGCTACAGCTCGCACACCTACATGTGGATCAACGAAGCGGGCGAGCGGTTCTGGGTGAAGTACCACTTCAAGACCGATCAGGGCGTCGAGTTCTTCACCCAGGACGAGGGCGACCAGATGGCGTCGGCCGACACCGATTACCACCAGCGTGACCTGTACGACGCGATCGACCGCGGCGACTTCCCGAGCTGGACGCTGAAGATGCAGATCATGCCGTTCGAGGAGGCCAAGACCTACCGGTTCAACCCGTTCGACCTGACCAAGGTGTGGCCGCACAGCGACTACCCGCTGATCGAGGTCGGCCGGCTCACGCTGGACCGCAACGTCAGCGACTACCACACCGAGATGGAGCAGGCGTCGTTCGAGCCGAACAACCTGGTGCCGGGGATCGCGCTGAGCCCGGACAAGATGCTGCTGGCCCGCGGGTTCTCCTACGCCGACGCGCACCGCGCCCGGCTCGGGGTGAACTACAAGCAGATCCCGGTCAACGCGCCCAAGGTCGAGGTGCACAGCTACAGCAAGGACGGCGTGATGCGGGTCAAGAACGTCTCCGACCCGGTCTACGCCCCGAACTCCAAGGGCGGCCCGAAGGCCGACACCGAGCGCTACAAGCCGGCCAGCTGGTACTCCGACGGCGAGATGGTGCGTTCCGCCTACACCCGCCGCGAGCAGGACGACGACTGGGGCCAGGCGGGCACGATGGTCCGCCAGGTCCTCGACGACGCCGGCCGCCAGCGGCTGGTCGACAACATCGTCGGCCACCTGCTCAACGGGGTGAGCGAGCCGGTCCTGGACCGTGCCTTCGAGTACTGGCGCAACGTGGACAAGAACCTCGGCGAGAGGATCGAGAGTGGCGTCCGCGCCAAGCAGGGTGAGAAGGACCCCAAGGCCGGGCAGCAGGCGAACCCCGCCCGCACCACCATGCAGGAAAAGGCCTGACCGCCCAGCTAGCGAAGAGCCCGGCGCGCCCCTCGCCAGGAGGGGCGCGCCGGGCTCTGACGTATGGCGCGGTCAGCGCTTACCCGCCGGCGTGCTTTGTCAGCCCGTGTCCGCCGGGCCGATCAGGTCCCACTTGTTGCCGGCGATGTCGGTGAACACGGCCACCTGGCCGTAGGGCTCGTCGCGCGGCGGCCCGGCGAAGCGGACCCCGGCGGCTGCCATCCGCTGGTACGCCGCGTCAAAGTCGTCCACGTTCAGGAAGAACCCGACCCGGCCCGCGACCTGCCGGCCGACCACGGCGTCCTGGTCCGGCCCGTCGGCCCGGGCCAGCAGCAGCCCGGTCGCGGCGCCGGGCGGCCTGACCACCACCCACCGCTTGGGACGTCCGTCGTTGGTCAGCGCCGGTGAGTCCTGCGCCAGCTCGAACCCGAGCACGTCCACGAAGAACTCGATCGCCGGGTCGTACTCCTCCACCACGATCGCGACCAGCCCCAGATGCATGTGGCTCTCCTTCTGCCGCACCCCCTAGCGGGGGGCGTCGCCCATGCGGTACTCGCGGGTGCGCTCGTCCAGCCGGCGCTTGAGGTCGTCGTCGAGCGCGTACTCGGCGGCGGCCAGGCTGGCGTCGAGTTGCTCCGGCTTGCTCGCGCCGATGATCGGGGCGGTGACGGCCGGGTTGGCCAGGACCCAGGCGACCGACAGCGTGACCAGGCTCACCCCGGCCTCGTCGGCCATCTGGCCCAGGGCCTCGACGGTCTCGAACTCGCGGTCGTGCCAGTAGCGCTCCTGGTACATCGGGCCCGCGGTGCCCAGGGTGAAGCGCCCCTCGGGCGGGGCGCCGGCCGCCTTGTGCTTGCCGGACAGCAGGCCGCCGGCGATCGGGTTGTAGGGGATGACGCCGATGCCTTCCTCGCGGCAGTAGGGGAGCATCTCGCGCTCGATCTGCCGGAAGAGCAGGTTGTAGCGGGGCTGGACGCAGTCCAGCCGGGCCAGCCGCAGCGTCTCGGTGCGGCCGACCGCGCGTACGAGCTGGTAGGTCAGGAAGTTCGAGCAGCCGATGTAGCGGACCTTGCCCTGGTGGACCAGGTCGTCCAGGACGCCAAGCGTCTCGTCGATCGGGGTCGCCCGGTCGTAGCCGTGCAACTGGTAGAGGTCGATGTAGTCGGTCTGCAGGCGCCGCAGCGAGGCCTCGACCGCGGACATGATGTGCTTGCGCGAGTTGCCCGCGTCGAACGGCGCCGGCCCGGTCGGGGCGAAGCACTTGGTCGCGACGATGAAACGGTCCCGCTGGCCGTGCAGCCACCGCCCGAGGATCTCCTCGGTCGCGCCCCGGGTGGAAAGGTCGCCGCCCAGGGGATAGGCGTCGGACGAGTCGAGGAAGTCGATGCCGCCCTCGGCGGCCCGGTTGAGGATGGCTCGTGAGGTGGGCTCGTCGCACTGCAGCCCGAACGTCATCGTGCCCAGGCACAGGCGTGAGACCTGAAGGCCGGTCCGGCCGAGTCGGGTATGTTCCACAACCGGCACGCTATCGGTCATCATGGGCCGATGGACGACGAGGGGGCCGCGATGAGCGGCCATCTGATTGCGGGACGCGGCCCGACAGTCAGCGGGACCAATTCGGAGGTCCCGGTCTCTAGGCACGCGGGCTAACCTGTGACTGCCGCGAACGAGCGATAGCAGGAGGGCCAGTGCAATATCGGGTGTCGCGGGTCCTCGCCGGGCCCCTTCTGCGCCTGCTGTGGCGGCCGGAAGTCATCGGGGGCGAGCACATCCCGGCTTCGGGCGGGGCCATCATCGCGTCCAACCACCTGTCGATCGTGGACTCGGTGTTCCTGCCGCTGATGGTCGACCGGCCGGTCACATTCGCCGCGAAGTCGGAGTACTTCACCGGGACCCGGCTGATCGACCGGGCCGCCGGCGCGTACCTGCGCGCGACCAAGCAGCTTTCGGTCGACCGGGCCGGCGCCCGCGCCGCACAGGACATGCTGGAAGCGGCGCTCGGCCTGCTTCGGGAGGGCGCGCTGTTCGGCATCTACCCCGAGGGCACGCGGTCCCCGGACGGCCGGCTGTACCGGGGCCGGGTGGGCATCGGCTGGCTGGCGATGAACTCGGGCCTGCCGGTGGTCCCGGTGGCCATGTCCGGAACCGATCGTGTGCTGCCGCCCGGGCAGAAGGTCCCGCGGATCGCCAAGATCAAGATAACCGTGGGCAAGCCGATGACATTCGAGGCCTACCAGGACCTGTCGGCCTCCCGGCAGCGCCGGGCGATCACCGATGACGTGATGAAGGCCATCCAGGCCCTGTCCGGTCAGGAGTACGTGCCGGTCTACGCGTCGGTGCGCAAGGAGGAACTCGCGGCCGCGGCCCGGGGCACGACCAAGGGCGCCCAGCCGTAGCCCCGCCCGCGTCAGGGCGGTCATTTCATCTGGGTCACGCGCGATATGCGCGCGTCATCCACCCAGATCTCAGGCGATCGGGGTTCGGGGCTCAGCCGTTGTTGTTGCCGTTGCTGTCGCGCGGGACGCTCGGGAACGTCTCGGTGTTCGCGCTGGGATTCCACACGTAGATCGGGCGGGAGGCATCGCCTTCGCCTTCGCCATCGGCCGCCTCCTGGGCGCCCTCGCCGGCCTGCCTCCAGATCGACTCGTCCGGCGGGGCGGACAGGTTCTGCACGGGCGCCCGCCGCCCCGTGCCGGTCGGGGCCGGGCTGGTGGCCCACGGAAGCTCGGATTCGGGCTTGGGCGCCGGCTCCCACGGCGGGGTACCCGTGACCTTGGGGCGGGCGTTGCTCGCCCGCGCCGGGGCCAGCGGCGACCGCGGGATCTGGCCGCCGAGGTCACCGAAGCTCCCGGCGGGCGGGCCGCCGAAGGCGCCAGCGGGCGGTCCTCCGGAGCCGACGAAGCTGCCGACGCTGCGGGCGTAACCCGCGCCGCCGCGGGGCGCGGCACCCCCGGAGTTGGCCGCGGAACGGGAACCGCGCGTGGGCGGAGGCTGGGGGACGGGAGTCGGCTTGGAAAAGTACTCGAGCATCTGGTCCGCGCGGGTGTCCGGGGCGGGCGCCCGGGACCCCCGGTTCGCGTGCTCGCGCTCGGCCCGGGCCTGCAGCCGGGCGTGCCGGCGGCGCCGCAGCATGAGCGCGTAGACGCCGATCGGCAGCAGCAGCACGATCAGCAGGGCCAGCGAGATGAACGCGTCCCGCTCGATCTTGGGCGCCAGGCTCTGGTCAACGAACGGGACGGGCGGCGTGGCGGGCTGCGACCTGCCCACGGCCCCGGCCCCGGCCCGGGCCAGCCCGGGCTTGGCGATCTTCGCCGCGGCAGCCAGCGCGGCGGCGGCGTCGGCGGCGCCGTGCCCCGAGCCGTGCGTCGGGTCGGCCGAACTGAACCTCGTGCTGCTGGTCAGGACGTGCGTGACCTGGGCGGGCGTGAGCTCGGGGTACTGCGACTTGATCAGCGCCGCGATGCCGGTGACGACCGCGCTGGCCGCGGCGGTGCTGCGGACCGAGGTGTAA
>DATAVV010000269.1:0-4171 GCA_036267555.1 Streptosporangiaceae bacterium | reverse complement strand
GCTCGGAGAAGCCCTGGCACCACATGGCCTCGCCCGCCGCGATCGGGCCGGTGTAGGCCTGCTTCTGCTCCTCGGTGCCCAGCTCCATGATCGCGGGGCCGATCCAGTTCACGTTCATGTACTGCGGGCCGCGGGGCTCGGAGACCCCGCGCATCTCCTCGCTGAGCACGACCTGGGCCCAGGCGGAGATGTCGCGCCCGCCGTACTGGCTCGGCCACGCGGGCACGAGCAGCCCGCGCTCGGCCAGGCCGCGGCAGAACTCGATGACGTCGCGCTCCCGCTCCGGGGTGGGCATGTCCCGTTCCAGGAACGACCAGCCGGCCGGGAGGTGCCCGGCCACGTAGGAGCGCAGCTCGGCCCGGAGTTCCTGTTCCTGCTCGCTCCAGGTGAAGTCCATTGGGCTAGCCTCCTTCCCGCCGCGGGGCCGGCGCGGCCTCCCCGGCGTGGAGTTCGGTTTCCAGCTCCTCGCGCAGCTGCCGTTTGGCGATCTTGCCGCTGCCCGTGCGCGGCATCGCGTCCTTCACGACCAGGTACTCGGGCGTCTTCTGGCGGGCCACGCCCGAGCGTTCAAAATGCTCTCTTACGTCGTCCATGGTCAGCTCGGCGCCGGGCCGCAGCACCACGAACGCCGCAGCCTTCTCCCCGTACTCCCGGTCCGCGACCCCGGTCACGGCCACCTCGGCCACGCCGTGCAGCCGGGCCAGCGTTTCCTCTATCGCGGCGGGCGCGAGGTTGACGCCTGCCCGGATGATCAGGTCCTTGACCCGGCCGGTGACGACCAGGTGGCCGGAGCCGGTCAGGCGGCCGAGGTCGCCGCTGCGCAGCCAGCCGTCCGCGGTGAAGGCCGCCTCGTTGGCCGCCGCGCTGCGGTAGCCGGCGAACCGGTCCGGCCCGCCGGTCACGATCTCGCCCTCGTCCCCGGGGCCGACATCGCGCCCGGCCTCGTCGATGACCCGCAGGGACGCGCCGGGCAGGAGCCTGCCGTCCGTGGTGGCCCGGTCGCGCAGGTCCTCGCCGGGACGGCCGCTGGTGACCGTGGGGTGCTCGGTCGACCCGAACTGACGGTAGCAGCGGATCCCGAGCTCGTCGGCCCGCTCGATCAGCGACGGTGGCACGCTCGACCCGCCGCAGGACACCTCCCGCAGGCTCGGCAGCCGCGACCCTTCGCGCTCGAGCAGGTCGAGCACGGTGGTCAGCATGAAAGGGACCGTCGGCAGGTACGTGACGTTCCGCGCCCTGATCACCTCGAGCGCCGCTGGAGTGTCCCAGCGGTCCATGACGTACGTCTCGGCGGGCAGGTACATCGCGCGCAGGACCGCGAGCAGGCCGGCCATCGTGCCGAGCGGCCGGGCCGTGAACACCACCTGCCGGTCCGGCCAGCGGGCGCGGGCCTGGATCAGCTCGGCGTGGAAGGTGTCGTGGGTGTGCCGGGCGCCCTTGGGCCGGGCCGTGCTGCCCGAGGTATAGCAGATGAAGCAGTCCGCGCTGCCGTCGCCGGCGCCCGGCCCGGCCGCGGCGCGGCCGGGCTCGCCGCTCATGCGCCGTTCGAGGTCGGCGTAGGCGACGCAGTCCGAGGGGACGTCGCCGCCGACGACCGTGATGCTGCGCAGCGACCGGGCGGCACGGACCGGCCCGAGCCCGGCGATGTAGTCGGTGCGGCGCCACCGGTCCGCGACAAAGAACCGCCGGGCACCCGCGTCGCTCAGGCAGAACGCGGCATCGCGGGCGCCGGCGGTCGGGACGATCGGGACCAGCACCGCCCCGGCGATCAGGCCCGCGAGGTAGATCGTCCAGGCCCGGCGGCCGTTCGCGAGCTGGATGCCGACCACCTCGCCGTCGGCGAGGCCGTCGCGGCGCAGCACCGCCGCCAGGCGCTGCGCGTCGGCGAACAACTCCCCCACGGTGACCTGCTCGGTGTGCCCGGACAGGAACGTGACCGGGTCGTCGGGGTGACGGCCGGCGGCCGCGGCCAGCGCGGCGCCCAGCCGGACGCCGGGGTGCAGCCCGGACGCGCGGTAGCCGCGGCGCAGGTCCTCCAGGGCCGCTGTGCTGGCCACGGTCTTCTCCCCTCAGAACACCGCGACCGGGTTGACGGGCGACCCGGTGCTGCGCCGGAGCGCCAGCGGGATGATGGCCGAGAGGAACTCGTGCCGCCCGGCCCGCTGGCACTCGCTGGCCAGCGGGCCGAGCTGGGCGTTGTCCACCAGCCACATGCCCATGGCCACGATGCCGACGGCGTGGACGGGATTTGTCACGCGCTCGTAGGGCGATGGCCGGACGTCGTTGGCCACGTCGCTGACCAGCGTCGAGATGTCCTTCGCGCGCAGCCATGGCAGGCAGGCCGGCGCCAGGCCCGGGCTGCCGTCGGCGCCCTGGTCGTAGCCGTGGCCCGCCCGCTCGGCGGCGTCCCGCCCCGTCCGCACCCACAGGATGTCTCCCGTCTCGGCGGCGAGCGAGTGTGCCTCGAGCCACGCGTCCAGTTCCTCGGGCAGCAGCCCCTCGCCCGGCTCGAGCCACTCCTTGCCGCGGATCTGCGGTCCGTCGATGAACAGCCCGCGCCCGATGATCCCGCCGAGCGCGGGCTCGACCCCGCCGGCGAGCGCCCCCCGGGCCGTCGTGCACAGCGCCGCGCTCCGCCCGTTGTACATCTGGCCGTTCCAGAAGAAGTGGGCGTGCGAGTCCAGGTGGGTGTGCTCGTAACCGTGGAAGCTCAGGCCGAACCAATCCGACGCGGTGGCCGACCCCTCGGCGGGAGCGGCCTCGCCGCTGGAGTTCATCCGGTGGGTGTACTCGAACCCGACCCAGCGGCTGGGCCGCGGGGCCAGCATCCGGCTGCAGGACACCGAGATGCCGTCGCGGGCCAGGGCCAGGGCCCGGGCCCGGCGCTCGGGAGTGATCAGGTTGAGCGTGCCGGCCTGGTCATCGTCCCCCCAGCGACCCCAGTTCGACAGCTCGTCGAAGTACTTGATGACGGTGTCTTCGGACACAACGGCCTGCGTCGTCATGCTGCCCCTGTCAGTTTCGGGATCCGGGTCGCGGATCCGGGTCGTCGTGCCGTCGGCTCAGGCCCGCTCGACGCGCACGCCGAACAGGCCCTCGGGACGGATCAGCAGGATGCCGAGGAGCACCAGGAACTGGAACGTGTCCGCGTAGGCGGACGAGAGGTAGGCGGTGGCGAAGGACTCGACCAGGCCGAGGAGCAGCCCGCCAAGCAGTGCGCCGCCGATGGAGCCCATCCCGGCGAAGATGATGATGGTGAAGGCGACGAACGCGACCGACTCGCCGTAGGTCGGGTCCATGGGGAAGGCGCCGGCCAGCAGCCCTCCGGAGATGCCCGCCATCAGCGAGCCCACCGCGAACGCGAGGATGGCATACCGGCGGGTCGGGATGCCCACGACCACCGCGGCGGCCGGGTTCAGGGCCATCGCGCGCATGCCCCGGCCCCACCTGGTGTACCGGATCAGTAGCTGGAGCACTCCGACGAGCCCGATGCCCGCGACAAAGACGATCAGCCACGACGCGGGCAGCGGGGCGCCGAAGACCCGGAAGGTGCCGGCGGGCGCGTTGGAGACGGCCCGGGGGTTGTCACCGGCCAGCTCGGTCGTGACCGCCTCGATGATGAAGATCAGCGCGAGTGAGGCGATCAGCATGCCCTCGAGCGGGAAGTTGCGCAGCCGGTCGAAGACCGTCGCGCCCATGACGATCCCCAGCAGGCAGGCGGCGGCGGCCCCGCCCGCGATCGCCACCGCGAACGGGACACCGTGGCCGGCCAGAACCGCCGCCACGATCCCGCCCAGCATGACCGATTCGCCGTGGGCCAGGTTCGGCACCCCGGCTACGCCGAAGACCAGCACGAGCCCGACGGCGGACAGCGCGTACGCGCCCCCCTGGACCAGCCCGGCCAGGGTCGTCTCCAGCATGGCCCACCTCCCTCCGTTCGGCCCCGGCGCCCGGGAGGGACGTCCCTCCCGGGCGCGCCGGACCGTCAGCCGCTGGTCACTCCGGGATATGCGGCGCTGATCGCCTCGAGGTTCGCGAACTGCCCGGCCTTGAACACCGAGACCGCGCCGGGGCTCACCGTGTCGTGGTTCTGGAAGAGCAGGCCGCCAGGACCCGGCTGCATCGGATAGGAGATGTGCGTCTCCACCTCCGAGTACTTCTCCTTGGTCAG
>DATAVV010000268.1:0-6430 GCA_036267555.1 Streptosporangiaceae bacterium | reverse complement strand
TGCGCTGCCATCCACGCCTCCCGTGCTCGGCTCGTCCCAGTGACCGGGGCGAAACTACCCGCAGTCGGCGGGTCAAAAACTTGCCGGCCACGCAGTGCCTCGGGGCTGTGCTCCGCGCACCTGGGCGGTTCACAGCCGGGGCGGTGTACGCCGGCCGCCCCGGGGTAGGAGGGAGTGCCTGCAGCGCCGGGCAGGCCCGGCGCGACGTGCACAGGAAGGAGCAGCCCAGATGGGCATCATCGTGCTCGTGCGCTTGGTCGCCCTGATCCTGGGCGGGCTGGGCTTCGCCGTTCGCGTCGGTGAAGGCACCTCGCGGCGCCGCTGGTGCCGATGGTGACCAGCGATCAGGACCGCGCGGTCGCCGGGCTGCTGGAGCGCTACGGCCAGACCCTCCGCCAGGAGGCGGGGATCCGGCTGGCCGACAAGCCCGCGCCGCTGTACCAGTTGCATGTCCTGAGCACGCTGCTGAGCGCGCGGATCTCCGCGGGCATCGCGGTGGCGGCGGCCCGCGAGCTGTTCACCGCCGGGTACCGCACCCCGGCCGCGATGGGGGAGGCCAGCTGGCAGGACCGGGTCGACGCGCTCGGCCGCGGCCACTACAGGCGCTTCGACGAGCGGACCGCGACCATGCTCGGCGGTGCCGCGGCGCAGGTCGCCACTGAGTGGCACGGCGACCTGGGCCGGCTGCGCGACGCGGCTGACGGCGACGCCGGGCGGATCGGGCAGACGCTCACCGGCTTCCCGGGTATCGGGCCTGCCGGGGCGAGCATTTTCCTGCGCGAAGTGCAGGAGGCGTGGTCTCCGGTGGCGCCGTACGCCGATGCCCGGGTGGCGGCCGGGGCGGCCCGTGCCGGGCTGCCTGCCGGCCAGGACGAGCTTGCCGCGCTGCCGGCCGGCTCCGGCCACCCCGCCAGGCTGGCCGCCGCGCTGGCCCGCGTGTCGCTCAGCCCGCGGGCCGCCGCCGACATCACCGCCAGGGCGCCAGGGTGACCGGCACGGGAAGCGGTGCTGACGCGGAACCGCCTGGCGTGCCTCAGTGCCCGCGAAGTGCGGTGACCAGCCGGGCCTTGCTCATCGAGGAGCGGCCCTTGATCCCGATCTCGCGGGCCCGCTGGAGGAGGTCCTTCCTGGTCCAGTCGTCGTAGGGCCGGCTGCGCCCGCCGCGGATCGCGACTGCCTGGCGTGAGCTAGCGGCCCCCGCGTTCGCGATCCTGGCTGATTTCTCCTCGCTGTTGCCCTCCCGGCGCAGCGCCCGGTAGGTCTCGCGTAGCGAGACGGATCCGGGCGGGCAGCCCGGATCTTCCGGGCGGCACCTACCCTGTTGCCGCCTGCCAAACGTCCCGCGGCGGTCCTGCCGGGCTGTCGCCTGCGGTCAGGGGCAGCCTCCAGAGGGTGCCTGCGCTCGTGCGCCGGGCCGACGGCGGGAGGCTTCCACGACGCTGTCGTGCACCGGCACCAGCGTGTCCGCCTCGGTTAGCTCCAGCACCCGGCGGGCTATCCGCGACGGGTTCGCGAGCGCCATGGTGCCCCCGGCGCCGCGCAGTTCCCGCCCGGCCGCCAGGATCGTGCGCAACGTCCAGGAGTCCATGAAGCTCAGCCCGGACAAGTCCACGACGAGCAGCGGCGTCCCCGCCGCCACCTCGGCGTCCAGGGCGTCCTTAAGGTGCCGGCAGGTCATGTCAGCCTCGCCGGCAAGCTCCAGGACCCGCAACGGCCCTTCCGCCGATTCCCGCGCCGCGACAGAAACCACCAAGCCAGCCACCTTCTGATTATCCACCAGATCACTGGGAAAGGAGACGGGCCACCGGCGATGCTGGCCGTCAGGTCAAGCAGTTAATGGCATGAACCGCCGTTTACCAGTGGAAACGCTCTTAGCGCGCTTCGTTGGAGTACTGGGATGCCTGCTGGGTAGCGACCTGGCATGACACGCTACGGATACTTCCTGTCGTCGGAGGAGTACGATCCGGCCAGCCTCGTCCGGCAGGCGAAGATGGCGGAGCAGGCCGGGTTCGAGGCGCTGTGGATCTCCGATCACTTCCACCCCTGGCTGGATGAGCAGGGCAACTCGAGCTTCGTCTGGTCGGTGATCGGGGCGATCTCGCAGGTTACCGACCTGCCGGTAACCACCGCCGTGACCTGCCCGACCACGAGGATCCACCCGGCGGTCGTCGCGCAGGCGGCCGCGACCGCGGGCCTGCTGACGGGGGGCAAGTTCACTCTCGGCGTGGGCACCGGCGAGGCGCTGAACGAGCACGTCACCGGCGCGCAGTGGCCTGCGGCCGAGGTGCGCAGGGAGATGCTGGAGGAGGCCGTGGGCATCATCTCCGCGCTGTTCGCCGGCGGCCAGGTCACTCACCATGGCAAGCACTACACGGTGGAAACCGCGCGGCTGTACTCCCGGCCGCCGGAGCCGCCGCCGGTCTACGTGTCGGGTTTCGGCGAGGAGTCCGCCGGGCTGGCCGCGCGCATCGGCGACGGCTACATCTGCATCGGCCCGGAGGCCGACCTGGTCAAGCTGTTCCGCGACCAGGGCGGCGGCGCGAAGCCGGTCCAGGGCGGCCTCAAGGGCTGCTGGGCACCGGACGCCGCCGCGGCTCGCGCGACCCTGCGGGAGCTGTGGCCGAACGACTTCATCCCCGGCGAGTCGGCGCAGCTGCTCCCGCTGCCCCGGCACTTCAGGCAGCTGGCGCCGCTCGTCACCGATGACATGGTCACGGCGCCCGCCGGGCCGGACCCGGAGCCGTACCTGGAGACGCTCAGGTCGTTTGAGCAGGCGGATTTCGACGAGGTCTACCTGCAGCAGGTCGGCGGCAACCTGGAGGGGGCCTTCGAGTTCTTCGCCACCGAGGTACTGCCCCGGGCGCGAGGGAACTGAGAGGGATCACTAATGACCGGTATCTCCCTGCCCGACCCTGTCGTGCGCCGCGCGGCGCCGGCGCTCGCCGATCCCGGCGCTCTCGAGCGTGACCTGCGGCGGCGAGTCGACGGCGAGGTGCGCTTCGACGCCGGCAGCCGCGGCGCGTACAGCACGGACGCGTCGAATTACCGCCAGGTGCCCATCGGCGTCGTGGTGCCGCGCACGGTCGACGCCGGCGCGGAGGCGGTAGCCGTCTGCCATCAGCACGGCGCGCCGGTCGTGTCGCGCGGCGGCGGCACGAGCCTGGCCGGCCAGACCTGCAACGCGGCAGTCGTGATCGACTGGTCCAAGTACTGCCGCGGCGTCATCTCGGTGGATGCGGACGCAGGGACCTGCGTCGTTGAGCCCGGCATCGTCTTGGACGAGCTCAACGACCAGCTGGCTCCGCACGGGCTGATGTTCGGCCCGCGTCCGGCCACCCACGATCACTGCACGCTCGGCGGCATGCTCGGCAACAACTCGTGCGGAGCGACGGCGCAGGCCTACGGCAAGGTGGCTGACAACGTCGTCAGGCTAGAGATCCTCACCTATGACGGCGAGCGGTTCTGGGCCGGCCCGACCAGCGACGCGGAGTACGCGGCCATCATCGCGGCCGGAGGCGGCCGTTCGGTCATCTACCAGCGGCTACGGGAGCTGATCGAGGGCCGCGCCGACCTGGTCAGGGAGCGCTACCCGCGGATACCGCGGCGGGTGTCGGGCTACAACCTGGACTCGCTGCTGCCAGAGAGCGGCTTCAACGTGGCCCGGGCCCTGGTCGGCAGCGAGTCCACCCTGGTCACGATCCTGCACGCCGAGCTGCGCCTGGTCCCGTCGCCCGCCGCCAGGACCCTGGTGGTCCTCGGCTACCCCGACATCGCCGCAGCGGCCGACGCGTCGGCACGCATCGCGCCCCACCAGCCCGAGCAGCTGGAAGGAGTCGACGCACGCCTGATCGGCTTCGAGCGGGAACGGCGAATGAACGCCAAGGCCCTCGAGCTGCTGCCGGAAGGCAACGGGTGGCTCATGGTCATCTTCGCCGGGGACTCCAAGGACGAGGCCGACGCCAAGGCCCACGCCCTGCTCAACGACCTGGCGGGAACCGAGCATGAACCGACGGTCCGGTTCTACGACGACCCGGAACACGAACAGGAACTCGCCGACGTGCGCGAGGAGGCCCTGGGCGCCACGGCCCGGGCCCCTGACATGCCCGACACCTGGGAAGGCTGGGAAGACTCCGCGGTCCCGCCGGAACGGCTCGGCGACTACCTGCGTGACCTGCTGAAGCTGTATGACGAGTTCGGCTACTCGGGGTCGGCGCTCTACGGCCACTTCGGCCAGGGCTGCGTCCATACCAGGATCCCCTTTGACCTGGTCACCTCCGCTGGCATCGCCACCTTCAGGCGGTTCATCGAACGCGCCGCCGACCTCGTCGTGAGCTACGGCGGCTCGTTCTCCGGCGAGCACGGCGACGGCCAGTCCCGCGCCGAACTGCTGCCCCGGCTGTTCGGCGACGACGTAGTGGACGCCTTCGCGCGGTTCAAGGCGATCTTCGACCCGGGCAACCGGATGAATCCCGGCAAGCTCGTCGCCCCCTACAAGATCGACGAGAACCTCCGGCTCGGCACCGGCTGGGCGCCACGGGACTACGACACCTACTTCGGGTACCCCGACGACAACGGCCAGTTCGAGCGGGCGGTGATGCGCTGCGTCGGCGTCGGCAAGTGCCGGCACGGCGACGGCGGGGTGATGTGCCCGTCCTACATGGTCACCCGCGAGGAAGAGAACTCCACCCGCGGCCGGAGCCGGCTCCTGTTCGAGATGCTCGAGGGCCACGCCGACTCGCCCGTCACCGCGGGCTGGCGGTCGACCGAGGTCAAGGACGCGCTCGACCTGTGCCTAGCATGCAAGGGCTGCAAGCGGGACTGCCCCACCGGGGTTGACATGGCCACGATGAAGGCCGAATTCATGGCCCATCACTACCAGGGGCGCCCGCGCCCGCTGGCCCATTACTCGATGGGCTGGCTGCCCGCGTTCGCCCGGCTCGCTTCCCGGGCACCGCGGCTAGTCAACGCGCTCAGCCAGGCACCGGTCCTGCGCGACCTGGTGACCGTGGCCGGCGGCATCGACCGGCGCCGCCGGATACCGCTGTTCGCCGACCAGACCTTCCAGGCCTGGCACGCCGGTCATGATCGGGAAACCGCCGGGCTGCGCGGCGAGGTCGTCCTGTGGCCAGATACCTTCACCAACCACCTCACCCCGGCGGTCGGGCAGGCCGCCGTCGAGGTCCTCGAGTCGGCCGGGTGGCGGGTAATCGTTCCGGAGCAGCCGCTGTGCTGCGGGCTGACCTGGATCTCGACCGGGCAGCTGGCCACCGCCCAGCGCGTGCTGCGCCGGACGGTCGACGCGCTCGCCCCCTACCTGCGACGGGGCGTGAAAGTCGTGGGACTTGAACCGAGCTGCACGGCGGTGTTCCGCAGCGACGCGCGCGAGCTCATGCCGGGGGACCGCGACGTCCAGCGGCTGCGGGATCAGACCGTCACCCTCGCCGAACTGCTGCGCCACCACACCGACGGCTGGCAGCCGCCGCGGATCGACGGCCGGGCCATCGCGCAGACCCACTGCCACCAGCACGCCATCATGGGCTACGACGAGGACAAGGCGCTGCTTGCCGCGGCCGGCCTGGACGTCGACGTCCTCGACGCCGGCTGCTGCGGCCTGGCCGGCAACTTCGGCTTCGAGGCCGGCCACTACGACGTCTCGATGGCCTGCGCCGAGCGAGTGCTCCTGCCCGCGGTCCGTGACGCCCCCGCCGATGCCCTGGTGCTCGCCGACGGGTTCAGCTGCCGCACCCAGATCGAGCAGGCCGGCACCGGGCGCACGCCCGCCCACCTAGCCGAAGTACTAGCCGCCGGGCTGCGCGGCCAGCCAGTGCGGCCGTCACGGCCCGCCCCGCCATCGCCCGCCGACTACGCCCGCCTGGCTGGCATCGGCGCTGGCGCTGCTCTCGGCGCAGGGCTCGCCGTCGCCGCCAGGCGGCGGAAGCCATGAGACACGAGTTGTCCCGGCGTCAGGTCGCGATGGCGGTGGCCGGCGGCCGATCCCGCAGTACGCGGGCCGGTAAGTGGCCGGGGGTGCGGGCACTTCAGCGTGTTGCCCGGGCGGGGCGTTAGCGTGGTTTGCCGTATTCACGTGGTTCGCGTCGCAACCGGTTTGCTAGTCGACAACACTTAACGGGCCTAACTGATTCAGAAAGTGGGGGTTTTGGCCCCCGAAGCGTAAATCAGTTAGGCCCGGCGACGCTGGGCGCCCATGCTCGACCCGCCAACTGCCCAGCCGCCGGCGAGTACAGCGGAACGTGCCCTTGATCGATCTGGGTCCGGCAGGGAGGCGCTACCTCAGCCGCGTAGCTGCTCGATCTTGTCCTTGAAGAGGGTGGTCGCGATCGCGGCCTTGTGCGGCTGGCCCTTGAGGAAGGCCTGGGCGAACTTCTTGGCCTGGTCGTAGGCGACCTTGCCGGGCAGCGGCGGCTCGTTC
>DATAVV010000267.1:0-15996 GCA_036267555.1 Streptosporangiaceae bacterium | reverse complement strand
GTCGTCGCCGTGGAAGGTTTTGAGGTCGCGGGTGACCTGGAGCCAGGTTTCGGAGGCGATGTCTTCGGCGTCGTCGTTGACGATGGCGCGCAGGTAGCGCAGGAGGCGGGGCTGGGTGTCGCGGTACAGGGTGCGGAAGGCATCGGAGTCGCCACGCTGAGCCCGGGCCACCAGCGGGGAGAGCCCCGCGGGCGCCTCCGGCTCCGGGTTCGGCTCGATGGCCGGGCGAGCCATTTGCGTGCTCGCGGCGTGCGCCGTCGCGTCCACCGGCCGATCCATCGGGCCATCATGGGTCATCGGGCCGACCGCCCGCCGGGGGCTGGAGATAAAAAGTCGGTCTTTCTTACGACCTTCCCCGGCATTCCCGGCCGGGCCCGCGGATGTCCCGCGAGCACCGGCCGAGAATGGCTAGGTCAGCGGGCGTCGTGCGCACCGTCACCCGGCCTTACTCGTTGCACTGGCGTGCTACTCGGTGCGCAGCGCCACGGCCGTGCGGCAGCAGGGCGCCGGCCACGGCGATCACCAGCCCGGCCAGGGCCAGCGCCGCCAGTTCCCAGGCGTGGTAGACGTTCATCATGCTGGCGGGCAGCCTGAGGTCCGCGGCCGCGGCCATGGCCGGCAGCACGAACTGGTGCACCGCGACCCCGGCCGGGATCGCGATGACGCCTGCCGCCAGTGTCAGGGTGCCGATCAGGCCGGGCATCATGGTGACGGCGCCCGACTTGCGGCCGCTGGTCATGACCCCGTAGCTGGGGGTCCCCGCGACGGCGCGGGGCGCGAGGGACGTGCGGGGACCGCGCGGGGTGCGGGGGCGCGACGTGGTGCGGGGGCGGGCCACGCGACGGGTCGCGGGGTTGCGAGGCGCGACGGCGCGCGGGGTTGCGGGGCGCGGCGGCGCAAGGGGAGGGGGCGGGCCACGCGAGGGGCGCGAGGGACGGGCTGCGCGAGGCCTGGGGGCGAGGTGCTGCAAGGGTCGCCGGGAATCTCGTTGCTGTGGAGTGCTGAGTGCGCTATTTGCCCGCTAAATCTCCACAGCAAAGATCATGTGGTGCAGACGGGGGGTCTGGGTGGTAAGTGACTAGTGGTGCTTTCTGGGAGAGGCGGCGGGGACCCGGGGCGGTCCCGAGGCGTGCGTCGGCTGGGGGCGGGTGGTGAAAAGCGGTACGCCGCGGGGTGCTGCCCGGCATGTGACGGGTGGGACCGGGAAGGGGCGGCCGGGGGTTACTCGACGTCTTTCAGGATGCGCTGGACGGACTCTAGCTGGCCGCGTAGCTGGGCCATCTGCACGGCGATGTCGCCGAGCTTGAGTTCGGTGTGTTCCTGGGCGGTCACGGCCATGTCCGCCAGGCGGCGGTACTCATCGGAGAGGCCGCGGTATTCCTCGCCGCCTGTCAGTTCCGTCTTGGCCTGGGTCTTGGCGGTGAGGTACCGGGTCCAGGCCCACACTGTGCAAACAATCGCGAGGCTCACGAAAAAGAACACCCACATGGTCGCCTTTGAAGTCACCGCTAATCCTCTCTCTCAAGATCACTGCCCGTGCTCAGCGACTGCGCCGCCAACATGATCGTTTTTGGCGTCAACTCCAGGGCGAAGGGCGTCACGTCGTAGAACTTCATCGCCTTGCCGTCCTCTGAAACCTCAATGGCCGCGGTCACCAGCCCGGCCGCTTCCAGCTTGCGCAGATGAACCTGCAGCAGCGCCCGGCTGATGCCGATCTGGCGAGCCAGCCGGCTCACGTAGTTCCGCTCCTCGGCCAGGGCGGCCACGACCCGCAGCCGGTGCGGGTTGGCGAGCGTCGCGAGCACCCGCAACAGGGCGTCCCCGGTCATGCCCGTGCTCTCCAACCACGCCCTCCCGTCTACCTGCAAGAAAAATCTAGCAGATGCAAGTTTAGGTGGTCAATCGAAGCCATGTGTGGCCGGGCGAGGCGGCCGGTCGGGCGAGGGAACGCCGGGCGGGTGCCGGCGGCCGGGCGAGTGGGCGCTGAGCGAGGGCGGCCGGGTGACGGCGGCCGGGTGCCGGCGGCCGGTCAGGCCCGTGAGCTGGATTCCTCCAGGGCGCGCCCGACGAGGACCCGGGCCAGGTGCTCGCGGTAGCCGCGGTCCGCGTTGATGTCGTCGGAGGGGTTCGACCCCTCGGCGGCGTGCGCGGCCGCTTCCCGCGGCCCGGCGCCGTCGGCCAGGGCGCGCTCGACCCCGCGGGCCCGGATCGGCGTCTGGTCCATGTTCACCAGCGCCACCTGGCCGCCCTGCACCGCGACGCCCACGATCGCCCAGTCGATCGCGCGCTTGGTGAACTTCTGGAACGACCAGCCGGCCGCCCGCGGCTTGGGGATCCGGATCTCCGTCAGCAGTTCGCCGGGCTCCAGCGCGGTCTCGAACAGCTCGCGGAAGAACTCCCCGATCCCGATCTCGCGCTGGCCGGCCGGACCGCGGGCAACCATCGTCGCGTCCAGGGCCAGGATCACCGCGGGCAGGTCGGCGGCGGGGTCGGCGTGGACCAGGGAACCGCCGATCGTGCCGCGGTGGCGGACCTGAGGGTCGCCCACCTGCGAGGCGGCGTGCGCGAGCAGCGGCAGTTCGCTGGCCAGCACCCCGGACCGGGACAGTTCGTCGTGGGTGGTGAGCGCGCCCACCGCCACGTAACCGCCCTCGTCGCGGACGTAGCTGAACTCGCGCAGCCGCCCGATGTCGATCAGCACCTCGGGCACGGCCAGCCGCAGCTTCATCAGCGGCAGCAGCGAATGCCCGCCGGCCAGGAACTTGGCCTCGTCGCCGTCGCGGGCGGCCAGGTCCAGGGCCTCCTCCAGCGACCCGGCCCGCTTGTAGGTGAAGGTCGCCGGGATCACGAGGTCCGCCCTTCCTTCATGTCGGGGGCCGCGGCCAGCACCGCCCGGACGATGTTGTGGTAACCGGTGCACCGGCACAGGTTGCCTTCCAGGCCCGACCGGACGTCTTCCTCGGTGGGCGAGGGGTTCTCGGCCAGCAGCGAGACCGCCGCCATCACCATGCCGGGGGTGCAGAACCCGCACTGCAGCCCGTGCTCGGCCCGGAACGCGCGCTGCACCGGATGCATGTCGTCGGGCCCGTCGGCCAGGCCCTCGACCGTGGTCACCGCGCTCCCGTCGGCCTGGGCGGCGAGCACCGTGCACGATTTGACCGACTTGCCGTCCAGCAGCACCGTGCAAGCACCGCAGGAGGTGGTGTCGCATCCGACGTTCGTACCGGTCAAGCCGGCCACGTCGCGCACGAAGTGCACGAGCAGCGTGCGGTCGGCCACGTCGGCCACGACGTCGCTGCCGTTGACGGTCACGGTGACCTTCACTGGCCCTCCCTGCCTTGCCCGGTGCTGCCTTGCCCATTGCCCGAGGCTGCCTCGCTGATCGCGGCCCAGACCCGCCGCGGCGTGGTCGGCATGTCGATGTGGCGGACGCCGAGGTGGCTGACCGCGTCGATGACCGCGTTCTGCGTGGCCGGGGTGGCGCCGATCGTCCCGGCCTCGCCGATGCCCTTGACGCCGAGCGGGTTGACGTCGGTCGGCGTCTCGCTCCGCACCAGCTCGAAACTCGGCAGTTCCGCGGCGGTGATCGCGGCGTAGTCGGCCAGCGTGGCGGTCAGCGGGTTGCCGTCGGCGTCGTAGAGCACCTCTTCGAGCAGCGCCTGGGCCACGCCCTGGGCGATGCCGCCGTGCCGCTGCCCCTCGGCCAGGACCGGGCTGACCACGATCCCGGCGTCGTCCGCGGTCACGTGCCGGATCAGCCGGGCCTTGCCGGTCTCGACGTCGACCTCGGCCAGGGCCAGGTGGCTGCCGAACGGGAACGTGGGCGCCCCGCCGGCGAACTGGACGTACGCCACCAGGCCGGCGTCCCCGGCGTGGGTGGCCACCTCGGACCAGGTCCGGCGGGAAGCCGGGTCCCCGCGGACCTGCCACGTCCCGGTGGCGGTGTCCAGTTCCAGGTCGGCCTCGGCCGCCTCGATCATGTCCGCGGCCAGCCGCCGGGCCTGGTCCTTGACGTCGAGCGCGGCCTTGTGCACGGCGACGCCGCCCAGTTGCAGCGACCGCGAGCCGTACGTCCCGATGCCCTCGGGGATGAGGTCGGTGTCCCCGTGGATCACGGTGACCTTCGACATCTCGATGCCCAGTTCGGCCTCGACCAGCATGGCCCAGGCCGTGTGGTGACCCTGGCCGTGGGCGGAACTCCCGGTGTACACGGTGGCCGTGCCCTCGGGGTGCACCTCGAGCCGGGAGGTCTCCCCGGCGGCCGCGTCCGCGGCCGTGATCTCGACGTAGCTGGACAGGCCGATGCCGAGTTGCAGCACGTCGCCGCGTTCGCGCCGGCGGGCCTGCTCCGCGCGCAACTCCCCGTAGCCGGCCGCCTCAAGCACTTTGTCCAACGCGGCGACGTAGTTGCCCGAGTCGTACACGGCCCCGCCGGGCGTCGTGTAGGGAAACCTGTCCGGCGGGATCAGGTTCTCGCGGCGCACCTGAGCCGGGTCCATGCCGATCTCGGCGGCGAACAGGTCGAGCGCGCGCTCGATGGCCGCCGTGGCCTCGGGCCGGCCCGCGCCCCGGTAGGCGGAGATCGGCGTGGTGTTGGTCACCACGACCCGGTACGCGGCCTCCACGTGCGCGATGTCGTAAGGGCCGACGGCCATCAGGTTGGTCAGGCCGGGCAGGAAGCCGCTCATCCGGGCGTAGGCACCGGTGTCCTGCACGACGTCGAGGCGGTAGGCGAGGATGCGCCCGTCCCTGGTCCCGCCGATCTTGAACGTCTGCTCCTGGGCGCGCCCGTGCGTCATCCCGACCAGGTTCTCGCTGCGGGTCTCGACCCAGCGGACGGCCCGGCCGGTGTGCTTCGCGGCCCAGGCGACCAGGATCGCGTCGCGGTCGGCCCCGACCTTGGCCCCGAACCCGCCGCCCACATCGGGGGCGATGACCCGCATCGCGTCCAGGTCCAGGCCGAGCACCCCGGCCAGGATGAACCGGGTGATCTGCGCGTTCTGGGTGCTGACCCAGAACGTCAGCTTGCCGTCGGCCCAGCGGGCCGCCGCCGCGCGGCCCTCCATCGGCATCGGGGCCAGCCGCTGGTTCACGATCGTGCGCTCGACCACGACATCGCAGCCGTCGAAGGCGCTCTCGTCGGCGGGTGTGTCCTTCGTGACCACCACGTTGGACTGCGTGCCGTCAAACAGCAGCGTGCCGCCGTCCAGGCCGCCGTCGATGCCGATCACCGCGGGCAGCGGCTCGTAGTCCACGCTGACCAGTTCGGCCGCGTCCTCGCCCTGGTAGCTCTCGTCGGTCAGGACCATGGCCACCGGCTCGCCCACGTACCGGACCCGGTCGACGGCCAGCAGCGGCTCGGACCACGGGCCGCCCATCGGCAGCGGGGCGCCCTCGGTGCCGTCGCGGCCGTCGTCGGGGGGCGGCGGGGCCAGGTCGGTCAGGTCCGCGACGGTCAGCACGGCCACCACCCCCGGCGCCTCGAGCGCCGCCGTGGCGTCGATCCCGGTTATCCGCGCGTGCGCGATCGGGCTGCGCACGAACGTGACCCGGACGGCGTCGGCTAGCTCGGGAACCCGCAGGTCATCGACGTAGGTGCCGCCCACCGTCAGCAGGCGCGGATCCTCGGTCCGTACCACCCGGGTCCCGAGAATGCTCATGCGACCGCCTGCCTTCCTGTGTGCCTCTAGCCGGGGGCTTTAGCATTCTGGCATCGGTCTGGTCATAGGTACAGCCTCCGGTCGATCGGTATGCCCTGCTCCTGGCAGTAGCTTTCGTAGTGGTTGATGAACCAGAACACGTCGACGGTCTCCATGACCCGGTCCTGCTCGTCCAGGAACTCCAGCGGGCCGTTGAGCCAGAAGAACGTCTTCATGCCCTTCTCCGAGTAGAGCGTGTGGGTCCGGCCCGGGCTCTCCCGCACGAAGTCGCCGGCCTTCGCCACCCAGGAGTACTCCCGGTACAGCCAGGTGCCCTCGATCACGTAGCCGGAGACCGGCCCGCGGTGCCGGTGCCGGCCCAGTTCGCCGCCGGCCTGGACCCAGAGCACGTTGGCGGCGCTGCTGCTGCGCACGTCGAAGGTGAGATGCTTGATGTAGACGTTGGGCACGAACGGGACCCAAGGCGAGCCCTCGCCGTCGACGTAGCCCTCCTGCGGGGCGTACTTGTCCCGCATCTTGTCCACGCGCGCTTCGATCTCGACGTAGTTGGCGATGACGTCGCCGGCTGTGGTGGTCATGTGGGGTGCCTTCCTGCTGTGCCTCGCGGGGCGAGGCGGCGAAACCTGCCGTTGCGCGCCGGGTGGCGGCGCGGCTCACGTGCTCCTGATCACCACCTTCATGACCTCGGCGGGATGGGCGATCGCGAAACGGATCGCCTCGGGCGCCTCGTCCAGGCTGAACTCGTGGCTGACGAGCCGGGCCAGGGCCGCGGCGCTGCGCTCGGTCACGGCCACGGCCGCGGCGAACTCTTGCTCGCCGCAGCAGCTCACCCCGAGCAGGTCGAGTTCCTTCTCGGTCAGGCTGCCCACCCGGATCCGGGCCTGCTCGTTGGACATCCCGACCTGCACGGCGCGCCCGGCCCGGGCGACCATGCCGACCATCGCCTCCGTCGCGGCCGCGGCGCCAGTGGCGTCGAACACCACCGGCGGCCCGGCCGGCCCGGCCCACCGGCGCGCGGCCGCGACGACCTGATCCGCGCCGGACCAGGCCAGCGTGTCGGCACCTAGCTCGGCAGCGAGCGCGAGGCGCCCGGGCCGCAAATCGACCAGCAGCGTCCGCGCCCCGCGCTCGCGCGCGACCAGGCCGATGCACTGCCCGATCGGCCCGGCCCCCAGGATCACGGCCCGCTCGCCGGGCTCGACCGCGGCCCGGTTCACCGCGCGCACGGCGATCGACACCGGCTCGGCCAGGGCCGCGGCCGCGGGCGGGCCGACCACGATCGGGAACACCTGCCGCTGGCCGATGACCAGCCGTTCCTGCAGGCCGCCGTCGAGGTGGATCCCGGTGAGCGTCAGCCGCTCACACGCGTTGGGCCGCCCGGCCCGGCACGGGTAGCACGCCCGGCAGGGGTGCAGCGGCCAGACCGCGACCCGCTGCCCGGCCGTGAGTTCGTCGCGGCAGCCCGGGCCGAGGGCGGTGATCGAGCCGGCCAGTTCGTGGCCCTGGACCCGGGGGAACTGCGAGCCCCCGGCCGCCTCCGACAGTTCCCCGGTAAAGAAGTGGTAGTCCGAGCCGCAGATCCCGACCGCCTCGGGCCGGATCTCGACCTCGCCCTGGCCTGGCGCCGCGGGCCCGGGGCGGTCCAGCACCGCCATGCGGCCCGCGCCCTCGGTAACCGCGGCGCGCATCAGCCCGCTCCGGGCGGCCCGGCGCTGCCGCGCAGCAGGTACGCCGACCGGAGCAGTTCCGGCTTCTCGCGCAGTTCCCTGGCCTGCCCGGAGAAGCGCATGCGGCCGCCCTCCATCACGTGGGCGCGGCCCGCCAGCCCCAGCGCGACGGTCGCGAACTGCTCGATCAGCAGCACGCCGATGCCGGCCTCCGCGACCGAGCGGATCGCCGGGATCAGCCGGTTGACGATCACCGGCGCCAGCCCCAGCGAGAGCTCGTCGATCAGGATGTAGCGCGGCTCGCCGATCAGGGCCTGGGCCAGCACGACCATCTGCTGCTCGCCGCCGGACAGCATCCGCGCCGGGGCGCCCAGCCGCCGGCCGATCTCCGGGAACAGTTCCAGGACCCGCTCACGCCCGGCCCGGGCCTGCTCGCGGGGCAGGGCATAGGCGGCGACGCGGATGTTGTCCTCGACGGTCAAGTCCGGCAGCAGCCGCCGCCCCTCGGGGACGATCGCGACCCCGGCGCGGCGGATCTGCTCGGGCCGGCGGCCCGCCAGGTCGCGGCCGTCTAGCAGGACCGAGCCGGCCTGCGGCCGCAGCACGCCGCCGACCGCCAGCACCAGGCTGGACTTCCCGGCCCCGTTGGGCCCGAGCAGGGCGGTCACCTCGCCCGCCGGGATCTCGATCGAGACGTCCCTGACCACGGCGCGCCGGCCCCGCTCGACGGTGATGTCGCGCAGGCTGAGTACCTCGGCGCCGCGTTCGGGGGGCGGCCGGAGCGTCTCGCCACGAGCGGACGGCGCCTCGTTCACTGTTTTGGCTAGACGCGCGCCCTCCGGCTCGTTCACTGTTTTGGCTAGACGCGCGCCCTCCGGCTCGTTCACGGTTTTGGCTAGACGCGCGCCCTCCGGCTCGTTCACGGTGTTGCCGGCACGCGCGCCCTCCGGCTCCTTCACAGCACCTCCGCCGTGCCCAGGTAGGCGCGGATCACCCGCTCGTCCCGCAGCACCTGCGCGGTCGGGCCCGACGCGATCAGCTTGCCGAAGTCGAGCACGGCGGTGGTCTGGCAGCACGCCGACACCAGGCTCATGTCGTGGTCGACGAGGATCGTCAGCGCCCCGGTGCGGGCCGGGATCTGCCGGATCACCTCGGCCAGGTGCCCGGTCTCCTCGTCGGGCAGGCCCGCCGCCGGCTCGTCCAGCAGCACCAGCCTCGGCCGCCCGACCACGGCCCGGGCCACCTCGACCAGGCGCCGCTGGCCCGCGGCCAGCGCGGCGACCTTGGCGTAAGGGTCGCCGTCCAGCCCGGTGAACGAGATCGCGTCGAGAACGTCGCCGCGCCGGGAGGAGCGGCCAAGACGCGAATGCTCGTGGACCATCGCCACGTTTTCGAACACCGAAAGCTCCTCGACGGCCTGCTCGGTCTGGAACGTCCGCCGCATTCCCCACCGGGCGCGGCGGAAGTGAATGATCGCCAGCAGGTCCTCGCCGAACGCGCGCACGGTGCCCGCGGCGGGCCGGACGAACCCGCTCAGGACGTTGAAGAACGTGGTCTTGCCCGCGCCGTTGGGCCCGATCAGCCCGCAGGTCCCGGCCTCGAACGTCACGCTCATGCCGTCGAGCGAGGTGACGCCGCCGAAGCGGACGGTCAGGCCGGCCACCTCGATCACCGCGCGGTCACCTCCCCCGCCTCCTTGCCCCGGCCCAGGCGGCGCGCCAGCCGCGCCAGCCGCCGCAGGTCCCGCGGCACCTGCTCGGCCAGCCCGGCCGGGGCGGTGGTCAGCACCTGCAGCACGCCCACGCCGAACACGATCGTCAGCCAGTCGGCCGACACGCCCCAGTTGTGCAGCAGCGCCGGCAGCAACTGGTACAGCAGCCCGGCCACGACCGCGCCCCACAGGCTGTAGGCGCCGCCCATCAGCACCACGGCCAGCAGCGTGATCGAGTAATAGGTGGGGAAGTCGATCGAGTAGAGGTACTGGACGGCGCCGGCCAGCACGCCGCCCGCCACGCCGGTGATGAACGAGGCCAGCGCGAGCGCCCACAGCTTGTAGAACGTGGTGTTGATGCCCGCGGCCAGCGCGGCCGGCTCGCTGCGCCGTATCGCCGCCCAGGCCCGGCCGGGCCTGGTCCGGAGGTGCGCGCCGGCCAGCAGGAACATCAGCGCCGCGACCACGACCGCGTAGCGGAAGTAGGCCGGGTCGCTCCCGGCGATGCCGGGCCGCCTGATCGCCGGGATGTGCACGGACCCGCCGTTGTAGCCCAGGAAGCCGTGGCCGCCGTTGGGGAAGTTGGTGGTGGCCAGCACGACGGTGATCGCGCCCGCCAGCATCAGCGTGATCAGGGCCAGGTACAGCCCGCGCAGCCGCAGCGCGGGCAGGCCGATCACCGTGCCCGCCGCCATCGTGATCAGGCCGGCCTCGAGCAGGATCAGCGGGTACGGCTGGGCGGTGGCGAACAGCAGCCGGGCCGCGACCCAGGCGCCGATCGCGAGCACGGCGACCTGGCCGAGCGAGACCAGCCCGACCCGGCCCACCAGCACCCCGAGGCCGAGCGCGACCACCGAATACACCGCCACCTGCGTCATCGCGTCGATGTAGTACAGGCTCAGCAGTTCCGGCAGGGCCAGCAGCGTGAACAGCAGCAGCGCGGCGGTCACGGCCGCTTGCGCGGCCGCGGCGCCCCGGTGGCGGCGTTGCGGCCCGCGCAGCGGCCGGCGCAGTGCTAGCCGCTGTGCCAGCCGCGGCCGGGCCCGGGCGAGCAGCCCCGTGCCGCCCGCCATCAGGCCTCCTCCCGCGATCGCGCGATCGCCCGGTGCCGCGAGAGCACCAGCAGGGCCACGGCGGCCAGCACGAACGGGGTCATGTCGCGGTAGTTGGTGAGCGACTGGACCGGGGTCAGCAGGTCGTGTACGAGACCGACCACGATCGCGGCCAGGAACGTCAGCGTGATCGACCGCAGCCGGGCGATCAGCGCGGCGGCCAGCGACGAGATGACCAGGAACGTCAGCGTGGTCGCGTCGAGCGCGACCAGGTCGGCCAGCAGGATCCCGGCCACGCCGGCCAGGACGCCGCAGCCGAGCCAGGCCGCCGCTTCCACCCGCCGGACCGGCACGCCGAGCGTCGCGGTGATCTCCCGGTCGTTGGCCATGGCCCGCATGGCCGTGCCCAGCTTGGTGAGACGCAGGAACAACCCGGTCGCCACCGCGATCGCGATCCCGACCGCCAGGCTGATCACCTGCGTCCAGTCCACCTGAACCTGGCCGATGCCGAAGCCGCTGCCGTCGGTGGGCAGCGTGATCGACCGGGCCTGGCCGCCGCTGGTCGTCCACAGCAGGTCCATCAGCCCGAACAGCACCAGCGTGAGCCCAAGCGTGGCCGTCGCCTTGACCAGCGGATCTCGCTTGGCCAGGGCCGGGCCGAACACCATGCCGTAGGCCAGCGTCACCACCGCGCCGAACGCCACGCAGGCCAGCCAGCCGGCCCAGCCGGGCGCGCCCGCGTCAGTCAGCGACCAGGCGATCAGGGCGCCCATCGCGCCGACGGCGCCGAACGCCAGGTACACCACGCCGGTGGCCTGGTAGAGGACGACCATGCCCACCCCGGACAGGGCGTAGACCCCGCCCAGCGCGAGGCCGCTCACGATGAACGGCTGGAAGTCCTGCCAGCCCGGCATCGCCCGGCTACCCCGGCGCCCGGGCGGCCGGGCTGCGGCTCGCCCCCGCCCTCACGGGGCGGCCTTGGCCACGCCCGCGACCTTGCGGTACGCCGCGATCTGAGGGTCGACCGACGAGATCTGCGTGCAGCCCCGGGCCGTGACCATCTTCCCGTTGTCCGGCGTGACCGTGTAGTCCTCGTTGTTGGGGATGTGCATCGGGTAGCTGCCGTAGGTCCAGAGCTGGCACAGCATGCCGGTGTTGAAGTCCTGCACCGCCTTGAACGCGGCGTTCACGCTCTGCACCGTGTACGCGCCGTTGATCGTCTCCAGCGCGTGCACCGCGACCTCGGCCTCGGCGAACCCGAACTGGCTGAAGCTGCCGATGCCACCCGACACCGCCTTGCCGTACTGCGCGAAGATGGCCCGGTAGAGATTCATCGTCGTCGTGTTGGTGCCGTCGGCCGGGGTGAGCTCGGCGTTGACGAACAGCTTGCTGTTCCACTTCGGGCCCAGCGACTTGGCCAGGAAGTCGGTGTCACACGGCGTCGAGCAGCCCCAGAGCTTGACCCGGTCCTCGATGCCGAGCTTCTGCGCGGCCTGGAGGATCACCAGGGCCTCCGGCGGGGTGAAGTTCAGCACCACGGCGCCGTCCGGCCCCGCGTCGTCGACCTCCTTGATCGCCACAGAGTCGGCGTCCGAGATCGGCACGTTCTCGGTGAGCTGCACGATCGGCACGTGCGCGGCGGCCGCGAGCGCGGCCGGGCCGGCCGCGATGTAGCCGGTACCCGGGACGTTGGACTGATCGAACACGATCTTCGAGGCGTGCTGCGAGAGCGCGTACTGCACCGCCCCGTCCGAGCTGTACCTCGGGCCCATGTTGACCGCGGAGCTGTTCGGGGTGGACCAGCACTCGGGCGCGATCCCCGAGTCGATGATGTAGAAGCCGAGCTTCTGCCAGTAGCTATGGTCGACCGAGCACTCGATGATGCTCGTATTGCCGACGATCCCGACCACGTGATCGGCCTGCACGAGCTGGGTGGCCTCGCCCGCGATCTGGGCCGGGTTGGTCTGCTCGGTCTCGATGTAGTACTTGATCGGGTGCCCGTTGATGCCGCCGTTGGCGTTGACGCACGTGAAGTAGGCGTTGGCCATGTTCGCGATGTCGGTGAACGACGTGCCCGGCTGGTCGGTGACGATCCCGCCCAGGGCGATCGGGGTGCCGGTCGCCTTGACGCCCGGCTTGGTGCCGCACTGCGACGTGTCCACTGTGGTGGCACTCGGCGTCGAGCCGCCCTGGCCCTTGCTCGTATTGCTGCTGGTGCTGCCGCATCCGGCGGCGGCAACCACGGCGATCGCGGCGGCTAGCGCGATGGCTAGCCGCGCGCCTGACGCGTGCTCCCGCGTCCTCACCTATCCCCACCTCCTGGTGGTGAAGGCACGACCTGCCCCTTTGTGCGAGGCGAGCGGCGGCTCGCCCTGCCGTCGCCACGGGACGTGAGGTGACGGCACGCGAAGCAAAGTATGTGACAATGCAGTCGTCGGGAGTATCTAATTTTGCCTTGGATGCTAGAGGTCGGCCGACGTGAGCGCAAGGTTTCCACCGCGATCAAGGGCAGACTTAAATGATCTTGTGTTGGTCTGCGTAATGGCTGTCAGCCGACTTGTGCAAGCCCCACAAAGATCACCCGTTACGGATGGCCCGGTCAGCCCGCAGGCCGCGTAACGGCACTCGGTGAGGTCGGCCGGAAGTGACGGTCAAGCTCGCTCGCGTAGGCGCGGCCAAGCTCCCGGCCGTGCGCGGCGACCCAGTCGGTGAGCGCGATCTCACCGGTCGGCGGGCCCGACGAGTCCGCCAGCCCGTCGGCCATGGCCAGGTACTCCTCGCGGGTCAGCAGCGTGTCCCGCAGGGCCACGCCCAACGCCCGGGACAGCGAGAACAGCACCGGTCCCGGGACGTTGACGACCACCGCATGGCTGCCGACCGCCGTCCGGATCACGTCGACCATCTCGCGGAACGTCACGCTTTGCGGCCCGACCGCGTCCAGCGTGACCGCCTCGCCGCCCGCGCCGAGCCCGACGCACAGCCGGGCCAGGTCGTCGACGTGGATGGGGCGTATCCGGTAGTCGCCCCGGCCGCCGATCGCGAACACCGGAACCCGGCGCAGCAGCCAGGCGATGTTGTTCACGAGCACGCCGCCGGTGCCGAACAGGATCGCGGGCCGGACGATCGCGGCCGGCACCCCGGTGCCGGCGAGGATCCGCTCGACCTCGGCCTTGCCGCGGAAATACGGGTAGGGCGAGTCCGGGCTGGGGTTCGTGATCGACACGTGCACGATCCGGCGCACGCCCGCGCGGGCGGCCGCCTCGAACAGGATCCGGCTGTTCGCCACCGCCGCCTGGTGATCGACACCGCCGTGGGCGAACCGGACCCAGTACGTGTTGTAGAGCGTGTCCGCGCCGCGCAGCGACGCGGCGAGCCCGGCCGGATCGGCAAAGTCCAGCGGCCGGACGTCGACGTCGGTGCCCGCCGGGGCCCGCCCCGGATGCCCGGTAAGCGTGCGGATCCGGCGTCCGGCGGCGCGCAATTCGCCGGCGATTGCGGCTCCCGAGTAGCTGAACGCGCCGGTGACCACGTCGAGCGGTGCGCTCGCCGGGTCCTGCGCGGGTGGCTCCTGGGTTTGCGGTGTCACGGTCAGCCTCCTGAGTTCTCGCCGGGCGCGGGCGGTGCTCCGGTGGCGGCGGGTGCTCCGCGCCTGGCCACCGCGCCGGCCATGTCGGCCAGCGCGGCCAGCACGCTGGCCCGGTCGAACAGGGCGAGGGCCGCGGCCCGGTCGCCGTCCAGGTTGGCCAGCATTTCCAGGCCGAGGAAGCCCGCGACCACGGCGTGCGCCGCATCCGCGGACGGCAGCAGCCGCGCGAACGGCGAGGCGTCCAGCGCGTCCCGCAGCGCCGCCTGCGCGAACGCGCGGGCGGGCGCGATCCGGGCCGCCACCTGTTCTCCGAGGCCGGGCACCGAGCGCGCGGCGGCGATCATCTCAACGAGCACGGCCACGTGCCCGGAGTCCAGGTCCGCCTCGAACATGCTGCGCGCGGACTCGGCCAGTTCGGACAGCGAGCCGGCCCGCTCGAACGCGGCGCGGTAGGCGGCGAGGCGCTGCTCGCTGACCGCGTCCAGCGCGGCCAGCAGCAGGTCGTTGACCGAGCCGAAATGGTAGAAGATCAGTGTCTGGCTGCAGCCCGCCAGGCGGGCGATCTCCCGGGCGCTGGCCCCGGAGAACCCCGCCGTCCGCAGCGCCTCGATCGCGCCCGATACGAGCGCCGCGCGGGTTTCGGCCGACCGCCCGCGACCGCCCGCGGTCGCGCCCTTGGCCCGTGGCCCCGCCTTAGCCACGCCTATCCGCCTTAGCCACGCCTGTCCGCCTTAGCCACGCCTGTCCGCCTTAGCCACGCCTGTCCGCCTTAGCCACGCCTGTCCGCCTTAGCCACGCCTGTACGCCTTAGCCACGCCTGTACGCCTTAGCCACGCCTGTACGCCTTAGCCACGCGTATCCGCCCTGGCCACGCGTATCCGCCTTAGCCGCGCCCGCGCGCCCTGGCTCGCCTGTCCCACCCGGGCCACCTGCGCTTCCAATATTTGAACGAATAATTAAAGCGTTCGCTCAAAACGGTATCACGGAGCCGGAGCCGGAGCCGGGGCGGGACGGCGGGGTGCGGGCCTGCGCCGGCTTTTCGCTTGACTCCGTACCGTGGTACGGCGGCTACCTTGTGAAATGTCCAGCCCAGGGAGAGAGGAACCGCCGCCATGAACGCCGTCAAGACCGTGACCGACGCGAGCTTCGAGACCGACGTCCTGAACAACGAAAGGCCGGTCGTGGTCGAGTACTGGGCGCAGTGGTGCGGCCCGTGCCGGATGGTGGGGCCGGTGCTGGAGGCGATCGCGCAGGAGCACGCCGGCCAGATCGACGTGGTCAAGGTCAACACCGACGAGAACCCGGTGACCGCGCAGAAGTACGGGATCCTGGCCGTGCCCACCGTGAGCGTCTTCTCCGGCGGCGAGGTCGTCAAGCAGATGCTCGGCGCCCGCCCCAAGTCCGCCCTGCTGCGCGAACTCGACGCGTTCCTTTAACCCCGGCCCGCCCGCCCCGGAATCCCGGTCCGCCCGGGCCGGTGCCGTGGCCCGCCCCCGCCAACCTCAGTGGTAACACCTGCCTCATCGCGGCCGTCATCTCGGCGATGAATGTGAGCGCAGGGTTCATATAACGACACCAAACTCACATTGATCGAGGTCGGGGCGGGTGTGGGCAGCGCGAAGCGCGTCAGGGTGCCGCGGGGGCGGGCGTCGCGGTCTGCGCGGCGCCGAGCGGGCGGAGCGCGGGCATGACCTCGGAGGCGAACAGTTCGGTGCTGCGGGTGACCTGCTCGTGGGTGCTGGGGCCGATCGTGAACAGCCCGTTGAGCTGCCCGAAGCCGCCGAGTTCGGTGTACAGCCCGCGGAGCCGGGCGATCACGCTGGCGGGACTGCCGACGACTATCTGGCCGCCGGCCAGCAAATCCTCGTAGCTCAGTTCGTAGAACGGCTTCATGCCGGCCATCAGCACGCCGCGCAGCGAGGAGAGCGACATGTACCCGGGCGGCGTGTGCAGTGCGCCCGGCTGCTTGAGTCCCTTGCGGAACAGCCAGTCGACGGCCGGCCGGGCCTCGCGGTGCGCTTGCTCGTCGGTGTCGGCGACGTAGACCGGGACCGAGAAGGCGATCTTCTCCGGTTCTGGCACGTAGCCGAGGTCGGCCGCGGCCTGCCGGTAGCCGTCGAACCAGCGGTGCACCACGCGGGCCGGGGCGTAGACGGACATGTACGTGTACCGGCGTTCCGCGCAGAACTTCATCGTCTCGCTGCTGCCCGCGCCCGGTATGTAGATCGGCGGGTGCGGTTTCTGCAGCGGCCGCGGCCAGAGGTTCACGTACCGGTACTCGTAGTTCGGGCTGATCCACTGGAACATCTCATCCGAGGTC
>DATAVV010000266.1:0-12545 GCA_036267555.1 Streptosporangiaceae bacterium | reverse complement strand
TAGGTCATGGCGATCGGGCCGACCTTGACCTTGATCCGGCCCTTGATCTCGTCGCCGTCCACCGAGTCGAGGGAGGCGCCCGGCATGCAGGGCGCCACCCTCTCGACGTCCAGCAGCACATCCCACGCCCGCTCCTCAGGGACCGGGACGGTGAATGAGTGCTCTAGCTCCATTTTTCAGACTCCTGCCGCCGCTGCCAGTGCCCGACCGGTCAGCACCCGCGCCAGGTGACGCCGGTAGTCGGGCGCGCCGTGCAGGTCTCCGGGCGGCTCGGTGCCCTCATCCGCGTGGCTGGCCGCCGACCGCAGGGCTTCCCTGCTGGCCTGCGCACCCGCCGCGGCTGCCTCCGCCGCCGTAGCCCGCACTGGTACCGGCCCCATGTTAGTCAGCCCGACCCTGGCCTCGGCCACCTGCCCGTTGGAGCGCCGGGTCAGGGCGGCCACGCCCACCGTCGCCCAGGACTGCGCGGTGCGGTGGAATTTCTCGTAGTGGTAGCCCCAGCCGCCGAGCTTGGGCACCCGGATGCCGGTCAGGATCTCGGCCGGCTCCAGCGCCGTGGTCAGGTAGTCGACGAAGAAATCGGCCGCGGGGATCTCCCTGTCGCCCGCCGGCCCCCTGGCGGTGAGCGTCGCCTCCATGACCAGCGCCACGGCGGGCAGGTCGCCGGCCGGGTCGCCGTGCGCCAGCGAGCCGCCGATCGTGCCGCGGTGCCGCACGGCCGGGTCGGCGACCGTGGCCGCGGCCTGGGCCAGCAGCCCGCAGTGCTCGGCGATCAGCGGGTCGTGGACCACCTGGTAGTGCGTGGTCCTGGCGCCGATCAGCAGCGCGTCGCCCTCGTCGCGGACGCCGCGCAGGTCGTCGAGACCTCCGACGTCCACCAGCAGGCTCGGGTAGGCGAGCCGCAGCCGCAGCAGCGGCAGCAGGCTCTGCCCGCCCGCGATCACCTTGGCCTCTTCGCCCGCGTTGCTGAGTATGTGCACCGCCTCGTCCAGGGTTCCCGGGCGGAGGTAATCGAACTTGGCCGGAATCATGACGACGCGCCTCCCTCGGGTGCCATCCCCTGCGGGCTGTTGCCCTGGGTCTGGTTGCTCTGCCGGGCCTCGTGCTGCTCGGCCGCGCTGCCCTGGGCGCCATCCCGGGCGGCCTGGATGGCCCGCCACACCCGCTCGGGCGTGCACGGCATCTGGACATCGGGCACCCCGAGCGGGCGGAGCGCGTCGATGATCGCGTTCACGACCGCGGGCGTGGAGGCGATCGTGCCGGCCTCGCCCACGCCCTTGACCCCCAGCCGGTTCGCGGCGGGGCTCTCGGTCCGGCTGGTCACATACGACGGCAGGTCGGCCGCCGACGGCACCAGGTAGTCGGCCAGCGTGGTGGTCAGCAGGTTGCCGTCGTCGTCGTAGACCGCCTCCTCGTACAGGGCCTGCGCGATGCCCTGCGCGATGCCGCCGTGTACCTGGCCCTCGACGATCAGCGGGTTGACCACCTTGCCGACGTCGTCCACGGCGACGTAGGAGCGGATCGTGACCATGCCGGTCTCGGTGTCGACCTCGGTCGCGCACAGGTGCGTGCCGTGCGGGAACGAGAAGTTGTCCGGGTCGTAGGTGGCGTCGGAGTCCAGCGACGGCTCGACGCCGTCCGGCAGGTTGTGCGCGGCGAAGGTGGCCAGCGCGATCTCGCCGATCGTGACGCCCTTCTCCGGGTCGCCGCGGACCGCGAACCGCCCCCGTGTCCACTCCAGGTCGGCGGCCGAGGCCTCCATCATGGCCGCGGCGATCACCTTTGCCTTCTCGATGACCTTGTCGCACGCCGAGACCAGGGCCATGCCGCCGACGGCCAGCGACCGCGAGCCGTATGTGTCCATGCCCTTGGGCGAGACCTGGGTGTCGCCGTGCAGCACCCGGATGTCCTCGAACGGAACGCCGAGCTGGTCGGCCACGATCTGGCTCCACGCGGTCTCGTGACCCTGCCCGTGCGCGCTCGACCCGGTCACCACCTCGACCTTGCCGGTGGGCAGCATGCGGATCGAGGCGTTCTCCCAGCCGCCCGCGCCGTAGGCCAGCGAGCCCAGCACCCGCGACGGGGCCAGCCCGCACATCTCGGTGAACGTGGAGATGCCGATGCCGAGCCGGACCGGGTCCCCGGCGGCGTTGCGCTCGGCCTGCTCCCGGCGCAGGTCGTCGTAGCCCAGCAGTTCCCTGGCCCTGGCCGTGGCCGCCTCGTAGTTGCCCGAGTCGTAGGTCAGGCCGCTGATGGTGGTGTAGGGAAACTCGTCGTGGGCGATCCAGTTGCGGGCCCGCAGTTCCAGCGGTTCCAGGCCCAGCTCGGCCGCCAGCTCGTCCATGATCCGCTCGATGCCGAAGGTGGCCTCGGGACGCCCCGCGCCGCGGTAGGCGTCCGTGGGCATCTTCGTGGTGAACACGCCGGTGCAGTTGAACTTGTAGGCGTCCATCTTGTAGATCGCGTTGAACATGAACGCGCCCAGCAGCGGGACCCCGGGTGTGACCAGCATCAGGTAGGCGCCCATGTCGGCCAGCAGGTCCACGTCAAGACCGCGGAGCTTGCCGTCGGCGTCGGCCGCCACCCTGATCCGCTGCCACTGGTCCCGGCCGTGGTGCACGGTCATGTTGCCCTCGCTGCGGGACTCGGTCCACTTGACCGGCCGGCCCAGCCTGCGGGCGATCAGTACCGCCAGCACCTCCTCGGCGGTGACCTGCAGCTTCGATCCGAAGCCGCCGCCGACGTCGGGCGCGATGACCCGGATGTTCTGCTCGGGGATGCCGGTGACCATGGCCAGCATGAGCCGCAGGATGTGCGGGATCTGGGTCGCCGACCAGAGCGTGAACTCCCCGCCCACGCACGAGGCCACCACCGCGCGCGGCTCCATCGCGCTCGGGATCAGCCGCTGCTGCCGGAAGGTGCGCTCCAGCACGACCGGCGCGTCGCGGAAGGCGGCCTCCAGGTCGCCGTTGGCGAACGTCCACTCGAAGCTCTTGTTGCCCGCCTCGTGCACCTTCGGTGAGCCTTCGTCGAGTGCGGTCCTGATGTCGAGCACGGGTGGCAGCGGCTCGTAGTCGATCTCGATGGCCTCGAGCGCGTCGGCCGCCGCGTACCGGTCCCTGGCCACGACCACGGCCACCGCTTCGCCCACGTACCGGACCTCGTCGACCGCCATCGGCGGGTGGGCCGGGATCACGATGTCGGGCGTGACCGGCCAGGCGCAGGGCAGGCTGCCCTGCTCGTCGGCGAAGTCGGCTCCGCTGAAGGCCGCGATCACGCCCGGCTGCTCCCTGGCCGCGCTGACGTCCACCGACGTGATCTTGGCGTGCGCGTACGGGCTGCGCAGGAACGCCATGTGCAGCATGCCGGGCAGGACGATGTTGTCGGTCCAGTTGGTCTGGCCGGTGATCAGCCGCGCGTCCTCCTTGCGGGCGCGGGCCCGGCCCAGTTCGAGGGCCGGCGGTGCCTGCGTCGGCGCGGTCATGACGACACTCCGGACTCGGCGGCGCGCTGCACGGCCCGGACGATGTTCTCGTAGCCGGTGCAGCGGCAGAGGTTGCCCTCCAGGCCCTCGCGGATCTCCTGCGTGCTCGGGTGCGGGTTGTCGCGGAGCAGGTCCGCGGCCGCCATGATCATCCCTGGCGTGCAGTAGCCGCACTGCAGCGCGTGCTCCTCGTGGAACGCGCGCTGCAGGGGGTGCCACTCCCCACCCGCCTCCCCCCTCATGGCCAGACCCTCGATCGTGGTGATGTCGGCGCCGTCGGCCTGCACGGCGAGCACGGAGCAGCTCTTGACCGACACGCCGTCCATCAGCACGGTGCATGCACCGCAGTTGGAGGTGTCGCATCCGATCGGCGTTCCGGTCTTGCCTACGCGTTCCCTCAGGTAGTGGACCAGCAGCAGTCGTGGCTCGACGTCGTCGGCGTACTTGGCGCCGTCGACGGTGACGGTTATGTGCGTCATGCGCGGACTCCTTGGTGACGGCAATTGCACCTGAAAGCCAACCTACGGGCCGACGCCGCCGCTGCACCAGCCCCCGTCCCTGGTCTACCCCGGGGCGGCGGCCGGCCACGGCGGGCAGACGAGGTTTCCGCCGATACCGGGCATGCCGCGCGGCAGCGCCGGGGTCAGGCGGTGCCCGGACCCGGCGGGCGGACTGCCGCGCGGGGCGGCGTCGCGCGGGTCAGGCCGTGTCGATCACCTGGAAGGACTCGGCCAGCCGGCCCTCGGCGAACCCGGCCTGCTCTCCCGCGCGGGCCAGGCGCTCGCGCAGGAAGCCCTCCAGGCCGTCCCGGTCGCCGGTCTGGCTGACGTGCGCGCGCAGCGCCGCCATCTTCCGCGGGAAGGTCTGGGTGATGTCCACGTAGTGCGTGGGCGCGTTGGTGCCGCTGATCCACACCTCGGACACGATCCAGGCATCCAGGCCCTCCTCGGCGAGCAACTCGGGGAACGCGAACGGGTTCCGCGCGTCCGGGTACACCGCGTCCAGGGCGGCGGAGCCCACCGCCCGGTGATCGGGGTGGCCGATGCCGAGCCGGACGTAGTTGCGTTCCGGGGACGGGCAGACCACCCGCTGCGGGCGGACCTGCCGGATGATCCGGGCCAGGTCCCGGCGCAGGTCCAGGGTGGCCTCCACGCGCCCGTCCGGGTAGCCAAGAAACCGCAGGTCGTGCACGCCGACCCGGTCGGCGGCCTCGGTCTGCTCGTAACGGCGCATGGCCGCCATGTCGCCGCGCGTCACGCCGGGGTCGCTGCCGCCGGCGTCTCCGTCGGTGACCACGCAGTACACGACCTCGATCCCGGCGTCGGTCCATCGCGCGATCGTTCCGGCGATGCCGAAATCCACGTCATCGGGGTGGGCGGCGAAGACCAGGACCTTCTGCACCTCGGCATCGTCAAGCACGGCCTGATCTTAGTGGGCGGATATCCGATGAAGCGGTTGACAAGCCGACGGCGCGAGCCGCGATGATCGGTACGTAGTGACCGGAAAGCGGACAGGTGGGCGCATGGCGCGCGCCTGTGGGTACTTCGCCGGCGCACGGCGCGCCGGCGGCGAAGGCGAGGATGTCTGATGGGACTGCTGGATACGGGCCGCTGGCAGGGCAAGATCTGCTCCGGTGGCTGGGTGGACGGCTCCGGCGGGGTCTACCCGGTGACCGAACCCGCGACCGGGGCCGAACTGGGCCAGATCGGCCGCGCCACCCCGGCGGACGTGCGCAAGGCCGCGCAGGCGGCCCGCGACGCGCAGCGCTCCTGGGCGGCCCTGCCCTACGGCGAGCGGGCCGCGGTGCTGCGCCGCGCGGGCGACGCGTGGAACTCGGCCGCCGACGAGATCAAGACCTGGCTGTCCCGTGAGACGGGCGCGATCCCGCCCATGGGCGACCTGCAGGTGCACGTGTCCGCCGATGAGTGCTACGAAGCCGCGGCCCTGGCCTCGCAGCCCTACGGCGAACTGCTCCGCACCCCGCAGCCGCAGCTCAGCCTGGCGCGCCGGGTGCCGGCCGGGGTGGTCGGCGTCATCGCGCCGTTCAACGTGCCCACGATCCTGGCCATCCGGTCGGTGGCGCCCGCGCTCGCGCTCGGCAACGCCGTCATCCTGAAACCGGATCCGCGTACGTCGGTGACCGGCGGCGTGCTGCTGGCCGAGATCTTCGCCCAGGCGGGCCTGCCCGATGGCGTGCTGCACGTGCTGCCCGGCGGCGCGGATGTCGGCGAGGCCCTGGTCACCGACCCCGACGTCCGGATCATCGCGTTCACAGGGTCGACGAAGGCCGGCCGGGCCGTGGCCAGGCTGGCCGGCGAGCACCTCAAGCGGGTCCACCTGGAACTGGGCGGGAACTCGGCGCTGATCGTGCTGGACGACGTGGACGTGGACCAGGCCACCTCGGTCGGCGCGTTCGGCTCGTTCATTCACCAGGGCCAGATCTGCATGTCGACCAGCCGTCACCTGGTGCACAGCTCGATCGCTCGCCAGTACGCGTCAGCGCTGGCGGCCCGGGCCGAGCGCCTGCCCGTCGGCGACCCGTTCACCGGCCAGGTCGCCCTCGGGCCGATGATCGACGAGCGCCAGCGCGACAACGTGCACCGGATCGTGACGGCCAGCGTCGACGCGGGCGCGGCGCTGCTGGCCGGCGGGACCTACGAGGGCCTGTTCTACCGGCCGACCGTGCTCGGTGATGTGCCGACGTCGGCTCCTGCCTACGCCGAGGAGATCTTCGGCCCGGTGGCGCCCGTGGTCGGGTTCGACTCGATCGACGAGGCTGTCGAGTTGGCCGCGGGCACCGAGTACGGGCTGTCCCTCGGCATCCTGACCCGGGACGTGTACAAGGGCCTGGAGATCGCCGAGCGGATCCCGAGCGGCCTGGTGCACATCAACGACCAGACCGTCGCCGACGAGGCCACGATCCCGTTCGGCGGCGTCGGCGCGTCGGGCAACGGCGGGCGGCTCGGCGGCCCGCGGGCCAACCTGGAGGCGTTCACCGAGACCCAGTGGGTCACGGTGCGCGGCGACCTGCCCGCTTACCCCTTCTAGCCCAGCTTCCCGCCCCGGCTTTCGCCCCCGGCTACGCCCGCAGATCCCGGTCGGAACACTTGTTTCGAAACACTTGTTCCGATCGGGATCGGGCTGGGTCAGAACGTGTCAGTCGAGTGACGACATCACGTGCTTGACGCGGGTGTAGTCCTCGAACCCGTACATGGACAGGTCCTTGCCGTAGCCGGACTGCTTGAAGCCGCCGTGCGGCATCTCGGCGACGAGCGGGATGTGCGTGTTGATCCAGACGCAGCCGAAGTCCAGGCGCCGCGACATCCGCATGGCCCGGCCGTGGTTGGAGGTCCACACCGAGGACGCGAGCCCGTATTCGGTGCCGTTGGCCCACCGCACGGCCTCGTCCTCGTCGGTGAACCGCTGCACGGTGATCACCGGGCCGAACACCTCGTTCTGGATGATCTCGTCGTCCTGGCGCAGGTCGTCGACGACGCTGGGCTCGAAGAAGTAGCCCCGGTCGCCGATCCGGTCGCCGCCGGTCAGCACCCGGGCGTGGTCCGGCAGCCGCTGGATGAAACCGGATACCCGCTCCAGTTGCGCCGCGTTGTTCAGCGGCCCGAAGTCGGCGTCGGTGTTGTCCGGGCCGCCCACGGTCTGGTTCTTGGCCTGGTCCACCAGGGCCTCGACGAACGCGTCGTGCACGTCGACCCCGGCCAGGACCCGGGTCGCCGCCGTGCAGTCCTGGCCGGCGTTGAAGTAGCCCGCGATCGCGATCGCCTCGGCCGCCTTGGCCGGGTCCGCGTCGTCGAAGATCACGACCGGCGCCTTGCCGCCGAGTTCCAGGTGCACCCGCTTGAGGCCGTTGGCGGCCGCGGCCGCCACCTCCCGGCCCGCGCGCACGCTGCCGGTGATCGACACCATCTGCGGCACCGGGTGCGAGACCAGCGTCCGGCCGGTCTCGCGGTCCCCGCAGACCACGTTGAACACGCCCGGCGGCAGGTGCTCGCTCATGAGCTGCGCCATCAGCACGGTGGACATCGGGGTGGTGTCGGACGGCTTGAGCACCATCGTGTTGCCGGCCGCCAGCGCGGGCGCCCACTTCCACACGGCCATCATCAGGGGGTAGTTCCACGGCGTCACCGCGGCGCAGACCCCGACCGGCTCGCGCCGGACGAACGAGGTGAACCCGGACATGTACTCCCCGGCCGAGCGGCCCTCGAGCATCCGCGCGGCGCCGGCGAAGAACCGGATCTGGTCCACCATCGGCGGGATTTCCTCGGACAGGGTGAGCCCGATCGGCTTGCCGGTGTTCTTCGACTCGGCCTCGACCAGTTGCTGGGCGTGGGTCTCGAGCGTGTCCGCGATCCGCAGCAGCGCCAGGCTCCGCTCGGCGGGTGTGGTGTCCCGCCAGCCCTCGAAGGCGTCGCTGGCCGCCGCGAACGCCGCGGTCACCTCGGCTTCGCGGGAGATGGGGGCCGTGGCGTAGGCCTCCCCGGTGCTCGGGTCGATGATCTCGGCACGCTTGTCGTAGTCGAAGTCGGTCTCCTGCCCGCCGATGAAGTTGCGCACGTCATCCACCACGAGGCCTCCGTTCTAAATATTTTGGGGTTACCTACCCGCGGGCGCCCTTTCCTCGCAAGCCCACGGCGAGCCGTAATCGGTGAGCAGGTCCAGGAAGGGCGCGGCGGGCAGGGCCTCGGGGCCGAGCACGCCCACGCCTGACCAGGCGCCGGAGTCGATCAGTTCCAGGGCGACCACCGGGTTGACCGCGGTCTGCCACACCACGGCCTGGGACCCGTACTCCGCCATGGACCAGGCGTTGTCCACGACGTGGTGCAGGTAGACCTCGCGCGGCGCACCGTCGGTGCCGGTCCCGGTCACCCAGGTGCCCGCGCAGGTCAGGCCGGTCATCTTGTCGCCGAGCGTGGCCGGGTCGGGCAGGCAAGCGGCCACCACGTCGCGCGGGGACACCGCCGAGCCGCCGACGGTGACCGGGTCCGTGGCGTCCAGGCCCAGCTTGTGCAGGGTCTGCAGCACGCCGATGAACTCGGCGCCCAGGCCGTACTTGAACGTCACCCGCTGCGCCTGCACCCAGCGCGGGATCAGCAGGACCTCCTCGTGCTCCACGTTCACGCACTCGACCGGGCCGATCCCGGCCGGGAAGGTAAAGGTCTCGGGCTCGCTGAACGGCTCGGTGGTGAACCAGCCGCGGTCGGACTCCCAGATCACCGGGGGATTGAGGCACTCCTCGATCGTGGTCCAGATAGAGAAGGTGGGCGCGAATTCGTAGCCCGCCACCTCGAGGTTCGCGCCGTCCCTGACCCCGATCTCGTCGATCTCGCGGAACAGGGTGTCCGCCGCGTGCCGGGCGAAGACGTCGGACAGGCCCGGTTCCACCCCTATGCCCACCAGCGCCAGGCGGCCCCGCTCCTCCCACTGCCCGGCCAGGGCGAACTGGTCGTCGCCCAGCTTGACCCCGGTCTGCGCGTAGGGCGCCTCGAGGTGGGGATGAGACAGGGACATGGCCATGTCCATGTAGTGGGTGCCGGCCGCGAGCGCGGCCCGGTAGAGGGGCATCACGAAACGGGGGTCGGTGGCGTTCATGAGCACGTCGCACTCGTGCTCGCTCAGCAGCGCCGCGACGGCCTGCTCGTCACGCGCGTCGAGTTGGACGGCTGTGTACCGGCCGGGAGCCGCCTGCGCCGCGCGGCTGGCCCGGCTGAGGTCGTAGTCGGCAATGACCAGGTCAGCGAACTGGCGCCGGGCGGCAATTCGGGCGAAAGCGGTTCCGACGCCACCCGCGCCAACCAGGAGAATCCGGCGGATGCTCATAAGGCCGATCCTAGACCAGGGCGCGGCCGTCATGAACGGGACCAGTCGTGATACACAGCTGTTACAACGGAAATCGTTGCCAGTTGGGCGCGATACGTGCTAGAACCGTTGCACGATGGGCCTTGGGTCCGTCGCTTGCCGGCGCTTGATCCGTTGCGTTCGGTGTCGGCGCGTCTCGCCGTGCCCGAACGGTGACCCGGCCGGGTAACTGCCAGGAGGGGTGAGCCATGGCCGCCATCCAAGAAGCGAAGCAGCCAGGAGAGCCTGGGGAGCAGGTTGCCGAGAAGGGCCTCAAGTCGGGCGCGCTCGGGCTGATCTCCAGCACGGTGATCGCGACCGCTTCGGTCGCTCCCGCCTACAGCATCGCGGCCACGCTGGTCTTCGTCGTGCTCGCGGTGGGGCTCCAGGCGCCGGCGGTGGCCGTGCTCGCGTTCGTCCCCATGCTGCTGACGTCGATCGGGTACAGCGAGCTGAACAAGGCAGATCCGGACTGCGGCACCACCTTCACGTGGGCGACCAGGGCGTTCGGCCCGAAGACCGGCTGGTTTGGCGGCTGGGCGATCGTCGTCGCCGACGTGCTGGTCATGGCCAGCCTGGCCCAGGTGGCGAGCCAGTACGTGTTCCTGGAGTTCGGCGCCAAGGGCATCGGCGGTGACGCGACCAGCGGCTGGGTGCTGCTCGGCGGCATCGTCTGGATCGTCCTGATGACGGCGATCTGCTACGTCGGCATCGAGGTGTCCGCGAACTTCCAGAAGGTACTGCTGGGCATCGAACTGATCATGCTGGTGGTGCTGTCGGTGGTTGCCCTGGTCAAGGTCGGCAACGGAAGCGCGCCTGCGGGTCACCTCACGCCGAGCTTTTCCTGGCTCAACCCGTTCCACATCTCCAGCTTCAGCGCGTTCGCCAGCGGGATCATCCTGATGGTGTTCATCTACTGGGGCTGGGACACCGCGGTATCGGTCAACGAGGAGACCAAGGACAGCAAGCGGACGCCGGGCCTGGCGGCGATCTTCTCCACCATCATCCTGCTGGTTACCTACGCCCTGGTGATCTTCTCGATTCAGTCGTTCGCCGGGGTTCAGACCAAGGGCAACGGCCTCGGGAACATCGCCAACGCGGGTGACGTGCTGTCCATCCAGGGCAACGCCATCTTCGGTGCCGGCGGTGTTGGCTCGGTCTTCTACCACCTGCTGCTGCTGATGGTGCTCTCCTCGGCCGCCGCGTCCACCCAGACCACGATCCTGCCGACCGCCAGGACCACCCTGTCCATGGCCGCGTACAAGGCGATTCCCTCGGCGTTCGCGAAGATCCATCGCCGGTTCCTGACGCCGACCGTGTCCACGCTCGCAATGGGCGGCATCTCCATCATCGTCTACGTGGGAATGAACTACGCCTCGAACGGCATCGGGGTGATCGGTGACGCGGTCATCGCGATCGGCCTCTATATCGCGTTCTACTACGGGCTGACCGGCTTCGCCTGTGCCTGGTACTACCGGCGCAACCTGACCAGCAGCGCGCGCAATCTCTGGATGCAGGGGATCCTGCCGGTAACTGGCGCCTTGATCTTGTGGTTCCTCGGCGGCTGGAGCGTGTGGCTGGACTACGACGTCGCGACCGCGAACGACTTCACCATGTGGACGGTGCCGGGCCTGCACTGGCAGGTCGGCGGGGCGTTCGTCATCGCGGTCGGGGCGGCCATCGCTGGGCTGATCTTCTTCGTGTACTGCCGACTCACCGGGCCCGCGTTCTTCAAGAAGCAGACTCTCACCCGGTCCACGCCCACGCTGGTCCCCGACGAGTAGGGAATGAGGCTCGGCTGCCGGCGTCAGTCCCCGGGTGAGGGGCGCGGGTGCTTGCGGTGTCACGCCTCGGCGTCTTGAGGCGCGGGTGTCGGCGTCAGCCCCTACGCTGGGCAGGTGACCGCGATTGCCGCCGATTCCCTCCTGGACGGGCTAAACCCGCAGCAACGCGCTGCCGTCGTGCACGAGGGCGGCCCGCTGCTCATCGTGGCCGGCGCGGGCTCGGGCAAGACCCGGGTGCTGACCCACCGCATCGCCTACCTCCTGGCCGAGCGTGGCGTGTCGCCCTGGGAGATCATGGCCATCACGTTCACCAACAAGGCCGCGGGCGAGATGGCGGCGCGGGCGGCGGCGCTCACCGGCGCCCGGGCCCGGGCCATGTGGCTGATGACGTTCCACGCCGCCTGCGTGCGGATCCTGCGCCGGGAGGCGAGCCGGTTCGGCTACCCGTCCTCGTTCTCCATCTACGACCAGGCCGACTCGCAGCGGCTGATGACCATGGTCTGCCGCGAGCTGGAACTCGACGCCAAGTACCACCCGCCGAAGGCCATGGCCAACCAGGTGTCCAACCTCAAGAACGAGCTCATCGACTACGAGACCCTCGCCGCCCGCGCCAGCGGGTACCGGGAGAAGGCGCTGGCCGAGGCCTACTCGGAGTACCAGCGCCGGCTGGTCGCGGCCGGGGCGATGGACTTCGACGACCTGATCATGGTGACGGTCAACCTGCTGCAGGCCTTCCCCGACGTGGCCGCCGAGTACCGGGCCCGGTTCCGGCACCTGCTCGTGGACGAGTACCAGGACACCAACCATGCCCAGTACGTGCTGGTCACCGAGCTCGCCGGGCAGCAGCTTCCCGGCGCGGACCGCGGCGGCGAGCCCGCCGCGCCCAGCCCGCCCGCCGAACTGTGCGTCGTGGGCGACGCCGACCAGTCCATCTACGCCTTCCGCGGCGCCACGATCCGCAACATCGAGGAGTTCGAGCGCGACTTCCCCGGCGCCGAGGTCATCCTGCTCGAGCAGAACTACCGCTCCACCCAGAACATCCTGGCCGCGGCCAACGCCGTCGTCTCCCGCAACCCCGGCCGGGTGCCGAAGCGCCTGTGGTCCGAGGCCGGCGACGGGCCGCCGATCATCGGCTACGTCGCGGACAGCGAGCACGACGAGGCCGCGTTCGTGGCCGAGGAGGTGGACCGGCTCGCCGACGAGAAGGAGGCGACCGCCGGCCAGGTGGCCGTCTTCTACCGGACCAACGCCCAGTCCCGGGTGTTCGAGGAGGTCTTCATCCGGGCCGGCCTGCCGTACAAGGTCGTGGGGGGCGTCCGGTTCTACGAGCGGCGCGAGGTCCGCGACCTGCTCGCCTACCTGCGCCTGATCGCCAACCCCGACGACGAGGTGTCGCTGCGCCGGGTGCTGAACGTGCCGCGGCG
>DATAVV010000265.1:0-8584 GCA_036267555.1 Streptosporangiaceae bacterium | reverse complement strand
CTGACCAGGGCCGGAAAGGCGCGGGGGGGCAGGTCAGAACCTGGCCCCCCGCGCCCGCGCGATGGCTGATCAGCCGGACTTGGTGATCAGTCCCGCCATCCTCGGCGTGCCGATCCCCGTGGCCAGGTCGTAGCCCGGGGTGGTCGGGTACAGACCGTTGTTATTGGTCGACTGGCCGATGCCGGTGATGTCGTGGAAGTACCGGCTCGCGTCCAGGTTGTACAGCAGGTACAGCAGCGGGTTGAAGTTACCGCTGCGGTGGCGGGTGAAGCTGTCGCGGTCGGCGGCGATCCCCGACCAGAGCGGCGACGACAGGCTGGTGCCGCCGATCCCGAACCAGCCGGGCACCGGCTGGCTGTCGCTGAACGTCGCGCACACGCTGTTCGGCGTGGCCGCGCTGCCGGTGCAGAACTCCGCGTACGGGGTGAACTGGTCGGCATTGGCCGAGATGTCGGGCACCTCACGGCACGGCGTGCCCTTGGCCGCGAACGTGCAGTTCGTCGCGGAGTTGGCGTGGGTGGTGAACTTGTTGTTCACGTGCGGGCCGCGCTGGTAGAACGGACGGCCCCAGAACTGGCTACTGCCGCCGCCGCCCGCGCCGGTGGTGTTGCACCAGAAGAACCCGTTCTCGCCGCCCTCGTTCGCGCTGGAGTTGCACAGGGCGTCGGGGTTCCAGATGCTCTCCACGCCCGCCGGGTAGGCCGGGTGCTTCTTCGTGCCCGGGTTGTCGGACTCCCAGGAGGTTCCGCCCACGCTGGTCACCCAGGGCTGCGCCTCGGGGTCGTCGACGTTCACGACGCTCGAGCCGGTGACGTCCAGGCAGTCGAAGGCGCCGTCGTCACCCGAGGACGCGAACATGCTCTGGCCCTGCGCGGCCATCTGCTCGAACACCACGTTCTCGGCCCGGGCCATGGGGGCGCCGAGGGCCGACTCGCACTCGCCCCAGCTTGAGCTGACCGAGTCCGCCTGGTCGGCGTTGGCGATCTTGGTGTACTCGTCCAGCGAGGTCTGCCCGGTCTCGTCGTTCGGCGCGTTGTACACGATGATGTGTGCGATGTCCGGCGAGATGGCGAGCTGGGTCTCGATGTCCGCATCGACCTCGATGTCACCGGCGTAGCCCTCGAAGTCGGCCGGGCAGGTGTCGCCGGCCGGGCACTGCGGGTTCAGCGGACCGCCGTCCACGGTCACGTTCTTCAGCGGCGGGTTGAAGCCCGGCCCGTAGAACTGGTGCGCCCAGGTGGCGATGTCCGACGCCTGGTAGGCCGACAGCTCGAACAGGCCCAGGGTCACGCCCTTGCCCTTGCCGCGCGCGCCCGCGTGCGGCGCGCCGTAGAGCGAGTTGTCCTGCGACGGGGTCAGGCCGCTGCAGCCGGGCCCGGCGCCGAAGCCGCTCGGGAAATTGACGCCGTTGACGTAGAAGCCGATGAGCTGCGCCGTGGTGGGGTACCCGGTCTCGCAGCTAGCCGACGCGCCCGACGACGCGGCCGGGTGTCCGGCGGGGCGCTTGGTCGTGGTCGCGCGCATGACGTTGTCACGCTCGCGGACGGTGTTGGTCAGGCCGAGCACGCCGAGCACGCCCGACGCCAGCGTGGACGGCACCTTCACCGCGCTCTCGTTGGCGAAGAACCGGGCGCCGCCGGTGCCCTTGTAGGTGCTGAGCGTGGTCTGGAAGGCCGCGGAGATCTTCGCGCTGGAGCCGACGGCGCGGACCAGGAACGGTGACGACGAGCGGCCGACCGACAGCCCCTGGCTGGCCAGGTAGTGCTCGACCGCGTTACGGGTGGCGGCCGAGGGCGCGAAGCGCTGGTCGAACTGCCCCTCGGCCAGCCAGTGCTGGTAGCTGTGGCTGCCCTTGGCGTAGAGGCCTGCCAGCAGGCTGTTCAGGCCGGCCTCGTTGCGGGGCGCGAGGGCCACTTCGACCGACATCCGGGAACTGCTGTAGCTGCCCATCTTGGCGGCGTGGTTGGACAACACGCTTCCGCTGAGCGCGACGTAGCGCGGGGTGGCGGCCGACGGTGAGGCGAGCGCGGTGGTCGCGAACGCGCCCGTCGCCGCGATCATCGCCAGTCCTAGTACGGCGACCGCGCCGGCGCGTACCGGACGGTGGAACAGACTCAATGCAAGCCCTCCTTGGCCCTTGTACAGGTCCTTGCCAATGTCCGGCCCGGCAGGAGGCTTAAGGGTGTGACACCGGGTGAATAAAGGCGCCACGCACCGGTCAGCCGCGAGGAACGGTCCCGCGGTGCCGGGCCGGAGGGTATATACCGCCGCTAAGCCTGATAGAAGTTGGTTCTGCATGTCAAGAACCTAAAAAACCGCGCTAATTCGCAAATAGTTCGCAATCGCACGTCAAGTCCCCGTTTGAGTTACAGCTCGAGCGTCATGAACACGCTGGTGCCGACGGCAGCGTAGTCCCCGAACGGGCCGCACGGCCGGAATCCCGCCGACGCGTACAGCGCCCGGGCCGGGGCGAACGCGGCCATGGACCCCGTTTCCAGGCTCACCCGCGGCGTCCGGTGCGGTCAGACCGGGCAAGGCAGCCGACCCGAGGCGGCTCGCGGCGGCCGGGCGCTACGGCGTGCGGTTGGCGTCGATCTGGTCGAAGTCACCCACGCCGTTGTCGCTGCCGCCGCCGCCCGACCACTGCCACATCAGCGCGTACTTGGAGCCGCTGGTCACCCCGCCGAAGAACCGCGCGCAGGTCGACGTGCCGCTCAGGCACCAGCCGTCGGGATGGTGGGACAGGCTGCCGGTGAACGACTCGTAGGTCCATTCGTAGGTGTTCGGGATCGACGCGGCCGAGCCGGTGCCGAAGATCGAGGCCCAGATGTCCGGGGCCGAGTACACGCCAACCTTGTACTTGGAGTGAGCGGTCACGTAGCTGGCGAACCCGTTGAAGACGGCCCGGTCGACGCTGGCCGGCACCGAGGAGATGCGGACCACGCCGCTGCACGGCGAGGTGTAGACCGAGTTCCAGCCGTTGTCGGGCGCGGGCGTGTAGTTGGGCGCGTCCCCGGGGATCTCGATGTCGGCCCAGATCACCGGGTAGGTGATCTTGAGCTTCGCGGCGTCGGCCAGGGCCCGGCCGGCCTCGACCGCGCCCCAGGCGCTGGCCTCGGCGGTCGTGCCGTTGTAGTGCGGGTCCACCCCGGGCCCGCCCATGAAGAAGTAGACGCCGGTACCGACGCCGGTACCGCGCGCCTTGTCCGCGTTGGCCTGGGCGGCGTTGGCCGCGGACCAGACCAGGATCTTGTGGCAGTTCTCCAGGTTGGCCCAGTTGCCGGTCATGCCGATGTAGCCGCCGTAGGAACCGCCGATCACCGGCTCCTTGTACGGCGCGGACCCGGTGATCGTGACCGTGCGGCTGTCGGTCCCGTACCAGAACCCGGCGGGCCGGTCCCCGTGGGCGGCCGCGGCCACGGCCGGGAGCGCGCTCAGCGCGGCCGCGCCCGCGGCCAGCGCGATCGTCCCCGCCGCGATCAGGCGGACCGCTCCGCGGCGACCCCGTCGTTCGTGCCATGCCATGGCTCCACCACCCGTTCGTCGCCGCCATCCGGCGCGCGGGCTCCGGCTGGAGCCGGGCCCGCCATCTCATGATTGCGCCGGGTTCGCGGCCGCGCTACCAGAACTCCGCTGCCGCCGCGGCCTGGTCGCCGTGAGGCCGACCACATCGCGCACGCTCGGCACGACGAGCAACGCGAACATCGGGAGCATCATCGCCAGGCCGGCGAGGGCCAGGGCCGACCGCGTCCCGAGCCCGTGGTCGAGCGGAGCGGCGCAGGCCAGACCGATCGGGTAGACGACCAGCGACCCCAGTGACTCATAAGCCGAAACCCGCGACAGCACCCGCCCGGGCAGCGCCTGCTGGACCACGGTCACCTGCAGCCGGGTGGCGATCAGCAGCCCGGTCTCGCCCACGGCGGCCAGGCCGGCCACGGCCGCGACCGGCAGCCTGGCCGCCAGGGCCAGCGGAATCAGGGCGAAACTGGCGGCCGCGGGCAGCGCCCAGCGCAGCGGGTGCCGCGGCCGCAGCCGGGCCGTGGCCAGGCCGCCGGCGACCGCACCCGCCGCGCCGACCGCGTTGATCATGGCCCAGGTGACGGCTCCGTCGTAAAAGCGCAGGCTGGCTACGGGCCCGAGCACGACCACGACCGCCCAGGCGAAGTTCGCGGCGAGCATGCCGAGGCACATGGCCCACATCCAGGTCCGCGCGCGGAAGGCGTCCCAGCCCTCGCGCAGGTCGGTCCGCCACGAGGCCCGCTGGGCCCGCGGCAGTGAGACGGCGCTCAGCCGGGCGAGCGACCCGACGCTGGCCGTGAAACTGACCGCGTCCGCGACGATGGCCCAGCCCGGGCCGACCGTGGCGACCAGGGCCGCGGCGATGACCGGGCCGATCACCCGGGTCGCCGACTCGGTGACCTGGCTGAGCGCGTTGGCCGCGGCCAGCTGGCCGGGGCGGACCAGGGCGGGCACGACCCCGGAGGCCGCGGGCTGGAACAGCGCGGCGGCCACGCCCTGGACGGCGGCGGCCGCCGCGATCACCCCCACCGCGGGCCGCCCGAGCACGAACAGCGCCCCGAGCGCGCCGGTGGCCAGCATCTGGGCCACGTCCGACCACAGCATCACCCGCCGCCGCGGCACCCGGTCCGCGATCACGCCGCCGGCCAGCAGGAACACGAGCTGGGCGACGGACTTGCTGGCCAGGACCAGCGCGAGGTCACCGGCCGAGTGCGCGGCGCCGAGTACCGCGAAGGCCAGCGCCACCGGCACCAGGCGGTCCCCGAGCTGGGAGACGGCCTGGCCGACGAAGTAGCGCCGGTAGTCCGCGACGGCCAGCACCCCGGAAAACCAGCAGCCGTAACGCGGCTGCAACCGGGTCGGGCGCCTCCCCGGCCGGGTCATGCCCGGGGCTCGCCTCCCGGGCCGGCGCCGACGTCGATGACGATCACGGACACGTCGTCCTCGCCACGGTCGCGGGCCAGCCGGACCAGTTCGTCCGCGGCCTCGCCGGGCCGGTCCGCGGCGGCCAGTGCCGCGTCGATCTCGCCGGAGTCCAGCGCGCCGAACACGCCGTCGGTGCAGAGCAGCAGGCGGTCGCCCGGCTCGTGATCGACCCGCGCCAAACCGGGCTCGACGTCGGGCCCGGTGCCCAGGGCCCGGGTCAGCAGGGAGCGCTGCGGGTGGGTACGGGCCTCGGCCTCGGTCAGGACCCCGGCCCGGACCAGCCCGGCGACCAGGCTGTGGTCCTGGGTAAGGCGGCGGAGTACGCCATCGCGGCGCAGGTAGGCCCGGGAGTCACCGACGCTGGCCACGGCCAGGGCCGGCCGGCCCGAGCCCGGCGGGCCGGCCGTGGCGCCGTGGTCAGACGGGGCGGCACCGGCCGGGCCGCCATCATGGTGGACGATTTTCCGTTCTATGCGCTGAGAATCGTCCACTCTGGGCGTGGCGCCGCCCGCGCCGAGGACGGCCAGGGCGGTCACGGTGCTGCCGGTCGTGGCCTCGGCCTCCTGGTCCGCGCGGCGCCAGACGGCGGCGCTGGCCGCGCGGCACGCCGCCGCCAGCCCGGCCATGGTCGGGTCGGCGGCGAAACCCGCCTCGAGGATCTCGACCGCGAGCAGGCTCGCGATGTCGCCGTGCTCGCCCATGCCGTCGGCCACGGCGAACAGCGCGTCGCCCAGCAGCACAGCGTCCTGGTTCCGGGCCCGGCCCCGGCCGGCCGCCGTGGCGCTAGCTGCGGTGAAGCGGCACGCCGGGCTGTTGGCCAGTTCGCGCCCCGGCGCCGCGGACTCGTCCGCCCCGCCCGCCCCGCCCGCCCCGCCCGCGCCGGCCGACGGCAGGACGCCGGTCATCGACGCGCGGACCTCGCGCAGCGCCTGGCGGCGCACGGTCAACTCGGCGTCGAGGTCTCGTTGCCAGGCGGCAAGCTGGTCCAGGCGCGCGGCGGCGGGCCGGGCCAGGAACGAGGCGATGTCCCGCAGCGGCGTCCCGGCCCGGCGCAGCAGCGCGATCGTGCTCGCCGCACGCACCTGGGACGGCGCGTAGTACCGGTACCCCGAGACGCGGTCGACGGCTGCCGGGGTGAGCAGCCCGTCCGCGGCGTAGGTGCGCAGCACCTTCGGGGACAGCCCGCAACGCAGCGAGAACTCGCCGATCGTGAGCAGGTCGTCCACGGACCGAGCATGGGCCATGCCCCTAGGTCAAGGTCAAGCGTGCTAAGGCCCTTCCTTGATCCGTTTTTGTGGTGAGTTACAGGTGCTATAGACCGAAAAGTCTCCACAATAACGGATCTTTCGTTACTGGCGATGGATGAGAGACGGGTGGGTCAGGTGGGGCTGCCCGAAAGGCGCCCCTGCCCGCGCCCAGACCGGACGCGCCTGGCGCTGCCGGGGCGGGCGGCCCTGGGGGCCCGGGCCCCGGTTCCCCCGGGGCGGGCGGCCCCTTGGCCCCGGCTTCCCGGTGCGGGTGGCCCGGCTTGATGCCGAGGAGCGGGTCCGGGCGGGTCAGTGGTTCGGCTGGGAGCGAGCTAGCCGTCGGCGGACTCGGGGGACGGGGTGCGCGGGACCACGGTGCCGACGATCGGGGCGACGGTCGTGGTCGCGGTGCTGCCACCGGCGGCTTCGGGGCCGGCTTCGGGGGCGCCGGGCTCGGCGTCCTGGGGGGCGGGCGGCGCGGGCTGGTCCTGGGGGGCGGGCGGCGCGGGCGGGTCCTGGGGGGCGGGCTCGGCGTCGTGGGGGGCGGGCGGCGCGGGGGGCGGGGTGCCGGGCACGTTGGCCGTGCCGTCAGACACGCCGTCAGACGCGGGCGGGGCGGTGTCGGGAGGCGCGGTGTCCGGCGCGTCGGGCGACGGCGGGGAGGTCGGCCCCGGCGCCGGCGCCGGGGCGACGCCGGTGACGGAAGCCGTGGCGTCGGCCGGGTCACCGTGGGGCAGGTGCGAGCCGTCGGCCACGGCCGAGTGCGGCGGGACCAGCATCCAGGCGAACGACGCGATCAGCGCGACGAGGAACGCGCAGTAGATCCAGAACGCGGCCGTGACGCCGGAACTGATCGTGAGCCCGCTCGCGCTGGCCTGCGCCGACGAGAACCCGAACTGCTCGGGTGAGGTGGCCTCGCCCACCTGGACCAGAGCGGAGATCGCCTCGGCCGCCATCGGGATGATCGCGCCGGCCAGCAGGGCGGCCCCGAGGCGGATCGGGCGCCAGAGGGCGGCGATGGCGACCACGGCCACGACCGCGATCATCACCACGACGTTCCCGGCGATCACCGCGGCCGGGTTGGCGAACGCATTGCCCGCCGTGATGGTCTGCGAGGCTCCGGAGGCGACCCGCAGGACGTAGCGATCCCAGGAGGGCGCGAACGCGGCCGCCGTGCCGACCGCGGCCAGCATCAGCATCACGACCGGGCCCCAGTCGTCGCTGCGCGGCTTGCCCGGCCGGCCGATGGGCTGGAGCCGGAAGGCCACGACCGATCCGCCCGCGCACGCGAGCCAGCCGATGAGCCCGAGCACCAGGCCCGCGCCGCCCAGGTGCGCGCCCCCGGAGATCGGGGTCCCGGCGTCGGCGAAGAAGAAGCCGAACGTGACCGCGCTGACCCCGGTGGCGAGGAGCGCTCCCACCCGCTGGCGGGTTCCGCCGAGCCAGATCAGCGCGGCGCTGGCCAGCCAGGCGGCGAAGTAGATGGCGTGCGGCACGATCTCGGCCGGCTGCTGGGCCAGGCTCTGGCCGCCGAGATAGGCGGGGAAGAGCCCGACGACGCCGCAGACCACGCCGACGCCGAGCAGGAAGACCGCGGTGATCGCGTTGGTGCTCCGCCCGGACGCCGCCGACCCGGCGGCGGGCTCCGCGCCGGGCCCTGCGACCGTGGCCACGGGCTCGATCGTGCCCGGCTTCTCGAGCGAGGTGAACCGGGACCATGCGCCGGACCAGCCCTCGGGGGTGACCGGCCACCATTCCAGGGGCTGAGGCTGTGTCACTCCGGCGGGCCAGATGCCGTAGAACTGCCGCCCTCGCCCGATCTGGTAGCTCGCTCCCCGGAACGAAATGACCACGTTCTCACGCACGGTTCCGCATCCTCCTACTCGGCTCGTCCCGGCCATGTCCCCAGCCTAAGCAGCCGATCTGGGTGTCGGCTGGATGATTCCTGAGGTCTTCCTGATGCCTCAGCCACATGCCGACCGATCCTGATGGCGGACCACGGAATACGGGTCGAGCAAGGTTAGTTGTCATTAAGCAACTACTCCAGCCAGGCCTCCGCGCGAAGGGATGCCCATGCCGGCCGCACCACACTACAAGTGGATTGCCCTATCCAACACCACGCTCGGTGTCCTGATGGCCACGGTTAACGCGTCGATCATGCTGATCGCGCTGCCGGACATCTTCCGTGGCATCGGCGTGAACCCGCTGCAGCCAGGCAACACCAGCCTGCTGCTCTGGCTGATCATGGGCTATCTGGTGGTGACCGCGGTCCTGGTGGTCAGCTTCGGCCGGCTGGGCGACATGTTCGGCCGGGTCCGGATGTTCAACCTGGGCTTCGCGATCTTCGCCGTGTTCTCCGTGATGTTGTCGCTGACCTGGCTGCACGGCACGTC
>DATAVV010000264.1:0-2920 GCA_036267555.1 Streptosporangiaceae bacterium | reverse complement strand
CCCGGACCAGTGCGGTGAGCGTGTTGAGCACCGTGTCGTGCAGCAGCCGCTCATGCTCGCGGCGCTCGATGTTCCTGGACAAGATGACGTACTGCTCGGTGGCGGTCCGGTCCGCCTCGTCCAGGGCGGCGTCGGCCGCGGACGCGCGGGGGTAGAGCGTGCGGCGGCCATAGCTGTGAACGGCCGCGACCATGATCAGCACGATCGCGGCCGCCGCCATCGTCCGGCTGCCGGCGCCGGGCATCCGGGCCAGGCCGGCCAGGTAGGCAGCGGGCGAGGCCAGGGCCAGCGGCACCGACAGCGCGGCGGGGGCGTACCAGGCCGGCACGATGAGCTGGCTGGACATGACGATGACCAGCCAGCTGTAGGCGTGGTCACGGACGGCGGGCGGCACGCACCCCTCGGCGGTCAGCGCCAGCGCCAGGTAGACCGCCGAGTCCAGGCAGGCGAAGAGCGGGGCCGGCCAGTTCCGCCGCAGGTAGACGGTCACCACCGCCGCCCAGGCGCCGGCCGCGACCGGCCCCGCCAGGCGCCAGGGGTCAGCGGCGTAGAACGAGGGCCATAGGGCCACCTGCACCGCGATATAAGCGATCCCCGCGCAGCGCACCACCGACGCGAGACGGGCAATGACCGACCTCAGGGTGGTCATCGCGGGGCCAATCGGTACGGTGCCGGAATCGCGGGTACGCCACCGCCGCGGCGGGTATTCCGTCGGCCGCATGCACCAGATGATAGGCCCGGGTACGCGGTCTTATGTTCATCATTGGCAGGTTCAGCGGCGGCCCGGCGAGAAGCGCGCTGATTTCCAGCGGGATCCGCACGATAATCCCCGCAGGTTTTCGAAACAATATTAACCTAACGAGCTGGCCATCCGCCTCATGTCCCTATTTTCGAATAGCAGCCCCGAAGCTGCCGGACCCGTCGAGCAGATGGTAACGCCGCCCCGCCTGGTCCGGCCGCCGGCGCCGGTCGGTGCCGCGAGACGCATCGGCCTGAATTACAGCGGGCACAGGCGAACTCGCGTAGGGTACTCGTATTATGACTTTAGGTGACGACATCGTGTTCCCGCTGTCGGTTGACCAATTCAGTTAACGGAGCAAGATAGGGGCACGCTCGTGCAGGCCGACGCGCACACACTCGCGGTCGAGCAGATGCGGCTAGGCGATCACGCTTTTGCGCATTACGGGGACGATAACGCCCGCTGGGGGGTTCCCGCCGTGTTCACTCAGCGGGGCCTGGGCCGGGGCGAGAAGGTCATCATCCTGGGCGACCCGGCCGTTCCTCACGACGAGGCGTACCAGCGGATGGCCGCCTTCGGCGGCCGGGCGGAACAGGCGCGGGACCGCGGGCAGCTGGTGTTCAGCAGCATGCGGGCGCTGATCCACCCGGACCGCACGTTCACCGCGCGGCGGCAGCTGAGCCGGCTGCGCGAGGAGACGGCGCGGGCCCGCTGGGAGGGGTACGCCGGGCTGCGGGCCTTCATCGACATGGCCTGGGTCCGGGACCTGGGCATGGATGTCGAGGGCGTGATGCGGCGCGAGAAGTCCGCGGGCGGCCTGTTCACCAGCAGGCGGTACGCCGAGATCTGCAGCTACGACCGCCGTCGGTTCGCGCCCGCGGTGGTGGAGGAGATGCGGGTCAGCCATCCGGTGGCGCTGCTCGAGCGGCCCGGCGAGCTCCAGGCCCGGCACTCGCACGGCGAGGTCCACCTGATCGGCGACGCGGACGTTTTAACGCGGGAGCGGTTCCGCGACGCGATCCAGCTCGTGCTCCGGCCCGTGCCGGGCGGCCGGGTGCTCGTGGACCTGTCCCGGCTGTGCTTCCTGTCGGCGGGATGCGCCGGCGACCTGATGCGCCTGATCGCCCAGGCTGACGGGTACGAGCGCGTGGTGATCCACTGCTCGGGCCTGCACGCCAGGACGCTGCGTCACCTGGGAGCGGACCGGATCGGGCGGCTGGTACTCGACGAGCTCGCGGAGGACCGGTGACCTGCGCACTGCTGCTCGACATGTACTTCACCTGCGAGGACCTGTCCCGGCTGCGGCGGTGCCTGGCCGATGTGGTGCGGATGGCCGGCCTGGCCGAGCCGCGCCGCAGCGACTTCGTGTTAGCGGTACACGAGGTCACCGGCAACGCGGTCCAGCACGGCGGCGGCCGCGGACGGGCCCGGCTGTGGTACGCCGACGGGGCCCTGCGCTGCCGGGTGACCGACGACGGGCCGGGACTCACCGACGAGGCGATCCCGGCCACGCTGCCCGATCCCTGCTCCGACTCCGCCTTCGACGAGGACGGCCGGGGGCTGTGGCTGGCCCGGGAGCTCAGCGACCGGCTGCACATCACCGGCGGCGCCGGCGGCGCGATCGTCACCCTGGAGTTCGAGCTGGCGGTTACTACGCGTCGAGCTACGCCCGGATTGGCGTCCGCCGCAATACCTGGCGAGCCGGCCAGGCGCTAGCGAGCCAGGTGAGCGCGGCCGCCGCCGCGGCCGCGGCGAGCAGCACGGGCACCGGGACGACCGGCAGCAGCACCAGGCGGCGGCTGGCCTCGCAGCAGCGTCGACTTGCCCGACCCGGAGGGACCGATCACGGCGGTGAAGCTGCCGGCCGCCAGGTCCAGGTCGAGCCGGCCACCGCGTGAACCGCGCTATCGCCCCGGCCGAACGTCCGGGTCAGCCCCCGGGCCGTCAGCGATGCCGACCGGGCGCCTGATGAGCCCCGTGATGAGACCCCTGATGAGCCGCCGCGCCGTCCCGGAACGCGTGCGCGGGAAAGACAGGTGATGGGTACATACCCACGACGTTAGGAAGCGGAGATCCGGCCCGCCTCGGTCGCCAGGACCGCGTGCCTCCTCCGTAAGTACCGATCGCCCTCGCCGCCAGGCTGCGCTATGGATGATTTGTCTGCAGTTTTGGTCGTGATAG
>DATAVV010000263.1:0-3278 GCA_036267555.1 Streptosporangiaceae bacterium | reverse complement strand
GTACTCCTTCCGCGTCGGCTCGGTCCTGTTCGTCTCGGTCGACGCCGACGACGTCGTCTACCAGGACGCGGCCGCCTTCGTGGCCGGTCCCGCCGCGCTGACGCCGGCCGCGAGCACCGGCCACCCGCCGATCTCGCCGGGCACGTCCTTCTACATCAGGGGCTATTCCGGCGGGGCGCAGACCGCCTGGCTGGAGCGGACGCTGGCGGCCGGGCGCCGGGACGAGTCGGTGGACTGGATCGTCGTCCAGATGCACCAGTGCGCCGCCTCCTCCTCGGCCACCGGCAACGGCTCCGACCTCGGCATCCGCCAGGAGTGGCTGCCGCTGTTCGACCAGTATCAGGTCGACCTGGTGCTCAGCGGCCACGACCACGACTACGAACGCTCCTTCCCGGTGCGCGGCGCCGACGCCGGCGCGGGACGCGAGATAGCCACCGGGGCCGTGGCCGACACCCTGCGGCCGCGCCCGGTGACGACCACCGACAGCGGGGTCTTCGACACCAGCCAGGGCACCGTGCACCTGATCCTGGGCTGCGGCGGCACCGATGCCCCGCTGGACGAGTACGGCGCCGCCGCCGCCGGCGGCCAGCGCCAGGCCAGGGTGTTCACCCGGCCCAGCCGGCCGGTCCTGACCGCTACCCCCGGCGTCTACGCGCGCGCGGCGGCCGACGCGGTGGAGGACGCCACCTGGTCGGCGCGGCGCGACACCGCCACCGGCTACGGCATCGCGGTCTTCGACGTCGACCCCGGCTCCGGGGCCGGCGAGATGCCCAGCATCAAGGTCACGCACTACCACGCGGTAGGCGCGGACCCGGTCAATCCCGGTACCGGCGCCACCGGGTCACCCACGCCGGACTACACCGAGTTCGAGACGTTCACCCTGGTCCGCCCGCGCTAGGTCCCTCGCTGGCGGCCGCGCCCGGCCGGAGATCCGGGAGCACGGGATACGGTCGGCTCATGGACGTTCTCGTAATCGGGGCCGGGGCAGCCGGCCTCACCACGGCGATCAGCCTGGCCGAGGCCGGGCGCAGCGTGACGATCAGGACGGCGGAGCTACCCGGGCAGACCACGTCGGCGGCGGCCGGGGCGGTCTGGGGCGCGGTGAAGGTCGGGCCGCCCGAGCGAGCCCTCGGATGGGGCCGCACCGGGTTCGAGGTGCTGTCCAAGCTCGCCGCCGAACCCGGTACCGGGGTGCGGATGGCGGCGGGCCGGGAGATCGCCCATGCCCCGCTCGAGCCGTACTACTGGATGCAGCTCCTGCCGGACCTGCGGCCTTGCGCGCCATCGGAGCTGCCCGGGGGCTTCACCGACGGCTGGTTCTACACCGCGCCGCTGGTGTCCATGCCCGTCTACCTCGAGTACCTGCGTGCCCGGTTCGAGCGGGCCAGCGGCACGATTGAGGTGTCCGCGGTCACCTCGCTGACGGAACTGGCCGGCGCGGCGCCGGTGGTCGTCAACTGCTCCGGTGCCGCCGCCTTCGACCTGGTGCCCGACCCCACGGTGGTGCCGGTGCGCGGGCAGGTGGTGATCGCCGCCAACCCCGGCATCGAGGAATTCCTCGTCAACCGGGACCCCACGCCGCCCTGGATCACGTACATGTTCCCGCACGGCGACACCATCGTGCTCGGCGGCACCAACGAAGAGGGAAACTGGGACCGGGAGCCCAGCGCCGAGGTGGCCGAGCGCATCATGGCCGACTGCATCGCGGTCGAGCCCCGCCTGCGCGGCGCGCAGATCCTCGGCCACCGCGTCGGCCTGCGGCCGGTCCGGCCCGAGGTGCGGCTGGAGGCAGAGCCGCTCGGGGACGGCGTGCTGTGGCACAACTACGGCCACGGCGGCGCCGGCATCTCGATGTCCTGGGGCTGCGCGGCCGAGATCACCCGGGCGGTCGTGGGCTAGCCGTCCAGCTGCGCGGGCGCGATGACGCGGTAGGCGTCCTGGCAGAGCTCTGCGATCTCGGCCCAGTCGGTACCGGGGCCGAGGCGCACGCCAATCCAGCCGCGGCCGCCGACATAGGGCGGCCGGAAGAAGCGCTCCGGCGCGGCCGCGGTGAGCTCGGCCTGGGCGCCCGGCGGCGCCGCGCACCACAGGTGCGGGAACTGGTTGTCGTGATGGCCATCGGCCCACAGCGTCACGAAGGATTTCTTGTCCCTGACGAACCAGGTCGGCGCGCCGTGGCTGAGCCGCTCGGTGACCTCCGGCAGGGCCAGGCAGATCGCCCGGAGGCGTTCGGCCAGGCTGGCGTTCGTATCGTCCACCAGGACGATTCTGGCACGAGCGTCCCCGATAGCCTGCTCCCATGAAGTTCGCGATCGCGATTCCGCAGTTCTACGCCGACGGCGAGTTCGACCCGGCGGCCTTCCGCGCGTACATGGCCCGGGCCGAGGAACTCGGCTTCCACAGCGCCTGGACTCAGGAGGCCACGCTCGGCTCGGCTCCGCGGTTCAGCCCGCTGGAGGCGATGACGTACGCGGCCGCGTGCACGGAACGGATGCGGCTGGGGTGCGTCGTGTTCGTGTCCACCCTGCACAGTCCCGTGCACCTGGCCGCCAGCGTGGCCTCGCTCGACCAGCTCAGCCGCGGCCGGGTCGATGTCGGCGTCGGGACCGGCGGCAAGGGCCGCCCGTTCGCCGCCTTCGGTGTAGACCCGGCCAGGTACGTGGCCCGGTTCAGCGAGGGCGTCCGGCTGATGAAGGCGCTGTGGACCGAACCGCGGGTCACCTTCGACGGCGAGTTCTGGCAGCTCGAGGACGCAGCGATGGAACCCAAGCCGTTTACCAAGCCGCATCCGCCGCTGTGGTTCGGCGGGTCGAGCGAGCCCGCACTGCGCCGGGCCGTACGGCTGGGCACCGGTTTCTTCGGCGCCGGGTCCTCTCCGACCGCGGCGTTCGCCGAGCAGGTGAAGATCGTCCGGGCCGCCCTCGGCGAAGCGGGGAAGCAGCCCGCTGACTTCCCCATCGCCAAGCGCGTCTACATCGGGATCGACGACGACGCCGAGCGCGTCCGGGACCGGATGAACGCCTCCCTGGCCGAAATGTACGGGGTCCGGGTACCGGCCATCGAGGCCGCCGCGGTTACCGGCACGGCGGCCGACTGCGTCCGCCAGGCCAGCGAGGTGATCGCGGCCGGGGCGGAACTCATCTTGTTCACCGCGCTGTTCGACCAGCGCGAGCAGATGGAACGGCTAGCGTCCGCGGTGCTCCCCCAGCTCGGCTAGGCGCCGCGAGGCGCGCACGGCACTGAACGCCCAGGCCCCCGCCACCATCACCACGAGGACG
>DATAVV010000262.1:0-3515 GCA_036267555.1 Streptosporangiaceae bacterium | reverse complement strand
GTCCACGTGTCGCCCGCAGGCAGCTCGGCGGTGATGGTCTGGGTGGACTCCAGCGGCAGGTCCAGGTCGGGCAGGTACTCGTCCAGGTGGTAGGGAACCCGCAGTACCGTCACGCGCCGGGCCCGCCGGCACCGGTCCAGTCAGCACCGGTCCAGTCAGCAGCGAGCAGGCCGAAGATGACCTCGTCGACGAACTCCCCGGTCACCCACGCGGCCTGGCGCAGGGTGCCTTCCCGGGTGAACCCGGCTCGTTCGGCCGCCTTGAGCATGGCCGTGTTGCTGGCCAGGGTCTCGATCTGCAGGCGGTGCAGCCCGCGGACGCTGAAGCCGTACTCGCACAGCGCCCGGACCACGTCCGTGCCCAGGCCGCGGCCGCGGAAGGCGGGCCGCAGGCCCATACCGAGATGGGCCGTCCGGTTGTGCAGGTCGAGGCCCCACACGATGGCATCGCCGGCCAGTTCGTCACCGGGCAGGTCCACCACGGAGAACACCGCCGCGTCGTCGCTGGGTTCGCTGACCCCGTACGGCGACGCGGCAGTCCCCGGCGAGATCGGGCGCCATGGCCGCGAGTCGGCCGACGAGCGCATCGCGATGTCCTCGTGCAGTTCGGTATGCAAGATCGGGACGTCGGCCTCGACCCGGGCCCGCAGCCTTATCTTCCCGGCGCGCAACATAGGACGTTCCTACCATCAATCCGAACGAGAGGCCTATCCGTTTTCAGGTCGCGTGACGGGCGATCTCGCTCACCAGTTGCGGCCACAGCGGCGCCGAGGGCAGGTGTCCCATGCGGTGGACCTGGACGAACCGGCCGTGGGGAACCGCCCGGGCCAGGGCCCGGGCCGCAGCCGGGGCCCTGATGATCGGGTCCTCGTCGCCGCTGATCGCCAGGACCGGCTGGGTGATGCGGGCGATCCCGCCCGCGGGCAGTTTCGCGCTGTAGCCGGCAGCGAGCTGGCGGGACCGGGCGTGCCGGTCCCGGGGGTGACGGCGCAGTGATTCGGCCGCGGTCCGGCGGACCCACTCGTCGTCCAGCGGCAGGCTCCTGGCCTCGGTCAGGCGGATGATGTCCGTCATCAGCCGCTGCCTGTCCTCGGGCCCGTCGCCGTAGCGGCGGAACACGAGCCTGAACGGGCCCGGGAGAAAGCGCACGTAGCGCAGCGTGGTCCTGACCTTGTGGTCGTACGGCGGCATGGAGGAGAGCACGGTCAGCGTCCGGACCCGCCCGGGATGCAGCAGCGCGGCGAACTGGGCGAGGCCGCCGCCCATCGACAGGCCCGCCAGGTTCGCCGACTCCCAGCCCAGGGCGTCGAGCACCGCCATCATGTCCCCGACCATGTCGGTGAGCTCGTAGGCCTTCTTCTTGCCGGTGAAGTGGGTCGACAGTCCCGCGTCGCGGTGGTCGTAGCGGACGGCGTGCAGGCCGGCCGCGGCCAGCGCCGCGCAGAGGCCGTCGGGCCACGAACTGATCATCTGGTCATCCAGGCCGCTGATCAGCAGCAGCGGCCGTCCTCCGGGCTGGCCGAAGTCCTCATAGGCGATCCGGACGTCCCCGTTGTACGCGATGCCGCTCTCCACCCGCACCCTTCCCGTTTCGCAATGCGGTCGCATGGTAAAGCCAGCTTATACAATGCAATCGCATTGTGAAACGAGAGAGGCCACGCTCCATGCCAAAGAAGGTCGACCACGAGGAGCGCCGCCGGGAGATCGCCGCTGCCGTCCTGCGGCTGGTGGCGACGCGAGGGGTCGAGGCGGCCAGCCTGCGCGCGGTGGCCGGCGAGGCCGGCGTCTCGATGGGCGCGGTGCAGCACTACTTCACGACCAGGGACGAGATGCTGCGCTTCGCGCTCGCGCACAACAACACGCTGCTGGCCGAACGCGGCGCCAGGCTGCTGGCCGAGCGTCAGCCGGCTACCCCGCGCGAGACATTCCGGCTGTTCTGCGACCTGCTGCTCCCGTTTGACGAGGACAGCCGGACCGCCGCCCGGCTCTGGGCCGGCCTGATCAGCCGCGCCTGCGTGAACGAGCCGACCCGCGAACTGGCCGCTGCGGCCTACACCGGCCTGACCGACTTCGTCGTGCGGCAGCTCAGCGGCGCGCTGCCCGACGCGGACGCCGGGCGGGCCGCCCGGCACCTGGTTAGCGTGATCGAGGGGCTGCGGTGGCCGGTGCTGTTCGGCGTCTACACCCGCGCGCAGGCGATGGGCATCCTGGACGACCAGTTCGAGCTGATCTTCAGGCCTGCGCGCGCCCGGTAACCGAGGGCCGGTCAGCCGCGCATGTCGACGGCGTTGATCCTGGTGGGGCGGATCACGACCTTGACCCGGGTCTGGCCGGGCTGGTCGTGCTCCCGGTGGTCCGCACCGTATTTCGCGTCGACCTTGTCGGCGAAGGAGTGGTCGCCGTCCGGGGTGATCTCCGCGTCGCCGCGGATCTCCACGTAGCGGTAAGGCACCGCGAGGTCCAGCAGGATCAGGCTCACGGCCGGGTTCGCCTGCAGGTTCTTGGTTTTCTGCCGGGACGAGTTGAGCGACAGGGCCACGGTGTCACCCTCGGCCAGGAACCACACTTCGGATAGCTGCGGGCGGCCGTCCGGGCCGACCGTGGCCAGGGTCGCGAAGTCGCCGCCGAGCAGGTCGCGGTGAGACGCGGGAATCTCGGGCATGGTTGTCCTCTCCGTTGGGCCGTCGGCAGCCTATCGCTAGGCCCGCTCGTCACACGGGCCGGGCGGCCAGGGTGAAGCCCGCCGCCCTGAGCCGGCTGATGAGCGCAGTGCCCATCGCCGCGGCGGGCGTCAGGACGCCGGGCGGGCCGGGCAGCTGGTCCCGGTCGAGCGCGAGGCACAGCGCGCTCTGGCTGAGCATCACCGAGGTGGCGGCGTAGCCCGGGTCGCCCTGGGCCTCGACCGCCGCCACGTACCGCGTCCCGGCTTCGGTGCGGGTATGGACCTGGATGCGGAAGTAGCCGTTACGGCGGGCCTTGTCGCTGGGGCCCTGGCCGGGGGACGGCAGCAGGCGGCCCAGCAGGGCCCGCGATGGCCCGAACGCCAGCCCGGCCTCGACAGACCTGAACGCGGCGCTGACCGCGGTCCCCCGCAGCGGCGCGGCCGGGCCGGAGCCGAACCCGGTGACCTCCCGGTAGCGGAACCGGCGGCCGTAGGCCCAGCCTTGCAGGGCATTGCTGCGGCGCACCACCCGGGTGTTGATGCCGGCCATGGCGAACGGGCCCAGCCACATGCGCAGCGCGGTGTCGTAGCTGACCCGCCCCAGGTCACGTTCGTCGCCCAGGTCGGGCTCGGCGGCGCGGTCGGGGCTGAGGGCGTAGGGGTCGTCCACCACCTGGCGGAGCCGGGGCATGGCCCGCACCTCGTCCAGCTGCTCCATCATCGAGGCCAGCGTCCCGCCGCTGACGCCGCCCTTGAGCGCCGTCACCACCAGCGTGGTGTCCCCCAGGGCGCCGGCGCCGTCCGCGCTAGCGGCCTGCTGCAGCAGGAGCGCGCCCAGGTCAGACGGGACGGAA
>DATAVV010000261.1:0-43244 GCA_036267555.1 Streptosporangiaceae bacterium | reverse complement strand
GAACTTCTCGACCATCGTGGGCTCGGCCGGGTACACCTTCGACCCGAGCGCCAACAACAACACGGTCACGATCACGTTCAATGCCACCACGGCCCGGTACGTCCGGGTGAACATCACGGCCAACACTGGGTGGCCCGCCGGCCAGCTCTCCGACTTCGCGGTCTTCCTCGCGGCCGGGGGCACCGGCGGTGGCGGCACCGGCACCGGAGGCGCCACCAACCTGGCCGCCGGCCAGCCGACCTCAGCCAGCGGGTACACCCAGACGTACGTGCCCGCTAACGCGGTCGACGGCGACCCCAGCAGCTACTGGGAGAGCACCGACAACGCCTTCCCGCAATGGCTCCAGGTTGACCTCGGCGAGGTGAAGAGCTTCAGCAGGATCGTCCTCGACCTGCCGCCGTCCGCCTCGTGGAGCACCAGGACCCAGACCTTGTCCGTCCAGGGCAGTGCCGACGGCTCTTCCTTCACCACAATCGCCGGGCCGGCCGGGTACACGTTCGACCCGTCGACCGGTAATACGGTCACGATCACCTTCCCAGCCGCCAGCGCCCGGTACGTTCGGCTGAACTTCACCGCCAACACCGGGTGGCCCGCCGGTCAGCTCTCCGAGTTCCAGGTCTGGAACAGCTGACCTGACGGCCTGAGCCCACGGCCGGCCGGCCGTGGGCTCAGGCGGCGCCGGGCCGGCTGCGCCCGGTCAGTTCACCGGGTACAGGGCACGCACGCGCGACGGCTTTGCGGGCTGACCCGCATCCGGCTGCGGCATGGTGAGCCGGCGCCAGGCGGCCGCGAACCCGATCTGGTCCTTCTCTGACCCGCCGCAGGCGATGACGATCGCCCGGACCATGTTCAGGCTGGGCAGGCTGTTGGCCTGCAGTGCTGTGCAGATGGTCGACGCGGCGAAGCACCGGCCGCACTGCCTCTCCATGACCCGGTAACTGGGCCGCCCGGCCCAGATCCGGTACATACGCAAGGCATCCATGAACTGGTCGGATGTCTGGACTGCGGCCGGATCGGGACACAGGCTGGCGCCAGGCGGGTCGGGAACCACCGCCCGGACCGCGGGGTCCGGGTCCGCGCGCCGGTGACGCGCCTGGTAGCGCTCGTATCGCACCACGGCCAGGTCACGCCGGGCCTGGTCGCTGCATGACCTCGCTTCCGAGATGCAGTCACGCAGGATGGCGAAGGCGGCGTCCACCGTCTGGGCATCGATGCCGGCCGCCTTGGCGCTGGCGTACGCCTTCTCCAGGCTGTGCTCGGCCGCGGCGATGCGCTTGGCCTGCGGGTCGGCGGAAGGCTGGGAGCGAAGGGCCGACGCAGGATCACGTCCGTCGCCTCGCGCGATCGCGCGTTGGGCCGGCTCGTCCGGCGGCTGTCCGGCTGCGGCGCGGCGAGGCCGGCCGACTTGGGGATGCGAGTTCATGTATACCTCTTGAGCTTGTAATACGGATGCTGGAACGGACGGGCAGGAGGACTGCTTTACCCAGGTGGAGCGTCTGGGTAGGTCTGGAGGTTACTCCCTGCGCGGTCCCGATGGATGTTGAAACGCCGATTTCAACCGCGTTGTAACGTCGCCTCTGTATATGCATGTGCGAAGGCACGTGCGAGAGCACGTGCGGGCGCACTCACCGCCTCCCGCCCGGCGATTAGCGGTCGCTTTCCGTCCGTATCAGCGCACCGTAGCCGGGACTGACGGAAGCAGGGTTCCTGCGCCCGCCGCAGAACCGCTCATAAGCGTTCTGCGCCGTTCAGAATAGCTCAGCACTGTTTTTGGTGTGATCGGCACTCTTGCCAAGATCGCCGGCTTACCGGATTATCTATATCACCTGATTGCAGGGATGTTGCGTCAATATGGAGACGTACCCGCGAGGCTTGTTTGGTGGAACGGACGGGCTCGGCGCAGCCAGGCAGCAGCCGGAGGGCCGCCCAGTGGAGCGGGCGGCCCTCCGGCATGACCTGGAAGAACGTGAGCATGTCCGGCCCCACCGCCGCACAGGGGTCACTTCGGAAAACCGAATTAACGTCAGAGAGCCATGCCGGAAACGCGTTTGCCAGGTCACCTGGATTCGGCCGCGCTGAGTGCGCAAGGAAAAGGGCCTAAAGCCGGGGCGCTTAACTTCGTCATAATCCGTTCAGCGTTATTTGATCAGCCTTGAACGATACCGCACAGTAATCGGCGACAGGCCCGGCAGTATTCCCCGGATAAAGCCAGCTATTAGCCTCTCGGAACGATCAGGATCCCTGAGCGATAGGGCACTCTAAGAGATCTTCCCAGAGGCGGCCGTCACCCTTTCCCTGGCGGCCCGGCGAAGGCGGGATCGGCCAGCCAGCCGAACGCCCCGTTCAGCCGGTCAGCAAGCAACCGGTTGATGTCCAGCGCGCCCGGCCAGCGTCCGAGTTCCGCGGCATACGCCGCGACCAATGCGGTGCACAGGGCGTGACGCAGGTTCAGCACCATGACCTTCTCCCGCGCCGCCGTCCCCGCCGCCTGCACCGATTGCCGCCGCAACACCGCGCGTGACGCATCGCGCAACTCGGGCCGCGAGGCGTGCAAGCCCAGATCCCGGCAGATGTCCGCCAGTCGCCGCGAACGGCAGCCCAGGACGTGATCCGCGTCGTAGCAGGTGTCCATGATCCGGGGCAGGCCCGGCCGCGCCAGGCTCCGCCGCCGCCAGGCCGTCCGGGCGGCCTCGACCCCGCTCACCGGACGGGCGGACACCCGGGCCAGCGCGGCCAGGTCGCTGCCGAACTGATGCCCGGCGACCAGGCTGGCCCGGGCCAGGACCGTGGCCAGCACCCGGCCCGCGCTGGCGACCAGGTCCTGCGTCCGCCCGGCCTCGCGCACGTGCACGCAGAAGTACCGCACCGGCACCGCGTCCAGGCGCGCCCCGCCTCCAGGCAGCACCAGCCACGCGACCGCGTAACTGAACGGCACGTTGCCGCCCGCGACCCGGTGATTGCGCGACCACTCCACGTCCAGCCCCGCCACCAGCAACGCCCCGGCCGGGCACGCTGGTGCCACACCCCGCCCCGGCACATTGCTGCTCACGATCAGTTGCCCCTCCCCCAAGCCGCGCCTCCGATCAGACCAGGCCGGGTGCTCATTCCTGTTCGTCACATTCCTGTTCGGCATGATCTTGCCATACCTTACTATGGTAAGCCATACCAGAGCGAACGAGCTGGCGTTCGCCGGCCGAAGGCTGGCCCGAGCGGATGGCAAAACGGTCTCGCGGCGCCCCAGGCCCCGCGGCGGGGGTTACAGGGGGGCCGGCCCCCCTGGGACAGACAGTCCGCCGGCCGCGAGCCGCATGAGGTCGGTGTCGAGGTCGATGGAGACCTCGGTCCCGCCCGCGCTGCCGTACTCGTGCTGGTAGCTCCGCCAGGACTCACCCTTGATCTTGCCGGCGAAACCGCTCTCCATGAGCAGCACGAGTTCGAGCGCGGCCCGGTCGGTGCGCTTGGCCAGGGCCGGGTCGCTCCAGTCTTCGGGCGCCGCGAACACCGAGGTCGGCACCGTCAGCGTGCGCAGGTAGGCGAACATCGGGCGCATCTGGTCGTCCGCGACGAGGGCGTGCCTGGCGGTGCCGGCGGTCGCGGCCAGCACGACCGGCTTGGCGATCAGCAGGTCGTTGTCCAGAACGTGGAAGAACGCGGTGAACAGGCCGCTCGGGCCCGCCTTGTAGACCGGGGCGGCGGCGATGACGCCGTCGGCCTCGCCGAGGGCCGTGATCGCCTGCCGCAGCTTGGGCGTGACCAACTGGGACACCAGCGCGCTGGAGATGTCGGCGGAGATCTCGCGCAGTTCGATGACGCTGACCGTCACCGCGGTGTGCTGCCGGGCCGCCGCCAGGTCGACCGCGCTCTGCGCGATGCGGTCGGCCAGCAGCCTGGTCGAGGAGGGGTCGCCGGTCCCGGCGCTGACCACCGCGAGCCGCAGCGGCTCGCGGTCCTCATTGGTGGTCATGGGCGGATACCTCGTTCCTGGTCGGCCGCCGCGGGGACGGCAGGCGGGCGGGCTAGTTTCAGGCAGATCGTCTCCAGGTCCCGCAGTTCGCCGGGGGTCAGCCCGGCGGTCAGGGCCCGGGCGACGCTGCGGGCGTGCCGCCGGCCGACCTGGCGCTGCAGGCCCCGGCCGGCGGCGGTGAGCGCGAGGCGGACGCCGCGCCCGTCGGCGGGATCGGACCGGCGCTCCACGATGCCGCGTTCGGCCAGCCGGTCCACCAGGCGCGACAGCGCGGGCTGGCTCAGCAGGACGTGACGGTTCAGTTCGCTCAGGCGAACGGGTTCACCGCCCTTGGACAGCGTGTAGAGCACGTCGTACTCCCGCATGGAGATCTCCCCCCAGATGTCCTCGGCCGCGAACTCCTTGATCAGCGTGGCGTGCGCGGACAGCAGCGCCTCCCACGCGTTGTTGGCGAGATGCCGGCCGGCGGGCATCACAGGTCCGGGTACTCGGCCTGGACCTGCGATGCGGTGTCCTGGTACGGGGCCGGTCCGGTGACGTTGTCGCCGCGGTTCGCGTTCGGGCGCGGCTGGCGTGGCGGCTGGTCGCCGTACTTGGCCCGGACCAGGCTGGCGTGGGTCTGGGGCTGCGCCGCCTCCGGGTCGCGCCGGGCGGCGATTTCCTTGCGCAGCACCGGCACGACCTCCCCGCCGAGCAGGTCAAGCTGGTCGAGGACGGTCTTCAGGGGCAGGCCGGCGTGGTCCATCAGGAAAAGCTGCCGCTGGTAGTCGCCGAAATGCTCGCGGAAGGTCAGGGTCTTGTCGATGACCTCCTGCGGGCTGCCGACCGACAGCGGGGTCAGCTCCGCGAAGTCCTCCATCGACGGGCCGTGGCCGTAGACCGGCGCCTCGTTGAAGTAGGGCCGGAACTCCCGCTTGGCGTCCTGCGAGTTCCTGGCGATGTACGCCTGGCCGCCCAGGCCGACGATCGCCTGCTTCTCGGTGCCGTGGCCGTAGTGCGCGAAGCGATGCCGGTAGAACCGGATCAGGCGGATGTAGTGCTCCTTGGGCCAGAAGATGTTGTTGGCGAAGAAACCGTCCCCGTAGAACGCGGCCTGCTCGGCGATCTCGGGGGTGCGGATCGAGCCGTGCCACACGAACGGCGGCACGTCATCCAGGGGCCGCGGGATCGAGGTGAAGCCCTGCAGCGCGGTGCGGTACTTCCCCTCCCAGTCCACGACGTCCTCGCGCCACAGCCGGTGCAGCAGGTTGTAGTTCTCCAGCGCCAGCGGCAGGCTCTCCCGGATGTCCTGGCCGAACCACGGATACACCGGGGCCGTGTTGCCCCGCCCGAGCATCAGGTCCATCCGGCCCTTGGACAGGTGCTGCAGCATCGCGTACTCCTCCGCGATGCGCACCGGGTCGTTGGTCGTGATCAGCGTCGTCGCCGTCGTCACGATCAGCTTCTTCGTGGCCGCCGCGATGAACGCCAGCAGCGTAGTCGGCGCGGACGAGAAGAACGGCGGGTTGTGGTGCTCGCCGATCGCGAACACGTCCAGCCCGACTTCCTCGGTCTTCTGCGCGATCGCCGCGATCGCGTCGATCCGCTCGGCCTCGGTCGGCGTCTCGCCCGACACCGGGTCCCGGGTTATGTCGCTGACCGAGAAGATCCCGAACTGCATGGCAGGCCTCCTGCGCTCCCGCCGTCACCCGCGGTGCCGGCGCCCGCGTTCCGCACGGAGCAGAACCGAGATATATGCGTTTGCATGTATCTCCAGCAACCGCGGGCGCCGTGCTATTCCCCCCGGCTCGGCCGGGTAGCGCTCGCCGGCCGACTGGGTGGCCAGCCAGCGCTCCTCCCTGGCCTCACGGGAGCCTGTCCTCCGCCGGCCTGAGCATGGGCGGGTGCATGATCGCGGCGTTACCGCGGCGGTACATCAGCGGCGGCCGGCCTCCGGCGGGCCCGGCCGCGGCGGCCCCCGACCGCGCGGCCTCGACGACGAAGCCCTCGGTGCCCAGCACCTTGCGGCGGAAGTTCCCGAGGTCGGGCGCCTGGCCCCAGACCGCGGCGTACACCCGGCGCAGGTCGGCGAGTGTAAACGGCTCCGGCACGAAGCCGGCGGCCAGGGTGGTGTACTCCAGCTTGGAGCGGACCCGTTCCACCGCGTCGGTGAGGATCTGCGCGTGATCGAACGCCAGCGTCGGCACGTCCGGGCCGCCGTCGAGCAGGCCGAGGTCCTCGACCGGCCACCACCGCGCGGCCGCGGCATCCCCGCCCGGCCGCGGGTCCGGCAGGCCGGGGGCGAGCGCGACATGCGCGACCGACACCACGCGCATGCGCGGGTCGCGGCCGGGCTCGGAATAGGTGCCCAACTGCTCCAGGTGACCGGTGAACGCGGCGACGCCGGTTTCCTCGGCCAGTTCGCGGACGGCCGCCTCGCCCGTGCTCTCGCTGGCCCGGACGAACCCGCCCGGCAGGGCCCAGTAGCCGCGGAACGGGTGGTCGCGCCGCTGGACAAGCAGCACCGTGAGCAGGCCCGAGCGGATGGTGAACACCGCGAGGTCCACGGTCACGGCGAACGGCGGGAACTCGCCCGGGTCGTAGCCGCGCAGGAAGTCGCGCTCGCCGGTCCGTTCCTCCGCCGCGCTCATGCCGCCGACCGCCCGTCCGCCGCCGCGTTCATGACCGTGGCCGCGGGCGGGCCCCCGCGGACCGCCCGCGGCCACGCCAGCCGGCCGACCAGCGGCGCCGGCAGGTGAGCCAGTCCCGTCATCCCGTCTCCTTGTTATAGTCATATCGACTATAAGCTTGGAAGCGAGAGCTTGTCTACCCAGCGGCGCGGCAGGGGCACCAGGCCGTCGCGGCCGTGGTCACGATCGGACGTGACCTCCGCATCGTCGAGACCACGGTCAACGTGAACGTCAACACCGGCGGGCCGCTCATAGCGGCGCAGGTAACGCAGGGCTTCGCGGACTGAACATCGCTCCGGGAACCTGCCCAGCGTCACCTGGGCCAAGCAGAACGGAAGCTGGCAGAAGATCAGCAGTTAGCCTCGCGGCCGAGGCTAGATCAGGCCGAAGGCACGGGCGTGCGTCACTCCCCCGCGGCGGCCTGGCGGCGGAGGATGATCTGCGCCGCGTCGCCGATCGGTGCCGTCTCCTGGGTGCTGGAGGGGAGGTGGCGGATGCTCACGTTGCCCTCCGCCCAGTCGGCCGGCCCCACGATCACGACGGTCTCGATCCCGGCCTTGTCGGCGTCGGCGATCTGCTTGCCCAGCTTGCGGAAGTCCAGCGGCATGGTCACGCGCAGGCCGGCCCGGCGCAGGTGCCGGGCGACCTCGCGCAGCTCGGCGTTCATGTCGGCGTTCACCCCGGCGACCGCCACGTCCGCCACCGACTCCGGCGCGGGCGCCAGGCCGTGTGTCTCGAGGAAGTCGAACAGCGTGACGTCACCCATGGCGAAGCCGACGGCCGGCACCTGACGGTCGGAGAACAGCCCGACCAGGTCGGAGTAGCGGCCCCCGCCCAGCAGCGACCGGGGGTTCTGCGGGTCGCGGTCGAAGACCTCGAACACGGTCGAGGTGTAGTACTCGAACCCGCGCACCACCGTGGGGTCGAACGTGACCAGGTCACCCGTGCCGCTGGCCAGGATCTTGGCCAGTTGCGAGCGCTCGCGGACCGAGTCGGACAGCTCGCTGATGACGTCCGCCCCGGCCTTCAGCGCCACCTCCAGCGCGCCGAACTGCGCGTCCGACAGCCCGGCCTCGCGCGCGTCCGCGGCGATCTGCTCACGCGGGTACTTCTCCCACCGGTCGATGATCGGTGCCACGCGGGAGATCTGCTCCTCCGACAGCCCCACCACCTCGGAAAGGACGCCGAAGAGCAGCACGCGGTCGCTGGCGCGCAGGACGTACATGTCGCGGGTCGCGCCGACCGCGCCCATCATGTCGTGGATCATCTCGAACAGCTCGATCTCGCTGTCGGGCGAGTCCGAGCCGAAGATGTCGGCGTTGATCTGCCAGTGCTCGCGCACCCGGCCGCGCTGCGGGCGCTCGTACCGGTGGCAGTTGACCAGGCAGTACCAGCGGGCCGGGAACGAGATCGTGTTTATGTTCCCGGCGATCATGCGCGCCACCGACGGCGTCATCTCGGGCCGGATGGCCAGCCGCCGGCCGCCCCGGTCGGTCAGCGTGTAGAGCTGCAGGTCCGCGATCTCACGGCCGGACTTCGCCTCGTAGATCTCGGCCGCCTCCAGCAGCGGGCCGTCGTAGCGCGCGAAACCGTAGCGCTCGATGACCGCGAATAGCCGATGGAAGACCTGCTCCCTGACCGACATGACGGCGGGCAGGAAGTCACGTGTACCCCGGTACGGGGCCGTGGGCAGGTACTGCGGCATTCCGGTCGACGACCTCTCTGACGAGCATGGCAGTGTGCGTTACTCGCGGCTAAGGGTAGTCGACCACCCGGCCGGGCCGCCCGGACTAGCCGGGCGCCCGGCCGGGTCCCGCCGACTCGGGATCAGGGCAGCGTCGCGAGGTAGGGCGCCACCGTGTCCGCGAAGTTGTAGCCGTTGGATGCGTCCCAGTTGATGGACCAGGTCATCACCCCGCGGATCGACGGGTAACTGGCCGGAGGAACGAAACTGCCGCAGTTGGCCCGCGCGGCCAGGCAGTCCAGCGCGTCGTTGACCAGCGAGGGCGAGACGTACCCGCTGCCGGCCGCCGACGTTGACGCGGGGAGCCCGAGCCCGACCTGAGAGGCCGAGAGCCCGCCCTGCAACTCCGTGCACGCGAGCGCCGTCATGAAGTTCTCGGTGCCCTCGGCGTAGACGTTGCCGTCGCAGCCGTTCATGGTGCCCGAGTTGTAGTACTGGGTGTTGATCATCGTCAGGATGCTCTTGATGTCCAGCGCGAGCTGGAAGTAGTCGTCCCCCGTCGACTGGGTGTCGACGGTCTGCGGGGCGAGCGTGATGATCAGGCTGGAGCCCACGTCGCTCTCCAGTTGCTCCAGGGCCGACGCCATGTACGTGGGGTTGACGCCGTTCTCCAGGTCGATGTCCACGCCGTTGAACCCGTACTGCTGGATCAGCGAGTCGACGCTGCTGGCGAACGCGCTCGCGCTGGCCGCGTCGGTCACGCTGATCGTGCCGTTCGCCCCGCCGACCGACAGGATCACCCGCTGGCCGCGCGCCTGCATGGTCTTGATGTCGCTGATGAACTGCTGCTGGCTGTAGCCGCCGAGGTCGGAGGCGAGGGTCGAGTCCAGGCTGAACGCCACCTGGCCCGCCGTGCCGGTCGCAGTGCCGAACGCCACCGCCACGAGGTTGTAGCTGGTCGGCACCTGGGCCAGGGTGAGCGGCTGCGCGCCGTTGGTGAAGTCCTGCCAGTAACCCATCAGCACGTGAGCGGGCAGGCCGCTGCCGCTTCCCCCGCCGCCACCGCCGGAACTGGCCGTGGTCACGCTGACCTGGCTGGACTGCGGCGAGGTGCCGGCCGAGTTGTAGGCGGCCACGGTGAAGTTGTAGCTGGTCGAGGCGGCGAGGCCGGTCACCGTGGCGCTGGTGCCGGTGGCGGTCGTGACCTGGCTTCCGTTCTCGTCCACGTCGTAGCCGGTGACGGTCCCGGACGGGGCGGTCCAGGACAGCGAGACCGATGAGGACGTGGTCCCGGTGACCGTCAGGCCCGTCGGCGCGGCCGGGGGCTGCGCGCCGCCTCCGCCGCCTCCGCTGCCGGCCGGGCCGGTCAGCGCCAGGTTGTCGGCGTAGAACGTGGGCTGCGCGTACCAGCCGTGGATGTATATGGTCACGCTGGTCGTGGCCGATCCGGTCGAGAAACTGGTCGAGAGCTGGGTCCAGGTGGACGCCGCGGGCGTCCAGGCGTCGGTGTCGCTGCTGCCCGTGCCGCTGTCGCCGAGGAACACGTAGTCGCCCTGCACCTCGCCGGTCAGCGTGTAGGACGAACTGGGCTGCACGCTGACCACCTGGCTGCACTGCGCGTCGTCGCTGCCGGTCGGGGTGCCGGCCAGCGCGTAGGACGAGCCCGGGTACACCGGCGAGGTGACGACCGAGTCGCCGGACGAGCACGTCCAGCCGGAGGTGTTGCCGGATGCGAACCCGCCGTTGGCCAGCAGGTTGGTCTGGGCCGAGGCCGCGGGAGCCACCACCGCCAGCCCGGCCAGGGCCAGGACCACGGGGGGTGTGACGAGCACCAGCCGGCGCCAGCCACGGCCGCGCGGGGCACGCGTCAGGCGGGTACGGAGCGAGGCAAGCCGCATGTGACCTCCAGGAGTGGAGTCCGAGGCCCGCCCGCCTAACTAATAAGAAACTTTACTAATAGTAAGGCTAGCCCCCCGCCCGCCCGGGCGTCAATGGGCGTTTTCACGCCGCGCGGCCGCGCTGGCCAGGGCGCCGAGGGCGAATTTTCATGATCTGGGCCTATCGCGTGCTATATGCGCGCCATCCACCCAGATCATGGTGCCGGCAGCACGGTGATCACCGCGGTGGCGGTGAGGCCGCCGCTGAGGACGGTGATCGTGGCCGTGCCGGGCGAGCGGGCGACCACGCGGCCCCTCCGCGGGTCGACGGAAGCGACCCGCGGGTCGCTGCTCGACCACACGTGGGACGCGGGGTCGGCGACCGGGACGTCGAGCGCGGCCCGGTCGTCGCCGGCCGGGGTGGTGCCGGTGGCGGACAACTGCTCGGCCGCGCCGACGGCCAGGCTGGGCTGCGGCGCGGTCACCGCGACGGCCGACAGCACCGGCTGCACGGCGAACTGGACGGTGCCGTCCGGCAGCACGTGCAGCAGCGCGTAGTTGTAGAAGCCGCCCTGGTCCGCGGGCGCGGCCGGCACGGCGCCCGCGCCGGCCACGGTGAAGTTGGGCAGCCCGTCCCGGGCCGGGGTACCCAGCGGGTCGAGAACCTGCTCGGCGAACCCGGCGGCCGACCCGTCGAGCAGGATCACGTGCACGCCGGGGTGGCTGGCCTGGTAGCGAGCGAGCAGCGTCTCGTACATCTGCGCCTCGTACCGGTCGGTGAACTGGCTGACGCCGGCCGGGTGCGGGTCGTAGGGCGGCACGGCCGTGACCACGGCGACGACCTTAGACGTGCTGGCGGTGAGCTGCGCGGCCAGCCAGGCGTACTGCTCGGCCGCGGGCGACTGGTCGGCGTCGGAGGCCAGCAGGCCGCCGTGCGCGCTGTCGGTCACGATGACCTCGGCCGCGCCGTCGGTGTAGCTGTAGTGCGTGGGCCCGAACACCGACGTCCAGCTCTGGTTCTCGGCGTCCTTGCCCTGCGCGGTCTCCGCGCTGCCGGCGGCCTCGTGGTAGGGCAGCCCGAGCCCGGCCAGCGCCCGCTGCCCGTACTGCAGGCCGGCCAGCGTGCCGCCGCCCGCGACGTCGCCGTTGGCCTGGGCCACGTTCGGCGCCGCGACCGCGGGCAGGGCGCCGAGCGACTGGCCGATCGCGGCGGTGACGACCGACCCGGTCGCCGCGTTATTCCCGTTGACCTGGGCATCACCGAGGCCGGCGATCGTGACTCCGCCGGGGGTGAACTGCGCCGGGCGGCCGGCGTAGCGCAGCCAGCCCGGGTTGGCGGGTATCGCCGTGTACGGCGGGGTGGCCGGCGGCCGGGGTGAGTACAGCGCCTGCAGGTCGGCCACGTAGACGTCGCCGGATAGCTGCTGCGCGGGCTTGATCACCAGGAAGTCGAGGAAGTCCAGGCTGAGCGGGAACTCGGTGCCCGCGGGCACGGCGGCGGTGATGAGCTGCCAGCCGTCGTAGGTCACGGTGGTCGGGTAGAAGGTCTCGGCCTGCCCGTTGACCTCGATCCAGGACTCCGCGAACGTCAGGTCGCCGTCGGCCAGCGGGGTGCCGGGCGTGCCGCCGGCCCCCTTGATCCACAGGCCGATCTCGTCGGGCACCTGACCGGACGGCGTGGCGGAGATGACCACGTCGTGCCCGCTGGCCGGGGAGAACACCACCTGGGAGACGCCCGAGGCGGGCGGGATCGTGTAGTGCACGTCCATGGAACCGGCGTCGCCCGGGTTCGCCTTCTGCGTGGTCGACTCGGCCAGCGACGCGGTCGCCCCGTTCGTGGTGTGCACGGCCCAGTTGCCCACGTCGGTCATGGGATCGGCCACGGACGACTGGCTGCCAACCGCGACCGAGGCGGTGGCGGTGCGCCCGCCCGCGGTCGCGCTGACCGTGGCCAGGCCGGCACCGGCGGCGGCCGCCGTGAACAGGCCGCCGGCGCTGATGCTGCCGAGCGAGGGCGGGGTCACACTCCAGGCGGCGTCGGTCGCGCCGAGGGTCAGCGGCGCGCCGCCGACGGCCGTGGCGGACAGCGTGAACTGCTGCGTTCCGCCGTTTTGCAGGTCGGGCTGGCTCGGGCTGACGCTCAGGCTGGCCGCCGAGCCGGCCACGGTGAGCGGCATCCGGGAGCGGGCCCGGCCGGCCTGGACGGTCAGCCAGCCGCGGCCGGGGCGCCCGGCGGTCAGGCTCGTGCCGCCGTCGGTGACGCGGGCCAGGCTGGGTGGCTGCACCGAGATCCGGGCCGGGTCGGCGGCCGGGTTGCCCTGCGCGTCGGTCGCGTACGCGGCGACGGGCTCGGTCGTGCCGGCCAGCACGGTCATCGGCCGGCCCCCGTTGACGACGGCGCGGGCGGCCGGGCCGGGCGAGCCCTCGGTGCTGTAGATGAACAGCCCGTTGGCGACCGGCCGTTCCTGCCCGTCGGAGGGGGTGTTGAGCACGCTGACCCGCGGCTGGCCCGGCAGGCGGCCGACCATCTGCGCGGACCCGCCCCCGTCGAACTCGATCGCGTTGTACGCGCCGTGCGCCAGCATCCACTGAGCCAGTTGCGGCCGGGTCAGGCCGACCGCCGTGTTCTCGCTGGCCTCGCCGTCGAACGTGGCGAAGATCGCGTGCTTGCCGTCCTTGGTGACCCCGACGCCGGTGACCGGGTAGTTGACGTTGTTGTCGCCGCTGCCCACCGCGGGCACCGCCATCTGGCCGTTCTGCACCAGGAAGGCGCCTCCGCTCAGCGCGGTCTCCACGTCGTCATACGGGGCGAGGTTCTCGGTGAGCGTGACGCCGTCGCCGGACGAGACGCCGGCCAGCCAGCCCGCCGCCGCGCTGCCCGCGGGCGCGATCAGGTCTTCGGCGCCGTTGCCGACCTGGGGCAGCGACGTCACGCCGCTGGTCACCGACGTGATCGTCAGGCTGAGCGGGCTGCCGCTGTTCTCGGTGGCCGTGACCACCACCGAGGGCGTGACGGACGTCGCGCCCAGGAACGACGTCACCGCGACCAGCCCGGACTGGTCGGTCCGGTTGATCCCGGCCAGGGGCTGGCTGGCGCCGGTGACGGTGTCCGCCGCCGAGCCGGTGAACGTCTCGGTGGCCATCTTGACCTGGCCGTCGGTCAGCACCTCGAGCTCGTCCGGCCAGGACGCCACCGGGCTGGCCTCGAGCACGCCGTCCTGCACCACCATGCCGAGCGGCTGACCGGACGCGTTGATGTCGAAGAAGTCCCCGTTGATCCCGGCCACCGCGCCGGTGCGGTCGGCCATCGACGAGGGCGTCTCGTCCGCCGGGTCGACGAGCTTGTTCCCGGCCTCCACCATGCCGAGCCGCACGTTAGGGTCGGCCAGGTCGACGTCCATGACCTGGGCCCGCTCGGCTCCGCCCACGGTCTGGTAGGCCTGGCTGTCCCATGCGACGCCATGGGTGATGACCTGCGGCCGGGTCGCCTGGTGCCCGACGACCAGCGGCCAGTACCGCGGCGTCGCCGGCAGCCACGACCGCGCGGGCGACGCGAACGCCGGGCGGCCCGGCAGCGCCGCCGCCGTGAGCACACCGGCCATCCCCAGCGCCATCAGCACCGACCCAGCCCGGACCGCCCGCATGAGTGCTCCCGTCGTCGCCCGCACACGTCCGGGTCATAACGTAACGAAACCCAACGAACTATGCACTACATCGACATGTCCGCAACCTGACATCTGACCCGGGCCCGGACTCGCCATGGCCCGGGCGTAACAGCGCCGTTCAGCGAGCGCGCCGTTGTTAAATCGCGGTGCGCTGCTGTTACATCAACGTGAAGCGTTTACGCGGTTTCTCGCGGGCGTGATTGGCTCGGCCCATTCGCCCGCCCGGAAGGAAACGCACGCACGATGACCACGCTGATGGCCCCGCCCGGCGGCAGCGACCGGTCCGGCGACCGGGATGGCCGGGCGGCCCCGGGCCGCGACCTCGCCGCGCCCTCGCCCGCCCGCGTCAACAACTACCTGCTCGGCGGCCGGGAGTACTTTCCCGTCGACCGGGCCGCGGCCGAGGGGGCGCTGTCCGCGGTGCCCCACGGGCGCGGTATCGCCGCGGCCAACCGCCGGTTCGCGGCCCGTGCCGCGCGGTACATGGCCGCCCACGGCATCGCGCAGTTCATCGACCTGGGCGCGGGCCTGCTCACCCGTCCCTCGGTGCATCACGTCGTCCGGTCGGTGATCCCGGGCGCGCGGGTGCTCTACGTGGACAACGACCCCACGGTGACCGCCCACAACCGCCGCCTGCTGGCCGGCACCCCGGGGGTCGCCGCGATCCGCGGCGACCTGCGTGAGCCGCACGACTTACTGGCCAGCCCGCAGCGCGCGCGTCTCATCGACCTCGCCCAGCCGACCGGGCTGCTACTGACCTCGGTGCTGCACTTCGTCCCGCCCGAAGACGATCCCGGGGCCGCGGTGCGGTGCCTGGCCGGGCACCTGGTCCCGGGTAGCGCGGTCGCGGTGTCGCACCTGAGCCGTGACGGCACCCAGACCGAGGTGATCGCCGCGTTCGAGCACGTGTTCAGGCACGCCGCAGCCCGGGTGGTGTTCCGCACCTGCGACCAGATTCGGGACTTCTTCGCCGGGCTGGACCTGGTTCCCCCGGGCCTGACCGCAGTGACGGACTGGCCGGGCCAGACCCCCGGCCCGGTCCAGTTTCCCGCGCTGCAGATGCTGGCGGGCGTGGCCCGCCTGTTACGCCCCGATCCCGGCTGACCCGGGTTCGGAACTCACAGCCCGTATTCGATGGCCGTGACGTTGGGGTTCGCCGCAGCCAGGGTGCCCGCCGGGCCGGCCGCGCCGACCGCGGCGAAGGTCGCGCCCGCCACCCCGGACAGCAGAGCCGCACGCGCGAACAGCGGCGCGAAGACGAACCAGATCCGCCACCGCCGGCCCGCTTCGCGCTGCGCCACGACCCAGCGCCGCACCGGGGGGCAGATGCAAGACGCCACGCGGCACCGACTCTCCGCCCCTGCTCGACCGGCCGGGGGCGGGCATGGTTCTATGTGCTGCTAATGCACACCGACCTCGCCGATCCCGGGACCAGCCCGGGACTATACGTTCCGTATCGGTATTTTCCGGCGCGCTGGGATGCCCGGTGACCGGCGAGACAGCCCCGGTAACGCCGCGGCGCGGCCGTCCCCGCAGCGAAAAGGCCCGCCTGGCCATCCTCGAGTCGGCCGCGGAACTGCTGCTGGCCCAGGGCCTGTCCGCGGTCAGCATGGACGCGGTCGCCGAGCGCGCGGGCGTGAGCAAGGCCACGATCTACCGCTGGTGGCCGACCAAGGAAACCCTGGCCCTGGACGCGCTCTACAACGAGTGGTCGGCCGCGCGGCCGCGGGCGCGGGACACCGGGACGCTGCGCGGTGATCTGATGTCGCTGATGCGGCCGTGGGCCAGGCTGGCCGGCAGCCGGCCGTACGGGCGCGTGATCGCCGCGCTGATCACCGAGGCGCGGACTGACCCGGCGTTCGCCGAGGAGTACCGGACCCGGTTCCTCGAACCGCGCCGCGACCAGGCGCGCGCGATCTTCCGCCGGGCCATCGAGCGCGGCGAAATCCCGGCGGACACCAAGATCGAGGTCGCGCTCGACGTGCTCTGGGGCCCGCTGTACCACCGCCTGCTGCACGGCCACGCCCCGCTCAACGAGCGGTTCGTGCGCGACGTCGTCGACACCGTGCTCGAGGGCATCGTGCCCGGCAAGGCCGGCGGGGGCGACGCCGGGCCGGCCTAGGGCGGGCGGTCAGCGAGCCACGCCGGCGCTTGAGGCCCAGCGGCCCGCCTGCCGGGCGATCGCGATCGGGTAGTCGAAACAGGCACTGACCAGGTCGGTGGTGAGCACGTCGGCCGCGGCCCCGGCCGCCAGCATCTGCCCGCCGCGCAGCAGCAACGCATGCGAGGTGCTGGTCGGCAGTTCCTCGAGATGGTGGGTGACCAGCACGGTGGCCAGGCCGGGCCGCTGCTCGCACAGCCCGGCCAGGCTGACCAGCAACTGCTCGCGGCCGGCCACGTCCAGCCCGGCGGCCGGCTCGTCCAGCAGCAGCAGCCGGGGCTCGGGCATCAGCGCCCGCGCGATCAGCGTCCGGCCGCGCTCGCCCTGGGACAGCGTGCCCCAGCGCGCGCCCGCCAGCCGGTCCAGGCCCATCAGCTCGATCAGGGCCGCGGCGCGGGCCTGCTCGGCCGGGCTCGGCGTCCAGCGCGGCACGGTCGCGATCGTGCCGGTGAGGCCGGTGAGCACGATCTCGCGCACCACGCGCGAGGTCTCCAGCGGATGGTGCGGGCTGACGTGGCCGATCCACGGGCGCAAGCCGAACACGTTGACCCGGCCGAGCCGGTAGCCGAGTATGTCCACCTGGCCGCGCGTGGGGTGCGCGTACGTCGACATGATGCGCAGCAGGGTGCTCTTGCCCGCGCCGTTGGCCCCGAGCAGTGCCCAGTGCTCCCCCGCCCCCACGGTGACGCTGACCTGGTGCAGCAGCAGCCGGCCCCCGCGGACCAGGTCCACGCCCGCCATCCTCAGCACGGTCTGCGGGTCGGCCGGCGGCAGGGGTTCGGTCATGCGCACAAATTAGCCGGTGAACGGGGCCGCCAGCGCGAGGACCCCCGCCAGGCGCTCGCGCACCGCGTCGCGGTGGGCCAGCGGCACCGGCTCGCCGTCGGCCCAGTCCGGGCGCACGCCCCGGTCGGCCAGCAGGTAGAGCACCCGCAGCGTGCGCACGGTGTTGGAGATCTCGGCGGGCGGCGGCCCCGGCTCCGTCGCGCCGAGGGCGGCGGCCACGGGGTCAAGCCAGCCCGTGGCCTGCGCCCGGGTCAGCTCGGCGCGGGTCAGGGTCAGCCCGATCGCGAAGCCGAGCCGGTCGTCCTCGGCGGCGGCGAACACGCAGCCGGCCGGGGCCAGCAGGCGGGCGGCGGCCAGGCCGAGCAGCGGCGCCGGGTCGGCCGCCGGGCTGCGCCCGAACGTGCCCAGCAGGTCAGCGCCGTGCGCGACCGCGTGCAGCCAGCCCAGCTCGGGGTCGTGGCCGCGCAGGTCGGTCTCGGCCGGGTACCAGCGCCCGAACGCCGCCAGCCAGGAGGGCTCGAACTCTCCCTGTTCAACCACAACCGCCAGGATCAACGCGGCGAACGTGCGGGCCTGGATCTCCCCATCGGCGAGCCGGGCGGCCATCTCGTCGCCGAGGCGACGACGGGCGGCGGAGTCAAGGTCCGGGATCCACCGGGTCGCGACGTCGAGCGCCTGCTCGTCGCGCAGCACCGGGTCGGGCGAGCGGAGAGCCTCGCTCAGCTCGCCGAGCGCGGCCTCCCGGGCTGCTCCGGACGGCAGCGGGTACCCGTCCTTGATGACCTGCCGCCAGTCGGTCACGACCGGCACGTTACACCGGTCGCCCGCCGGGTCCCCGAATGGTTTTCGCCGGCGGCCCGCGGACGGGGCGAACCGAGGCGAGGTGCCGGTCCGGCGCCCGGCCTCGATGTGGTGAACTGAGGGTCGTGTCCCCGGATCCCCCGGCCCTGCTCGCCCTGGCCGCCGTCAGCCGCAGCTACGGCGAGCGCGTCGCGCTGGCCCCCCTCGACCTCACGCTGGGCGCCGGGCAGTGCACCGCCGTCATGGGCGCCAACGGGTCGGGCAAGTCCACGCTCCTGCGCATCGCGGCCGGCCGCGACAGTCCCACCGCGGGCCAGGTGCGCTACGCGGGCCGGGCGCTGACCCAGGACGACATGGTGGTGCGGACCGAGATCGCTGTGGTCGGCGACATGGTGAGCGCGTACCCGGACCTCACCGTGCGCGAGCACCTGCAACTGGTCGCCGTCGCGCACGGCGCGGGCCGCGACCGCGACGATCTCGTCGACCACGCGCTGCGCGAATGCCGCCTGCACGATCACGCCACGGCGCTGCCCGGGTCGCTGTCCAGCGGCCAGTTGCAGGCCCTGCACCTGGCCGCGGTGCTCGTGCGGCCGCGGCGGCTGATGGTGCTCGACGAGCCGGAACAGCGCCTGGACCCCGCCGCCCGGCGCTGGCTGGCGGGCCTGCTGCGGGAGCAGAAGCAGGCGGGCGCCGCGGTGCTGATGGCCACCCACCACACCGAACTGGCCGCGGCCGTGGCCGACCATGTCATCGTGCTCAACGACGGCGTGGTCACCGGTCAGGGCACCCCGGACACCGCGCTGGCGGGGATCACGTGACGGTCACCCGCGAGACCATCGCGATACCCGACAGCACCGAGCCGACCATCTCGCTGCTGCGCGAACTGCGCCGGGACCAGGTCAAGAAGCGGGCGGTCAACGCCGCCTACTGGGTCTACCTGGTCGCCCTGGTCGCGGGGCTCTACGGCGGGACGCAGATCGCGGCCGCTTTCCGCGCGCTGCGGCGCCCGCCGCCGCCCACGGCGCAGACCCCGCTCGCCCTGCACGCCGCCCCCTACGCGCTGACCGTGGTGGCGCTCGTGGTGCTGCTGGCACTGCTGCGCGACGCGCTGTGGCGCGGCCCGGTGACGTTGCCTCAGGTCACCGTGGACTGGCTGCTCGGCACCCCGGTCGACCGGGGACGGCTGCTGCGGCCGAGGTTCCGGATCTCCGCGGTACTCACCGTCGCCGCGGGCGCCGTGGTGGGCATCGTGCCCGCCGCCGCCCTGATCGCCTTCGGGCTCAGCGGCCGCGGGGCCGGCAGCGCGCTGCGCGTGACCGGCCTGGCGATGGCGTCGGTCGCGCTGCTGTTCGCGCTCGGCACCGGCTGCGCCGGCCTGATCGAACGGCATCCGGCCGCCGGCCGCTGGCTGCGCCGGGTCACTCCGGCCGCGATCGCGGCCGCGGCCGCGATCGCCGGGCTGGCCGCGTGGGCGGCGCTCGGCCGGCCGCCCGCGGCCCTGGCCGCGGTCGTGCTGTGGTCGGGTCCGTGGGGCTGGGCCGCGCAGGGCATGACCGGCCTGGCGGGCGGGGCCGGCGCCGCGAGTCCAGCGCCGCTATGGCCGTTCGCGATCCTGCTGCTCGGCGCGGCGGCCGTGGTGGCGGTGGCGGCCGCGCACCGCGGCGCGGCCGGGGTGCCCGGCGCCGCGCTCCGGGCCCGGGCCCGCACCCTCGGGGCGATGTCGGCGGCGGTGCTGAGCATGGATACCCGGGGCGTGGCCAACGCCTACGCCAGCGCGTCGCGCCGGGGCCTGGCCCGGCTGCGCCTGCGGCCGCCCCGGCGCCGCGAACTGGTGCTGCCGTGGCGCGACCTGCTCGCGCTGGCCCGGACTCCGTCGCGGCTCGCGGGCGCGGCCGCGCTGGCCTTGCTGGGCGTGGGCCTGATCGCCGCCGTGGCCCGCCGCGGCGGGTCGGTGTCGCTGCTGCCGGTGGCGTGCGCGCTGGCCCTGGGCTACCTGGCCGCGGCCTGGCTGTGCGAGGGGGCCAGGCTGGACGCGGAGGACACCCGGCGCTCGGAGAACCTGCCACTGCGGTTCTCGGCGCTGGCCTGGTGGCACGCGGTCGTGCCGTGCGCGGTGCTGCTGGTGGTCGCGGGCCTGCCGGTCGTGGCGGCGGTGGCGGTTACTGGCGACCCCCGGTTCCTGGTCCTGCTGGCCGTGGCGGTTCCTGTTCTGGTCGCCGGGGCGCTGGTCAACGTGTTCCGGGGCGAGTTCGCGCCCGACATGTTCGCCGGCGTGGACACGCCGGGCGGGAACACCGCCGCGTACCGGATCCTCTTCTGGTACGCCTGGGGACCGCTGCTCGCGGTCGCGCCGATGGCCCTGCTGCTGTCCAGCGCGATCGGCGCCGCCCGGCCCGGTACCGTGGCCCGCGCCGTGGTGATCGGCGCCGCGCTGGCCGTCGCCCTCCTCGCCTACGCCGCCCGCCGCGCCGCCCGCCTGCGCGCCGCCTGACCCGGCCCGCGCCGGTCTTCATCAGACCGCGGGCCTGGTCAGCCGGGGGAAAGCGCCTTGACCAGCCTGCGGGCCTCCTGGACGTAGCGCGCCGCGCCGCGCCGCGCGGCCACCTCGGCCAGCCCGGCGGGGACCGGGCCGGCGGGCCTGACATCCTCGGCGATGTCGGCACCCAACTCGATGAGCTCGGACAGATTGTGCGGCGGCCGGGCGACCGCCGGGGGCAGCAGCGCCGGCAGAGCCGCCGCGATCAGGCCCCAGACCGGTCCGCCCGCGCCTGCCTGCCGAGCCTGCCGCAGCGCCAAACCCACGCCGCTCAGCGGCAGGCCTTCGCTCGCGATCAGGGCCCCGAACTCGCGGCCGAACGCCACGCCGTCGAACTGCCCCCGGCCGACCAGGATGAGCAGAGCCCGCACGGCGGCCTCTTGCACGGCCCGTTCCCGCCCGGTCAGGCCGTAGCCGAGCACGAGCGTCAGGCCCGGCCCGGCGGGGCCGTCGGCGTGCGCGAGCAGCGACAGCACCCGCATCGAGCCGTTCCTCGCGGCGACCCCGCGCGAACGGTAGCCGCGGGATGCGGCCTCGATCGCGAACAGCGGGACCAGGTGCGCGGCGATGACATCGCGGTGTGCGGGCAGCATCGCGGGCCAGCAGGGGAACCAGGCGGCACATCTGTAGTCGTCCCAGGCCGGTACGATCCGGGCGGACCGCAGCCACCGCCCCGGCTCAGCCAGCTCCAGGTCGCTCAGCAGGGATGGCACCGGCCCGCCCGCCCGGGCGGGCGTGACCGCGGCCACGGTCCCCGGCCATGTGTCGCCCCGGGTGTCCCAGCGGGTCACCTCGAGCCCGGGCATCCCGCCGCCGTCCAGCCACGCCGCCAGCCGGCCGGCGGCGGTCGTGCCGAGCCGCCGGGCCCGAGGCCCGGTGGCCGGGTCCACGTCGGGGGGCAGCCGCAGCAGGGCCTGCTCCAGGTCGAGCTCCCACGGTTCCCAGCCCTCGTCGGCCGCACGCTCGATCCGGGCCAGCAGCACGCCGGGGTCGAGCAAGCCGCTCGGGCTGGTCGGGGTGGCCATCAGCAGCGGTCTCGGAGCGTAACTGATGCCGATGGAGATCTCATGCAGCCGACGCATCAGGATCCGCTGCGGGCCGCTCGGCTCGCTCTCGGCGAACGCGCGCTGCCAGGTGCTCTCGCCAGCCACCGATTCGGGGAACCTCTCGGCACCGAGGCAGTCCGGCGCGGTGGCCGCCGAGCCGATGACCGACCACAGCTCCGTGGTCTCGGACAGGTAATCCAGCAGCCGGGGTGCCGTCGGCTCCCCGAACATCGTCTTCTCGCGGGCGGCCCAGTCCGGGTGGCCGGTCCATCTGGAGAGCGGCATGTCGTACCCGAAGAACCTGTCCGACAGACCGCGCAACGCGTGGCGCAGGCCGGCCCGGTCCTGGCTGGAGAACGCGACGAGGGCGGCCAGCACGCGTTCCGCCCAGACGGGATCGAAACTCGCGTCCCACCGGTTGAGCGCGTCCGACCCGTGCAGCTCGGCCACCAGCTCGGCGGGCGAGCCGATCGGGTCGGCCAGCCGGTCCGGCACGGCGAGAGGCTCGGCCGCCAGGGGCGGGACCCGTTTCGCCGTGCGCCGCGGCATGTCGTCCGCCTCGGGCGCGACCGCCCCGGCCGGGCGGCCGAACGCGGCGGCGGCCCGCTCCCGCAGTTCGGGCCGGAGCGCGACGGCGGCCTCAGCCAGTTCCGCGCGGGTCCGGGCGTCCGCGTGCCGGGCGTGGCGGCGGGCCACGGTCAGCGCCCGGCGCTGCAGGTCGGCCGACTCCTGGCCGAACGCGGTCGCGACCGCCCGCAGCACCTCCGCGCCGCGCGCCGGGTCCCGGCGGGCGATCGCGTCGAGCCAGTCGAGCTGCGCCCGGACCAGCTTGTGCTCACGGCGATACAGCACGGTCGCGCTGATGTCCGCCAGCAGCCCCGGCTCCAGCCGGCCCGCGTCGTCGAGGCGGCGCAACTCCCGCTGGCCCAGTTCGGCCGGCAGCCGGTGGCTCGCGGGCAGCAGTGCCATGTAGTCCGCCGTCCGCTGCGCCACCTCGTCCAGGCTGGGCGCGAGGGCGTCCAGCAGGCTGATCACCTGCTCCAGTTGCCATGGCGGGCCGCCGCGCTGCAGCCGGGCCAGGCCGCCGTCGATCAGCACGGACCTGTCCAGCACGCCCTCCCAGGCCAGCGGCACGAACGCGCCGGCCCTGATCGCGGCCCCGTCCACCTCGAACAGGCGCTGGACCAGGGGCGTCAGCCGCCGGTCCCGCCTGATCTCGTCGGCGAGTTCCTCGTCGGTCCGTTCCCAGGGCACCCCCGCCCAGCCGGTGACGTACCCCTCGGTCAGCGGCGGGTCTATCCCGGTCGTCGCGACCAGCGCGGCGGTCAGCCGCCACACGCCCGCGGCGGCCCCGGCTCGCCTCGCGTCGCCCGCCGGAAGCCACTGCGCCAGCCGGTCAGCCAGGTCGGCCAGCCACGGCATGTCACGCGCCCGCAGGATCTCCAGCACGGCCGCGACCGGATCGACGGGGTCGTCCGGCATCCGGAACAGGTCACCACGGGTCAGCGCAACCGCCAGCTTGGCCGGGGGCAGGCTGATCGCGCACGCCACGTGCGCGGCCCGGATAGCCGACCAGAACTCCGATGAGAACATCTCGCGCCAGCCCGCGACGCGCAGCCACCGTTCGTACGCGGCCAGCGGATCGGCGAGCGCGCGCCGCTGCTCGGCGGACAGGTCGCGGCTGGCCTGGACGATGCCCGCGACGTCCCCGGCGTCGATCAGGGCCTTCAGCCCTGACCACTCCAGCGTCGCGGCAATCACCGCACGCCCCCGCGCGCGCCCGGCTCAGGGACCCTCATCGACTCCGGCGCGCCCGCCGACGCCGACGGCCCGGCCGGCCCCGGCGCGCCCACTTCGTCCCTGGCCATCCGGGCGGCGAGCACGTGCTTGCAGCTCCCCCGGCTGTCGCGGTATTTCTCCCACCAGTCGCAGGTGCAGGACGCGCCGCCGCCGGGCGCGAACCGGACCTGCCGCGCGTGGTCGGTCACCCACACGGTGACCAGGTCGCCGTCCACGGTGACCGCGCCGGCCGCGACCAGGGCCCGGGCGTCGCGCAGCCGCGGATTGTCCTGCTCGGCGCGGCCGGGGTCGTAGGGCAGCTCGCGGTGGAAGTAGGCGGCCTCGGCCAGGTCGTAGCCGACCCGGCCCATGGTCCCGAGCCGGACCAGGGCCTCGCGGACCCGGGCGGCCGCCAGCCCGGACCGCTCGGCGAGCGAATCGGTCTCGACCCGCGGCTCGAAGGCCAGCAGGGCCCCGATCAGGTCGGCGTCGCCGTCGGCCCCGGCGGCCAGCGCCTCGAGCACCGCGCCCTCGCCGGAGAAGCCCCGGTGTGCCTCGGGCGACAGCCCGAGGGTCAGCCGCATGCCGGGCAGGTCGACCTCCCAGGCGCTGGCGCACGGCAGGCTGCCCGCGGTGACGGCCGGCCCGTAGGCGCGCAGCCCGCGGACGTAGCGCAGCAACGGGGCCAGCGCGCCCAGCCGGTGCGCGCCGGCCAGGCACACCGCGCCCGGGACGGGCTCGACGTCGATCCGCACCCCGCGGCCCGCGGGCACGACCCACTGGGCGCCGCGCCACCGGCCCCGCGCCACCCTGGTCCCGGCGCTCCCGGCCGCCCCGGCGGGCAGCGAGCGCAGGAACCGGACCGCCTCGGTGGCGGTGAGCTCGGCGCGCAGGTCACACCGGGCCATGATCACCTGTATCTCGGCGAACCCGCGCAGCCAGCGGGCCGGCAGCGGGACCTTCTTCTCCACCTCGCGCCCGTCCAGCGTGGTCACGGCCAGCTCGTCCGGGCCCACCGCGAGGTGCAGGGGGTCGCCCCCGCCGACCCGGGCCAGGGCCCGCCGCAGCGGCTCGTTGACGTCCACGTTGGTCGTGCCCCGGTCGTGCACCTCACCGTCGAGGGCCCCGGACAGGACGTCGAGCCGGGCGTAGACGCCGCCGCAACCGGAGAACGACTCGAACCGCAGCCGGTCGCCGTTGCAGGTCACCACCGGGTCGCGGAACATGGCCGCCGCGGGTCCGGTCAGGACGTACCGTTCCTGCGCGACCCGGGCCACGGCCAGCAGCCCGGCGGCGGCCGCCCCGGGGTGGGCCAGGAAGCCGGTGAAGAAGCGCGGGTGCGGGCCCGGCGAGATTAATGCCTGGCCGCCGGACGTCTGCAGGCCGAGGCGGCGGGCCGGCTCGTCCAGCGCTGAGGGGCACGCATATGCGTAGGAATATCCCGTATTCGCCATGTCCACAGCGTAGGGAGGGCCACCGACAAATCGCGGTGATCACGCCGTCAGGGGAAGGCAGGGGAACCGTTCGCACGCGGGGGGTCGCCCCCCGAAGCCAGCACAGCCCCGTCAGCCGGGCGGCGGGTCGCTGTCCACGAGGACCGACCCGCCGTGCCCCCAGCTCAGGTAGCGGTAGGCCAGGTTGATCAGCGCGGTGAACCGGTTCCGGTTGCCGAGCAGCGTCACCAGGTGCAGCCCGAGCCAGGCGAACCAGGCCAGCGTGCCGCGGATGCGCACGTGGTAGGGAAGCTGCACGACCGCCGAGCGGCGCCCGATCGTGGCCATGATGCCCTTGTCGTGGTAAGCGAACGTGCCCGTGGGCCTGCCCGCTTCCAGCCGGGTGATCTGCTCCCCCGCGAACCGCCCCATCTGCAGCGACGGCTGGGCCAACTGGGGCAGCGGATCGCTGGTCAGCGCGATGTCACCGATGGCGAAGATGCGGTCGTGCCCGCTGACCCGCAGATCCGGGCCGACCTCGATGCGGCCGCCGCGGCCCTGCGGCAGGCCCCAGTCCTTGATGACCGCGGGTCCGGTGATCCCGGCCGCCCAGACGGTCACGTCGCTGGGCAGGTGCTCACCGTCGGACAGGATAACGTGGTCGGCGGTGATCTCTCTGATGGTGGCGTTGAGCCGGACCTCGATCCCCCGGTTGACCAACTGCCGGTGCGCGTACTCCTGCAGCGCGGGGACGTACGGCGCGAGCAGCGCCGGGGCCTGCTCCACGAGCTTGATGTGCAGCCGCGAGCGGTCGATGTCGGGGTAGGCGGTGGGCAGCGCGATGTTGCGCAACTCGGCCAGGGTCCCGGCCGTCTCCAGGCCGGTCGCGCCGCCGCCCACGACCGTGATCGACGTCTCCCGGTCCCGGCGGCCGGCGCTGAGCCACTCCAGGCCGGCCAGCACCTGATCGCGCAGCCGGATCGCGTCGCGCCGGGTGTAGAGGGCGTAGCTGTACTTGTCGGCGCCGGTGACGCCGTAGAACGCGGCCGAGACCCCGGTGGCCAGGACCAGGTAGTCGTAGCCGATCTCGCCGCCGTCGGCCAGGGTGACCGTGCGCGCGGCGGCGTCGATGCCGGTGACCTCGCCGCGGCGGAAGTGGGCGCCGTACTTGTGCGCGAACCCGCGCAGCGGGTAGGCCACGTCGCTGGGGTTCAGCCCGCCGGTCGCCACCTGGTACAGCAGGGGCTGGAAGGTGCTGTAGATGTTGCGGTCGACCAGCGTGACCCGCAGGTTGGCCTTGGCCAGCCGTTTCACGGTCGCCAGCCCGGCGAAGCCCATGCCGACGACCACGACATGTGCTGCGTTGCTGTCCGGTTGACGCCGTCGCAACCTGGCCATATCACCTCCATTTTACCGATCCTCATCCGGTCTATACCCGCCGGGCACGGGCCGGCCACCTGCGCCCGGCGGCGCGGCGGCTCAGCCTGGGCGGCGCCGGGCGATGACGAGCACGCGGCGGATCATGCATGAAACCGTGGCGTTCATCCGCAATGCCCGCGCGCAGTTCAGCGGCCGGGCGGCCCGACTCGGCCGCGAGATCGGCGGCGGCGGCGAGCAGGGCCTGGCCGGTGCGCTCCTGCCGTTCGCGCCAGTCGCGGGTCTCCTCGTAACTGAGCACGTCGAAGCCGGCCGCCCCGAGCAGCGGGCGGTGGTCGGCCACCTGGGCCGGGCGCCCGGCAGGGCGGCGGCGGTAGTCCCAGCTCGTCAGCGCCAGCCGGCCGCCGGGAGCGGTGATCGGGCCAGTTCGGCCGCCGCGGCCCGCTTGTCCGGCGCGAACAGCAGGGCGTCGAGGCTCATCACCGCGTCGGTTCCGCCGTCGGGCAGGCCGGTGCGGGTGAAGCTCCCCCGGCGGAAGGCGGCCCGGTCCGCCAGGCCGGCCTGGTCCGCCCGGCGCCGGGCGGCCGCCAGGGCGGCCTCGTCGATGTCGATGCCGGTCAGTGCGGCGCCGGTGGCCGCGACCCACAGGCCAGGCCCGCCCCTTCCGCAGCCCACGTCCGCGAGGCGCTGCCCGCGACCGACCCGCAACCCGAGCGCGACACTCCGCAACTCGCTCACGCTCACGTAGCCGAACGGATCGGCCGCAGCCGGATACTCCCCCCCGAAGACCTCTCGCCAGAGCCGCGCCCGCACCGCCGACTCCGCCCCGCCAAAGCTCCCCTCGAACCTCTCCAGCGCCCCCGCGTCCCGCTCCTCGTCCCCGCCCATGATGCCTCGCGCGCCGCCATCAGGCGCGATCCAGCAGGCCGGTCGCGGTGTTGAGCGGATGGCCCGCTTGCTGCCAGAACATGAGGACCCGGTCCGCGCCGAGGTGGCGCAGGGTGACCGTGCCGGCGGGCGCGCACTTGTGCGCCGGGTCCGAGACGACGGTCTCGTTCAGGACGACGTGGCTGCGGTCGGCCTGAGTGACCGTGACCCTCGCGGAGCAGCCGATCGTGGTGATCGCCATCCTGCCGGCGGCGCCGCCGCCGGGCAGCACCAGGACGGCCGACCACTGCTTCACGATGCCGCCCAGTTGGGTCGCCCGGCCGCTCCAGGTGCCGGCGAAGTCGCTGGGGATCGCGTCGTCCGAGGCCGCCGGGGCGGGGGTCGGCGTGCGTGCATGGCCCGAGGCGGCCGAGCCGCTGCCGCTGCCCTGGCGGGCGGCCGAATTCGAGCCGGATGCGCCCGTCGAGCCGGTCCGCTTCGGCCCGTGGATCAAGGCGGGCACGAGCAGGAGGGCGAGCAGGCCCAGCAATATGAGCCCGACGACCAGGATCGCCCGCCCGGCACCGCGGCCCGCGCCCGGCCGGCGCCCGGGGGCCGGGCTGCCCGTGTATCCAGGCCAGCCCGCCTGCCCAGGGTAGGTCGGTCCTTGGCCCGGCCGCCCCGCCCCGGGCTGTGCCGACCTCGGCTGTGCCGACCTCGGCTGGCCGGGCTGCCCCGGCCATGACTGCCCCGCCTGCCCCGGCCATGACTGCCCCGCCTGCTGCGGCCATTGGGACTGCTGCGGCCATTGGGACTGCTGCGGCCACGGGGACTGCGGCTGCTGAGGGGACGGCTGTGACCACGGGTACGGCTGCTGTTGCTGCGGCGAGGGCCACGGCTGCTGCGAGGGGGGCAACACGGCCGTGCCATCGGCGGCGGCACCACCGGTCGCACCGCCCGCCACCACACTGCCCGCAGCGGCACCACCCGCAGCGGCACCGACGGCGCCCACGGCGGCACCGCCCGCCACGGCGGCACCGCCCGCCACGGGGGCGCCCAGGACCAGCGCCTGCCGGCCGGTCACCGGAACGGTCCGGCCCGCCCAGTTCACGGGGACCTGCGGGGTCGGCGGGCCGCTCGCCGAGTGCTGCAGCAGGCTCATCAGCAACTCGAACGCGGCGGGCCGGGCGGCGGGGTCCTTGGCCAGGCAGCCCGCGACAATGTCGCGCAGGTGCCCGCCGAGCGCGCCGAGGTCCGGCTGGCCCGAGGTGATCTGGTGCACGATCGCGGCCATGTTCGGGGCGTCGAACGGCGGCTTGCCCGTGGCGGCGTACGTGATCGTCGCGCCCCACGCGAACACGTCGGCGGGCGGCCCTGCGGTCTGCCCGCGCACGACCTCCGGCGCCATGTAACCCGGGGTGCCGAACACCTGGCTGGTGATCGTGGCCGCCGCGTCGTCCCAGCGGGCGATGCCGAAGTCGATCACCCGCGGGCCGTCCGGGCCCATGAGCACGTTCCCCGGCTTGAAGTCACGGTGGATCACGCCCGCCTGGTGGATGGCCGACAGGGCGGTCGCGGTGTGCACGGCCAGCCGGTCCAGGGCCGACCCGGCCAGCGGCCCGTGCTGCGCCACGACCTCGTGGAGGGAGGGCCCGTCGATGTACTCGCTCACCACGTACGGCAGGTCGCCGTCAAGGTGGGTCTCGACGATACGGGCCGTGCAGAACGGCGCGACCCGGCTGGCCGCCGCCACCTCACGGGCGAAGCGCGACCGGGCCAGGGGATCTCTCGTCCACTCCGCGCGCAGCAGCTTGACCGCGACGCGCTCGCCCGCCGGCGGCTCCGCGAGGTAGACCGTGCCCTGGCCGCCCTGGCCGATCCGGCCGACGAGCCGGTACGAGCCCAGCCGCTCGGGGTCGCCGGTCAGCAGCGGGGACACGTTCGCCATGCAACCATGGTGGCACGCATAGCGCGCGAGCCCGGACAGGTGCCGCGATCCTGGCGCCGCGAGCCGGAAGGCGGCCACGGGTAAACTGCGGCCGGTGATCGACAAGCGCACGAACTGGGCCGGCAACGTCACGTTCGGCGCCGAGCGGTTTCACCAGCCCTCCTCCCTGCCCGAGCTGCAACGGACCGTGTCCGGCGCCCGGAAAGTCCGGGCCCTGGGATCGGGTCATTCGTTCAACCTGCTCGCGGACACGCCCGGCGACCAGGTGAGCGTGGCGGGCCTCCCGCCGGTGATCGAGGTCGACACCGCGGGCGCGTCGGTCACGGTCAGCGCGGGACTGCGCTACGGCCAGGTCGCCGCGGCGCTGAACCAGGCCGGCCGGGCCCTGCACAACCTGGGCTCGCTGCCGCACATCTCGGTCGCGGGCGCGTGCGCCACCGGCACGCACGGCAGCGGCGACCACAACGGCAACCTGGCCACCGCGGTGTCGGGCGTGGAAATGGTCACCGCCGACGGCGACCTGGTCACCGCCACCCGCGACGGCGACGCCGACCGGTTCCGCGGCATGGTCCTGGCCCTCGGCGCGCTCGGCATCGTCACCCGGATGACGCTCGACACCGTGCCGGCCTTCGACGTCCGGCAGTACGTGTACGAGGACCTGCCCGCCGAGGAGGTGCGCGAGCACTTCGACGAGATCATGGCCAGCGCCTACAGCGTCAGCCTGTTCACCGACTGGCGCGCGCCGGGCATCCGCCAGGCATGGCTCAAGCGCCGGGCCGACGCCCGGGACGGCTGGGCGCCCTTGCCGCGCTGGATGGGCGGCACGCTGGCCGACGGGCCGCGCAACCCGGTGCCCGGCATGCCGGCGGCCAACAGCACCGGCCAGCTCGGGGTGCCCGGGCCCTGGCACGAGCGGCTGCCGCACTTCCGCCCGGAGTTCACCCCCAGCTCCGGCGACGAGCTGCAGTCCGAGTACCTGCTGCCCCGTGAGCACGCGATCGACGGGCTGGACGCGCTCGGCGCGATCGCCGGCCGGCTGGCCTCGGTCCTGCAGGTGGGCGAGATCCGCACGATCGCCGCGGACGACCTGTGGCTGAGCCCGAGTTACCAGCGGGACACGGTTGCCTTCCACTTCACCTGGGTCGAGGACGAGGCGGCCGTGGCACCGGTCCTGGACGCGATCGAGGAGCGGCTGACCCCGCTGCGGGCCCGGCCGCACTGGGGCAAGGTGATGCGCATGCACCCCGCGGCGGTGACCGGCCTGTACCAGCGGGCCGGCGACTTCGAGGACCTGATGCGCGGCTACGATCCTGCGGGCAAGTTCCGCAACGACCTGCTGAACGGCTTCTTCCCCGCCGCAGCGGTAGAGAGAGGAACCTCGTCATGACCCAGGCGGCCCTCCGGGTGGCGGTGCTCGACGACTACCAGGATGCGGCCCGGCGGTCCGGCCCGTGGGCCGACCTGTCCGGCCGCGCCGAGGTCACGGTGTTCAACGACCACGTCACCGACCCCGACGCGCTGATCGAGCGGCTGGCGCCGTTCGACGTGATCGTGGCGATGCGCGAGCGCACCCGCTTCCCGCGTTCGCTCCTGGAGCGGCTGCCCCGGCTGCGCCTGCTGGTCAACACCGGCATGAGCACCGTCCACATCGACGCCGGCGCGACGCGAGACCTCGGCATCACGGTGTCCGGCACAGGCGGGCGCCCGGCGCCGCCCGCCGAGCTGACCTGGGCCCTGATCCTCGGGCTGGCCCGCCACATCACCCAGGAGGACGCCGGGATCCGCGCGGGCTCCTGGGGCCTGACCGTCGGCACCGACCTGGATGGCGCCACGCTCAGCCTGGTCGGGCTGGGGACCCTGGGCCGCCGGGTGGCCGTGGTCGGCCAGGCGTTCGGGATGCGGGTGATCGCCTGGAGCCAGAACCTCGACCCGGCCGCGGCCGCGCAGGCGGGCGTCGAGGCCGTGACCAAGCAGACGCTGCTGCGCGAGGCGGACGTGCTCTCGATCCATGTCCGGCTGAGCGAGCGCACCACGGGCCTGATCTCGGCCGCCGACCTCGCGCTGCTCAAGCCGACCGCCATCCTGGTCAACACCTCCCGCGGCCCGATCGTGGACGAGGCCGCGCTGGCGGACGCGCTGCGGGCCGGCCGCCTGGCCGGGGCCGGGCTCGACGTGTTCGGCGCCGAGCCGCTGCCGCCGGGCCATCCGCTGCTCGGCGCGCCGAACACGCTGTTCACCCCGCACATCGGCTACGTGACCGAAGACACCTACCGGGTCTTCTACACCGACGCGGCCGAGGCCATCGCCGCCTTCCTGGACGGCCACCCGATCCGGCTGCTGAACGGCTAGGCGGGCTCCTCAGCCGAACACCACCGTGCGCGCGCCCGCCAGCAGCACCCGGTCCTCGGCGTAGAGGCGCACGGCCCGGGCCAGCACCAGGCGCTCGACGTCGCGGCCGATGGCCACCAGTTGCTCAGGCGTGTGGCCGTGCTCGACCCGGGCCACGTCCTGCTCGATGATCGGCCCCTCGTCCAGGTCGGGCGTGACGAAGTGGGCCGTCGCCCCGATGAGCTTCACCCCGCGCTCGTAAGCCCGGTCGTAGGGGCGCGCGCCCTTGAAGCCCGGCAGGAACGAATGGTGGATGTTGATCACCCGGCCCTCCAGCCGGCGGCACAGGTCGTCGGAGAGCACCTGCATGTACCGGGCCAGCACCACGGCGTCGACCTCGTACCGCGCGATCAGGTCCAGCAGTTCCCGCTCGGCCCCTGGCTTGGTCGCCGCGGTGACCGGGACGTGCCGGAACGGCACGCCGTACCGCTGCGCCAGCGGCCGGCAGTTCTCGTGGTTGGAGACCACCAGCCGCAGGTCGGCGGGCAGTTCCCCGATGTCCCACCGGTAGAGCAGGTCGGCCAGGCAGTGGTCGAGCCTGGACACCATCACCAGCACTTTGCGGCGGCTGGACTCGCGGCGCAGGGTCAGCGCCGGCCCGAACCGCGCGACCGCACCGGCGAGGAGATCCCGGACCGGCCCGATCGCCGCGTTAGGGCTCTCGAATGCGGTCCGCATGCAGAACAGCCCGGTCGGCGGATCGGAGAACTGGGCGCTCTCGGTGATGTTGCCCTCGGTCAGGACGATCCCCTCGGCCAGGGCGCGGACGATCCCCGGCTGGTCGCCGCAGCGCAAGGTCAGGATGTAGTGCTCCATGGTCGGCCCCCCGGTGAGGACGCTCGCGATCTGGGCCCGTCCAGGGTCGCATGTCCTGGTCAGCGATGTATGCGGCAGAATCCACGAGGGATTCGACCTGGGGATGTGGATATGGACATGGACATCCGCCGCTGGCTGAGCCGGGGCGTGGACGCGATCGAGGACTGGCAGGACGCGTTCGGGCCGTTCGAGCGCGACCCGTCGCTGCGGGTCAGCGACGAGCAGTTCGCCCGCGTGTTCGGCGCGTTCACCGAGCGGCTGCGGGAGAACTACCCGTTCTTCCACCCGTCCTACGCCGGGCAGATGCTCAAGCCGCCGCATCCGGTCGCGGTCGTCGGCTACCTGACGGCCATGCTGGTCAACCCCAACAACCACGCGCTGGACGGCGGCCCGGCGACGGCGCGGATGGAGAAGGAGGCGGTGGCGCGGCTGGCCGGGATGTTCGGCCTGGCCACCCACCTCGGCCACCTGACCACCAGCGGCACGATCGCGAACCTGGAAGCGCTGTACGTGGCCCGCGAACTGCACCCGGGCCGGGGCGTCGCCTACAGCGCCGAGGCGCACTACACCCACGGCCGCATGTGCCGGGTGCTCGGCGTCGCGGGCACGCCCGTGGCCGTCGACGCCGGGGGGCGGCTGGACTTGGGCGCGCTGGAGGAACTGCTCGCCGCCGGCGGCATCGGGACCGTGGTCGCGACCGCGGGCACGACCGGCCTGGGCGCCATCGACCCCGTGCACGAGGTGCTCGCGATCGCCCGCGCCCACGGGGTGCGGGTGCACGTCGACGCGGCCTACGGCGGGTTCTTCACGCTGCTGGCGGGGCTGGACGGCCCGGCCGGCCTGGACGAGGCGCCGTGGCGGGCGATCGCGGAGTGCGACTCGGTGGTCGTCGACCCGCACAAGCACGGGCTGCAGCCCTACGGGTGCGGGGCGGTGCTGTTCCGCGACCCGGACGTGGGCCGTTTCTACCTGCACGACTCGCCGTACACGTACTTCACCTCCGACGAGCTGCACCTGGGCGAGATCAGCCTGGAGTGCTCCCGGGCCGGCGCGGCCGCCGCCGCGCTGTGGCTCACGTTCGAGTTCCTGCCGCCCACTCCGGACGGCCTTGGCCAGGTGCTGGCCGCCTGCCGCCGGGCCGCGCTGGACTGGGCGGAGCTGATCTCCGGCTCCGGCCTGCTGGAGCTCTACCAGCCTCCCGAGCTGGACATCGTCTGCTACTTCCCGGCCACGAGCCCGCCGGGCCTGTCCGCGATCGACGCGGCCAGCGCGCGGATGCTGGCCGACGGCATGGCGGACCCGGCGCACCGGGCGTTCCTCAGCACGCTGCGGATCCCGGCGGCCGAGTTCGCCCGCCGCCACCCCGGCGTGCGGGCCGACCGCGAAGGGGCCAGGATCCTGCGCAGCGTGCTGATGAAGCCCGAATCCGAAAGCTACGTTCCGCAGCTTCACGCCCGGGTCGAGCGCCTCGCCGCGCACTGACCCGGCCCGCGGCATCTATTGCGGCATCTATTAAGGCCGCCGCAAAAGCGCGGCAGCCATTACGCAGGGGAGGCGCTCATCGACGGGTCCGCTGGCTGGCTGGACGGACGGGTCGCGGTGATCACCGGCGCGGGCACGGGGATCGGCGCGGCCACCGCGGCCCGGTTCGCGGCCGAGGGCAGCGCGGTCGTGCTGACCGGGCGCAGGCCGGAGCCGCTGCGGGACACCGAGGCGGAGGTGACCCGGCACGCGCCCGCGGACCGGGTGCTGACCATCCCGGCTGACGCGGCGGACGCCGCCGCGATGGCCAAGCTGGTCGAGGCGGCGGTGAGCTGGTTCGGCGGCATCGACGTCCTGGTCGCGAACGCCGGCGGGCGCGGCCCGGGCGCGGCCCGGGCACGGTGGCGGACGTGGCCGAGGTGCCGCTGCGCAGGCCCGCCGAGCCGCGGAGGTCGCCGCGGTCATCGCGTTCCTGGCCAGCGAGCACGCCTCCGCCGTGGCCGGGGCCGTGCTCACCGTCGACGGCGGCGCCACCGCGGCCGACCTCCCCTCGATCGCCTTCGGCTCCGCGGCCGATGAATGTGACGCTGGGGCAGTTCCATGTGCCCCACTGCCACATTCATCCATGACTCAGCCGATGCTCAGCCGATGCCCTGCGTCTCTGGCATCGCAGGGATACATGGGCGTGCCAACGGGCCACTCTTTCCCCGCGCCAAGGTCTGTTGACAACGATGTCATTTCGCCTGAGCCTCCGAAGAAAGGCCGGTGTACCCAGAGCGAGCGAGGAACGAATGAAGACGCGGCGGGACTTTCTGCGGTATTCGGGGCTGGCGGCGGCGGCCGGGGGCGCGGCGGGAGCGGCGGGAGCGGCGGGCCGGGCCGGGCGCGGCGGGACGGCTCAGAAGGCGGCCAGGCCAGCGGCCGGGGCGGGGGCCGGAGCCGGAGCCGAGGCCGGCGGGGCGGAGGCCCGGCTGGACGCCGCCGTCTCGCGGGCCCCGGCGCCGGCGCCAACCAACCTGGCCACCGACCCGATCCGGCCGCCGGCCGCCCCGCTCGCCGTGCGCGGGCCCTACCTGAGCACGTGGCTGCCGGCCACCGCGCTGCCCGGGACCTGGCAGCAGTTCTGGACCGGGCACACCACCGCGATGGGCGGCATCGCGCGCATCGACGGGGTCTCCTACGTGTTCATGGGCGCCCCCACGATCGTCCTGCAGGTGCCCAACGGCAACCAGGGCACCCCGTCGACCGTGCAGGGCTTCGAGCAGGCGCTGGACCAGACGCTGCTGCGGGTCACACCCACCCGCTCGGTGTTCAGCCTGGAGGGCGGCGGGGTCAGCCTGACCGTCGAGTTCCTGTCCCCGGTCGAGCCCGGTGACCTGCGCCGCCAGTCCGTCCCCATGAGCTACGTGCTGATGACGGCGAGCAGCCTCGATGGCGCCGCCCACGACGTGCAGATCTACTTCGACGTCTCGGGCGAGTGGACCACCAGCGACGACTCCCAGGTGATCACGTGGTCGCCCAGCCAGGTGAGCTACGCCGGCGGGACGCTGCAGGCCTGGAGCGTGCAGTTGCGCAGCCAGCAGCCGCTCACCGAACAAGGCGACATGGCCGCCTGGGGCGCCGTCGTGTGGGCGACTCCGGACTCAACGGCGCTGACCTACCAGTCCGGGCAGGACATCGTGGTCCGGGCCCAGTTCGTGGACAACGGCAAGCTCACCAACGGCAACGACACGAACTACCGGCCGATCAACGACAACTGGCCGGTCTTCGGCTTCTGCGTGGACCTCGGCACGGTCACCGCGGCGCCGGTCACCACGCAGGCATCCATCGGCCAGGTGCGGACCCCGGCCGTGAGCTACCTAGGCCAGGATCTCGCGGGACTGTGGACAGCCTACTTTGACTCCTGGCAGGACATGCTGGGCTTCTTCCACGCCGACCGGGCGGCCGCGCAGCGCCGGGCGGACACCCTGGACGCCCGCGTCACCTCCGGCGCGCGGGCCGCGGGCGGCAGCGCTTACGCGGGCCTGTGCTCGATCGCGCTGCGCCAGGCCTACGGCGGGACCGAACTCGTCGCCGGCCCGGGCGGCCAGCCGTGGGCCTTCCTCAAGGAGATCTCCAGCGACGGCAACGTCTCCACCGTGGACGTGCTCTACCCGGCCTGCCCGGCCTGGATCTACGCCGACCCCGGTTACCTGGGCCTGCTGATCGAGCCGCTGCTCGCCTACGCCGAGACCGGCGGCTGGCCGAAGACCTTCGCCGAGCACGACCTCGGCTCGAGCTACCCGAACGCGTCCGGCCACAACAACGGCCAGGAGGAGGACATGCCGGTCGAGGAGTCCGGCAACATGCTGATCATGACCGCGGCCTACCTGCGCCGGGTCCCGGCCGGGGCCGCGCGCGCGTTCGCGAGCGCGCACTACACGATCCTCAAGCAGTGGGCCGACTACCTGGTGGCCAACCTGCCCGACCCCGGTTTCCAGAACCAGACCGACGACTTCGCCGGCCCGATCGCGCACAGCGTCAACCTGGCCATCAAGGGCATCGTCGCGGTCGCCGCCATGGGCCAGATCGCCGCGGCCGCCGGGAACGCCGCGGACGCCGCCTCCTACCGGGCCAAGGCCCAGCAGTTCGTGTCCTACTGGGTGACCAACGCCCAGGATCCGGGCGGCCAGCACCTGGACCTGACCTACAACGGCAGCGGCGGCGGGAACGGCACCTGGGGCACCACCTACAACGGCTACGCCGACCGGCTGCTGCGGACCGGGCTCATACCGCCGCGGGTGCTGGCCGAGCAGGCCCGCTGGTACGCCGGGGCCAGCAACCTGTTCGGCGTCCCCCTCCAGGTCCCGCACAGCTACGCCAAGTCGGACTGGGAGATGTTCACCGCGGCCTGGCTTTCGGACTACCCGATCAAGTCCGAGCTCATCGACCGCGTGTACGCCTACGCGCACACGACCCCGAGCCGGGTGGCGTTCAGCGACCTGTACGACACGATCAGCGGTGACCAGGTGGCCTTCCAGGCCCGGGCGGTGCAGGGCGGCATGTTCGCCCTGCTCGCCCTGGCCGCGACGGTGTAGGACGGCGTAGGCGGCCCGGTCCTTCGCGGGCGGCCGCGGCAACTACGATCGTGCCATGTCCCGTAGGCTCGCCGCTGGCAGCGCCAGCGACCTCGTGCGGGCCGAGCGCGACATCCGCAACCGGATCGGCGACCAGCACCTGGACTTCGCCGCGATGGCCGCGGTGTCCAACATCTACCGCGCCGCCAACGTCATCCGTCACCACATGGAGCAGACGGTGCTGGCGGACGAGGACCTTTCGTGGGCCGCGTTCACCGTGCTGTTCGTGTTGTGGATCTGGGGCGATCAGCAGACCCGGCACCTGGCCGAGGAGGCGGGCGTGACCAAGGGCACGCTGACCGGCGTGCTGAAGACGCTGGAGAAGCGCGGCCTGGCCCGGCGGCGGGCCCACGACGCCGACGGGCGGCTGGTGCTGGTCAGCCTGGAGCCCAAGGGCGTCGGCGTGATCGAGCGGCTGTTCCCCGCGTTCAACATGGGCGAGGCGTTCGTCAGCGCCAGCCTCACCGAGGGCGAGAAGGAACAACTGGCCGCGCTGCTGCGCAAGATCATCCGCTCCGTGGAAGACAACTGAAGCCACACCTGGCCAGGTGGCACCCAGGGTGCCACGCTGCCGCGTTATGAAAACAAGCGTTTCGAGGCCCACGTTCGGAACAACCGTTTCGAGGCTGAACGCGGCTCCCTACCGGCCGGGCGCGCCGGCCACCCGGATCGCGGTGGCGACCAGCGCGTCGGCACGCTGCGCTGCCGCCGGCTCCTCGGCATAGGTGCGGGCCAGGAACTGGTCCGGGTCGATGCCTTCCCGTTGCGCCTCCTCGCGGCTGCCCGCGTCCAGCCACCGGGCCAGCAGTGCGCCGTCGGGTTCGGGGTGAAACTGGACGCCCAGGTGCCGGCCGATCGTGAAGGCCTGCACGCACAGTTCGTTGCGGGCCAGGATCCGCGCGGAGGCGGGCGGGAAGAACCGGTCGTTGTGAAACTCCAGCCAGGGGCCAGCCGGGATCAGGTCCGGGTCGAGCGTCTCGATCGTCGTCCAGCCGATCTCCTTGCGGGGCGAGGCCTCGACCCGGCCGCCGAGCGCGGCGGCCAGTGCCTGGCCGCCGAAGCAGATGCCGAATATGGGCACGCCCGCGGCGTCGGCCCGGCGCAGCCAGGCCAGTTCCTCGGCGATCCAGGCCCGGTCCGGGCCGTCGTCATACACGGCCCAGACCGCGCCGAGCACGATGATGTGGCCGACGCCTTCGAGCGCGGGCAGCGAGCCTTCCTTAGGGAACAGGCACGTGGTGAGTTGCGCGCCGCGGGCGGTGAACGCGTCGCCGATGAAACCGGCCGAATCCTCTTCGTGGTGGCTGATGACGACGACTCTCATGAAGGGTTCCTCCCCGCGGCCGGGTCGCTCCCGCCCGGCCGCCTGCCGTCACGCCGGTCGCGTGGCACGACGAGGCGCCGCCGAACTCGGGTTTCTGGTCAGTCCATTGTTATCAGGACATTGTCACCGCCAGCCGGGACGTGGCCAGGTTCTCTCACCGAGCACGTGATCGCCAACACCGATCCCGAGATCCCCGACGTGGTCTGGGGCCGCGACGACACCGACGCCTACCGCAAGTTCCCGTTCCGCAGCCCGTACGGAAAGCAGCTATGGGAACTGGGCCGCGACATCGTCGCCCGGCGGCTGCGGGCGGTTCATCGCGAGCCGGGCACCGCGGGCCCGCCCGCGGTCAGTCGCCGGAGCGGATGTCGTTGTCGTCGTCGTCGACCACGTGCACGGCCGCTTCCTCCGCGCCGGCCCCGGCGCCGTCGACGCCCACGTCGCGCGCCACGAGGTCGGCCTCGGTGTCGGGATGGGCGCCCTCGTCCTGCGCCACCAGCCGGCCGGCCCGGGGGTCGGGGCCGTCGTCGAGCAGCAGCCCGTCGAGATCCTCGTCGCCCGCGTCCTCGTCGCCCTCGGCGGACGCGAGTTCCTCGTCCTCGTCGTCGTCGATGTCGTCCGGCTCCTCCTCGGCCAGTTGCTGGTCCAGGGACTCGCCGTCCTCCTGCTCCCGCGCGGTGGTGCCGTAGCGCACTCCGGCCGACCAGCGCTCGGGGGGCGCGACCCCGCGGTCCAGCGGATCGTCCCCGAGGTTGCCATCCAGCGTGTCGTAGGCGTCCTGCGTCTCGTAGTCCTCGAGGTCAGCCGACTCGTGACGGGTTTCGTCCGGCATGTCGCAGATCCTCTCCGTGGCGGTCAGCTGGGCTCGGAGTTCTCACCTAACGCGGCGCGGTGAGGCCCATAAGCCAAGCTACCCGGCTGGCCAGGCGCCCCGGGTACCGGGCTCCCGGGTCGCTGGGCGGACCGCCAGGAGAGGCTGGCGGGCTCAGCCAGGGATGCACCACGGGCTGGAGGCGCTGCAGTAGTAGACCCCGCCAGGGGTGGTGCAGCCGTAGACGCAGAACCACTCGGTGCCCCGCGGCGACTCGTGGCAGGACGTGCTCTGCGGGTACTTGCAGGCGCCTGCCTCGGCCGTGGGCAGCACGCTGGGTATGAGGCTGGCGACGCGCTGGCCGTACCAGCTCGCGGCGTTAATCAAGGGATCCTCCTCGGTCGGTATGCCACGGGCGCGCCCGGGTCTTCGGGTGCGTCACTTCGATTGTTGGAGCCCGGGCTTCCCCGCGGGCACCCCGTTCGCTACCGCCGGGCTTACGCTGTCCCCCCGGCCGGGCCAGGCCTCCGGGCCAGGGACGGCGGGCCCCGGTCCGTCCTCGCCGTCGGCCAGGTAGCCGCGGCCCTGAAGCGTGAACAGCCGGTGGTACTCGCCGCGGGCCGCCATCAACGCGCCGTGCGTACCCTGCTCGGCCACCTGGCCATGACGCAGGACGTAGATGACGTCGGCGTCGCGCACCGAGCCGAGCCGGTGCGAGATGAGCAGGCTGGTCCGGCCGTCCCGCATGGCGCACAGCCGGCGGTGCAGGTCGTACTCGGCCTCGGCGTCCATGCCCGAACTCGGCTCGTCGAGGATGAGCACGTCGCGGTCGGCCCGCATGAAGCCGCGCGCGACGGCCAGCCGCTGCCACTGGCCGCCCGACAAGATCACCCCTGTCTCGGGATCACCCTGCTCGGTGCGGTCCAGGAAGATCCGGCTCAGCAGGGTGTCGTAGCCGCGCGGCAGGCTGGCCAGCTTGTCGTGAATATCCGCCGCCGCGGCGGCGGCGTGAATGCGGGGCAGGCTGGCGAGATGCTCGAGATCCCCGAGGCCGATATTCTCCGAGGCCGTCAGGTCGTAGGACATGTAGTCCTGGAACACGGTGCCAATCCGGGCGCGCAGGTCAGCGGGAGAGATCTCGCGGATGTTGACGCCATCCCAGAAGATGTCGCCGCGCACCGGATCGTAGAGCCGGCACAGCAGCTTGACGAGGGTGCTCTTGCCGGCGCCGTTGAGCCCGATGAGGGCGACGGACTGCCCGGCCGGGATCGTGAGGTTCACCCCGCGCAGCACCCACGGGTGGTCGCCGTCGTAGCGGAACCAGACGTCGCGCACCTCTATCGCGCCACGCAGCGGGGGCAGCGGGCACGGCGCGGCGGCCAGGGACAGGTCCGGGCCGATCGAGACGATATCGAGGTAATGCTCGAACATCATCGTCGACTCGTAGACGCTGGCCAGCCGGGACACCATGCCGGAGATCGCGCGCTGGACGCCCACGACCGAGAGGGCGAACACGCTCACATCCCCCACGGACAGCTGCCCGGCCACGGCCTGGCGGACGACCCACACGGTCCCGAACGCGGTGATGATCGCGCCGGCCAGCGACAGCGAGCCTTCCAGCGTCAGGATCCGCAGGTCGAGCACGCGCTGACCCCGGTTCACCGATCGCACCTCGGCGAGCATCCGGCCACGCAGGAAGTCGCCCAGGCCGAACAGACGGACCTCCTTGGCGGCGTCCCGGTCGCACATGAGCTGGCTGTAGAACAACTGCCGGCGCATGCTCGGGCTCTTCCGCCACTCCAGCCCGACCCGCTGCCGGGCGTTGGAGATCTGGGCCACGACGGCCGGGACCACGGTGCACCCGACGATGACCGCCAGGAAGCGGTTGATGACCTCCAGAGTGCCCAGCATGGTGACCGCGGTGATCAGCGATTGCGCGCAGAGCAGCCCGGAGGAGATGAGCCGGTTCGCCGACGTGCCGCTCTGCTGCACCAGGCGGATCTTGTCGGCGAACTCGGGCGACTCGAACCGGCTGATGCCGGGGAACGCGTTGATCGCCGCGAACATCCGGTCCGGGATGATCAGGCTCAGGCCGCGCCGCAGCGCCGCCTCGGCGTAGGTCTGCCCGTACGGCGTTATGGCGGTGACCAGGCCGACCGCGCCGAGCAGCAGGGCCAGCGTCACGATGTGGCCCGCGCTCACGCCGTGCGCCGCCGCGCCGCGGGCCCCCTGGTGCCCGGCAACGCTGGGCACCAGGCCATTGAGCACCCCGCGCTGCAGCCACACCGCCGCGGTCGGCGTCAGCCCGCCCGCGACCGCCAGCAGCACCATGGACAAGGTGGCCGACGGGGACGCGGCCCACATCAGGCCGATGACCGCCCGCGCCGCGCGGGCCAGCATGCCCGCCGAAGCGTGCGGCGTCCGGGTGCCGCCCGCCGGCGGCCTGCCCCCCGGGCGCGGCCTGCTACCCGGACGCGGCCTGCTACCCGCCGCCCGCTGCACCCCGGGGCGCCCGCCTGTCACCACCTCAGCGCGCTGCTCAGGCCGGCACCGCGTCGGCGACCATCCGCACGGAAGCGCCGCTGGCCTCGATCCGGCCGTCCGGCCCGATCAGGTAGAAGGTGGGAAAGCCCGTGTTGGAGAAGGCCGAGGTGACGGGCCCGCGCCGCGGCTCTATCACGACCGACGCCGCCTCAGCCAGCCCCGGGGCGAGGTCGGCGGCCTGGTCCTGGTCACCGACGATCACCGCCAGCGCCTGCCGGGTCCCGCCCGGCAGGGTCTTCGCGAGGCGGGTGAACTCCGCCGCCTGCGCATGACAGGGAGCGCACGTCGGCGAGAAGAAGCCCATGAGGCTCCGCGACCCCAGCAGGTCCGCGAGCGCGCGCTCCTCACCGGCCGTGGTCACGGCGCTGAACTGCGGAACCTTCTGGCCGACCGACAGGCGCGGGGGACCGAACTGCGGGGGCGCGGCCGTCTGCCTGCGCAGGCGCCGGATGACGGCCAGCACCAGCGCCAGGTTCACCAGGCCCAGCACCGCCAGCAGGACAACAGCCACATCTAGGTACACCGAAGCCTCCCGTTTGCGTTGTGGAGCGCCAGCCGTTCAGGGGCCGGTCTGGCCTATCCCATCGCCGGCGAACAAGACAGCCAGGTCATCGACGTGCACCACGAGCACGGCGATGACCAGGCCGACGGCCAGCGCGAGCAGGATGCCGCCGGTCCGGGCCCCGCCCGCCCCCGCGCAGGCGATCCCGGCCGCGGCCGCCACGCACAGCAGGGCGTCCCGCGCCACGTGCCGGCGGCCTAGCGGCGCGGCGGACGCACCGAAACACTGGCAGGGCGCGTCGGTGCCGCGCGCGACCGCGAGCCACGTCCCGGCCGTGAACGTGGCCAGCACGGCCAGGGCCAGAGCCAGGCCGGCCACGACCGTCCAGGGCAACGCGGCCAGCACCACGATGGCGGCTTCGGCGGCGGCCAGCGTGGCCGCCGCCGGCGCCGGCCAGCGGGGTGCGACCGGCACCGGCAGGCCGGCCACCCATGACGTAAAGTCCCTGAAGGCCGTTTGGCTCCGCAATTTACTGAAAGCGGAGACAGAAAACACCACGACAATCAGGCTTCGAATGGCGAAGGCCACGTAGATCACGGGCAAAAACCTTCCGTCATCACATCAGCTCTCCGGCGAATGCGGCACCGCCAGCCCGGGCCGGGCATACCCCGTGCTGAGCAGCGGCCATGCTGCAGCGTCAGCACTTCGGGCCCGTGCAGGTCAAGCCTTGAGCTACCTTTCCCTAACCCGCTTCCGGAACGCTTCCGCCACACTTCCGGAGCGCTTACGGGCGGCCTGCCCGCAATGGCGGCCCTGACCCGGAATGTGACAAGCTGCGCCCATGCCTGACGAAATCCTTTCGGCCATGGATGCCCGGGTTCCGCCGACCGCCGGACCGGGGTCCGGCACCTCGCCGGTCTTCGTCCTGACCGCCAGCCGGTCAGGCTCCACGCTGCTGCGCTTCATCCTCGACAGCCATCCGCGGCTGGCCTGCCCGCCCGAGACCAACATCGCCGCGGCCTGTGCCCAGATGTGCCTGGCCTGGGACACCCTTGAGAAAGCGGATAGCGAAACGAGGCCGCTCACCGATCCGGTCGTGGCGGATCCCGAGGCGCTGGCGGCCGTCCGCGAGTACGCCGCACGTGTCTACGACCGTTACCTGGCCCGCCGCGGAAAGAGCCGGTGGTGCGACAAGTCGCTCGACAACTTCCAGTACACCGACCTGATCGCCCAGTTGTTTCCCGACGCCAGGTTCATCTGCCTCTACCGGCACTGCATGGACGTGATCGCGTCAGCGGTGGAGGCCTGCCCGTGGGGACTGCACCGGTTCGGTCTCGATGGTTTCGTGGCCCAGAACGCCGGCAACAGCGTGGCGGCCGTCGGCAGTTACTGGCAGTCCACCGTGGCGGCGATCCAGGCGTTCGAGGAAAGACATCCGCAGGTTTGTCACCGCGTTCGCTACGAAGACCTGGTCACCGCGCCGGAGGAGACCGCCGCGGCGATCCTTTCCTTCCTCGGCGAGGAGCCGGCGCCAGGCATCACCGAGCAGTGCTTCGACCTTCCGCACGAGGGGAACGGGTCAGGGGACGAGAAGCTCTGGTTCACCAGCGGCGTGTCCGCCGACTCCATGGGCCGCGGCTTCATGGTGCCCGCTGACGCGCTCCCGGA
>DATAVV010000260.1:0-2435 GCA_036267555.1 Streptosporangiaceae bacterium | reverse complement strand
TCTGTCGTAAGCGATCGTCGTGCCGTCGCGCGAGCTGACTGTGTTCATTGTTTGTCTCCTCCGGCCCAATCACCCGCGAATGGCTCGTCGCCGCGTCTGGTTTGATCTTGAAGGCACTCCCGGTTTCCATGATCTGGGTGGATGACGCGCGCATATCGCACGCGAACCGCCCAGATCATGAAAAAGCCCACATCATTCGCTTGGCGTGGGCCTTGGTTAACCGGATTGCTTGGTGAGGCGGCTGACGGGGACGGTGCCGGTGCGGTCGGCCAGGAACTGCTTGAGGACCGGGACGCCGCCCTCGCGCACGGCGAGGTGGATGTCGGTCAGCTGGCCCTGGGCCTTGGCGTCTCCGGCGAAGGCCGCGATGCACAGTTCCGGCTCGACGTTGGCCACGGCCAGGATCGCGCCGGCGGCGCCCAGCGGGCCGGCCAGGGCCAGCACGGCCGACGAGCCGACGTAGGTGCGGCCGGAGTAGCGCGCGACCTCGGCGAGCAGCCGGTCCGGGTCGCCCGATGAGTCCTTGAGCCCGGCGATCGGCAGGCCCGCCAGTTCGCTGACCGGGATGCCGGGCGACGAGATCCACGGGATGTGGTAGCCGAGCACGGGCCGGCCGTCGGCGGCGTCGCCCAGGGCCCCGAAGTAGCCGGCCAGGTCGTGGGAGCGGGGCGGCGGCCAGGCCAGGACCGCGTCGGCGCCGGCCCCGACGGCGGCGCGCGTCAGTTCGGCGGCGTGCGCGGGGTCGGTGGCGCCGGTGCCCGCGAGCACCTGGATGCCCGGCGGCAGGGCGTCGCGCACGGCGCGGATCACGTCGACGCGCTCGACGTCGGTCAGCGCGCCCGCCTCGCCGGTCGTGCCGCAGGCCAGCACGGCCTTCATGCCCCGGCCGGCGAGGTCGGCCGCGAGCGAGCCGGTGGCCGCCGCGTCCACGCTTCCCGTGTCGTCCAGGAGGGTGACCAGTGCCACGCCAACTCCGGTGAACAAGTCCATCAGCGTCTCCGCCCTCGCGCCGTGTACGGGCCGGCTCAACGCCCGCCCGCCTTACCTGCCTGACCTACTCTGCCTAGCTTGCCCCGACCCGCCCTGCCCAGCTAGCTCGCCCCCATTCCATGATCTCGGTTGATGGCGCGCGCATTTCGCGCGTGAGTAACCCAGATCATGAAAAGGGCCCCCCGTCGGGGCCCTGGTCAGGCGGGCGGGCTGGCTCGTATAGTGATTTTAGTCGACAATCGACAATACGGGGAGGCCCCTTGCCGCAGGCTCGCTTCGACGGCATGGTCGCCGTGGTCACCGGCGGCTCCAACGGGCTCGGCCGGGCCATCACCCAGACCTTCGCGGACGAGGGGGCCCGGGTCGTCGTCTGCGACCTGGCGGACTCCGGCTACTTCGCCGGCCACCCCCAGGTGACCACGGTCACCGGGGACATCGCCAGCCCGGGCCTGGCCGGGGAGGTCATCCAGACCGCGGTCAGCCGCTTCGGCCGGGCCGACATCCTGGTCAACGACGCGGCCTGCTACCCCGACGGCACGCTGCTCGAGATGGACGCCGACGCCTGGAGCCGGGTATTCAGCGTGAACGTGACCGGCACGTTCATGATGACCCAGGCATTCGCGCGGCACTGCGTGGAGCGCGAGGCCGCCGGCGCGGTCGTCAGCATCTCCACCGGTTCGGCCCGCAACCCGCGCCCGGCCGGGGCCGCCTACAGCGCGTCCAAGGCCGCGGTCGAGACCATGAGCAAGGTGTTCGCCATGGAACTCGGGCCGCACGGGATCCGGGTGAACGTGGTGTCCCCCGGTTACATCGACGTACGCGGGTGGAGCGACGCGTTCCCTGACCGCGCGCCGGACGAGTTGCGCGCGGCGCTGGTCCGCTCGATACCGCTCGGCGTGGCCGGCCATCCCCGCGACATCGCCAGCGCGGTGCTGTTCCTGGCCTCGCGGGACGCGGGCCATATCACCGGCACGGTGCTCGAGGTCGACGGCGGCTCCAACGCCGGCCGGTTCTCGCTGGCGGCGCACGTCCCCGAGGGGGGCAACAGTGACCGTGGATAGCCAGGTCCCGGCGGCCGAGACGGGCCAGGAGACCCCGATCATCGAGACCGTCGACGTCGCCAAGCACTTCTCGGTCGGCCACGAGGGCCTGGGCCGGGCCAAGACCACGCTCAAGGCCGTGGACGGCGTCTCGCTGACGATCCGGCGCGGCCAGACCCTGGCGCTCGTCGGCGAGACCGGGTCGGGCAAGACCACGTTCGGCCGGCTGCTGCTCGGCTTGTACCAGCCGACCAGCGGCGACATCCGCTATCGCGGGGTCAGCATCCTGGACTCGCGCGGCGAGACCGCGCGCACCGTGCGGCGGCAGGTCCAGGGCGTGTTCCAGGACCCCTACTCCTCGCTGAACCCGACGATGACCATCGGCCAGGCGCTGACCGAGGTGCT
>DATAVV010000259.1:0-13311 GCA_036267555.1 Streptosporangiaceae bacterium | reverse complement strand
CGAGGACGCCGCCCTCGCGGACCGCGCGCGCCGCCTGGGTGAAGATGTCGAAGCAGAACGCGTCGCCCGGGTGGTGCAGGGCGCCGTAGCGGGCCGGGTCACTCTCCTTCAATGCGGGCAGCATCGGGCGTGCCCGCCGCGCGGGGCCGGGCTCCTCGCCCCGCGCACGCGGCGCGGCGCCGGAGGCCTCGCCGTCGGAGTCGAAGATGCTGCCGCCCTCGATGCCCGCGCGCTGCGCGGAGACCCCGATCCAGGCCCAGCCGGACCGGATCAGGTGGCGGTGGGTCAGCATCCAGTACGCGGGCGCGTCGAAACCGGCGCTGACGTTGAGCCATTCCAGGACCACGGTGCGGGTGAACGCCGCGGGGTCGGCGGGCCGGCACACGACCAGGCGGGTGGCGAACGGGGCCTCGCCCGACGGCGTGACGTCCCAGTAACCATCGGCCCCGGCCAGTCCGGTGAGCTCGAAGCTCGTCGCAGTGCCCTCGAGGAAGAACTCCTCCAGGGTGTAGCCGACCTGAGCCAGATCGAAGCCGGCCAGGATAATCCCCGGCTGGCCAGCGACGGGCCCGGTCAGCCGGGCAGAACCGTTCATTTGCGGCACTTTACCGTAATCCACAGCCTCCGGAGGGTCACCGGAAGAGGACGCGCCGTGCCATCTCAGGGTGCGCAATCTTGAGTCCGTATCAGATCGTCTTGAACGAAACCATCTGATACGGTTCTTGTTATGAGGGCGAGAGACGCACGCTGGCTGGCGCTCACCGTGCTGTGCGCCGGGACCCTGATGACCATCCTGGACGGCACGATCGTGACCGTGGCGCTGCCGTCAATCCGCAGCGATCTCGGCTTCTCGCAGCCGGGCCTGGCCTGGGTGGTCAACGCCTACATGATCGCGTTCGGCGGCCTGCTGCTGCTGGCCGGACGCGTCGGTGACCTGGCTGGGCGCAAGCGGATGTTCGTGGCCGGGCTGGCCGTGTTCACCGCGGCCTCGCTGTGGTGCGCACTGTCAGGCAGCCAGGCCATGCTGATCGTCGCGCGGTTCGCGCAGGGCGCGGGCGGGGCCATGACCACCGCCGTGGTGCTCGGAATGGTTGTTTCGATGTTCCCCGAACCCGCGCTGCGGGCCCGGGCGATCGGCGTCTACAGCTTCGCCGGCGCTGCGGGCGCCTCGGTCGGCGTGCTGGCCGGCGGGATCATCACGCAGGCGGTCAACTGGCACTGGATCTTCTTCGTCAACGTCCCCCTCGGGGTCGCGGCCATCGCGGCGGCGGCCCGCCTGGTCCGGCCGGACCGCGGCCAGGACCGGGGTATCGGCGGGAGGGTCCGGGGAGGTCGCCCCGCCGAGGCCAGCACACGCCTGCGCGGGGGCGCGGACGCGGCCGGCGCGGTCCTGGTCACCGGCGGGCTGATGCTCGGCGTCGACACGGTGGTGGAGACGACCAGGTACGGCTGGGCCAGCGCGCGCACGCTGGCCTTCGCGGCCGTGGCCGCCGCGCTGCTCGGCGGATTCGTGTGGCGCCAGGCCACCGCCGCCCGCCCGTTGCTGCCGCTGCGGGTCTTCCGCTCCCGCGACGTGGCCGCGGCCAACGTGGTCCAGGCCCTGATGGTGGCGGGCATGCTCGGGTTCCAGTTCGTCCTGCCGCTGTACCTGCGGCGGGTCCTCGGCTACAGCCCGGCCGCGACCGGGCTGGCGTTCCTGCCGATCACCGTGGCGATCGCGGCGATCTCGCTCGGCGCGGCCCCGCGGCTGAACACCCGCTTCGGCGCCCGGGCCATGCTCCTGGCCAGCCTGCCGTTGCTCGCGGCCGGCCTCGCACTGCTGACCCGCGTGAGCGGGCACGAGCGCTTCGCCACGGGCCTGCTGCCGGTGCTGGTGCTGCTCGGAATCGGCGCGGGCCTAGCCCTGCCCGCGGTGATGACGCTGGTCATGTCGGTGGTCTCGGCGGAAGACTCCGGGGTGATCTCCGGCCTGGCCAACACCACGCAGCAGGTCGGCGGCGCGCTCGGGGTCGCGGTCGCGGCCACGCTGGCCACCTGGCGGACCAGCCTGCTGCTGGCCGAGGGCCGCCCCGCGGGCCCGGCCCTCACCGCCGGCTACCACCTGGCCTTCGGCGTGGGCGCCGCGCTGGTCGTCGCCGCCTTGGCCGTCGCCGTCGCGTTCCTGCGGCCCGCCAGACCCGCCGCGCCCGCCCCGGCTCAGGCCAGCCCGGCTCAGGCAACGCGAGTGGATCGCGAACTGTGCCGCGCTCAGTCCTCCGGGTCGGCGTCCTCGGGCTGAGCCACCCAGGCCGAGAACACCGGCAGGCCCGCCCACGGGCTGCCGTCGGCGGCGGGCGCCTGACCGGGGCCGGGACCGGTGACGGCCGCCACAACCGCGTACGGGTGCCCGAACCGCAACTCCGCGCTCCGGATCAGGCTCGGACGCGGAACCCGCATGGCCATGGCCGCCACCGCGCCCGTCACCGCGGCGGCCTCGAAACCGGTCCGGTTGTACCGGGCCATGGCCGCCTGGCGGGCCTCCCACGGGTCACCCGGCGCCAGAGCCGATATGGCGGCGGCGAAGCCGAGGCTGTGGTCGCTCAGGTCCTGCTCGCTGCGCGCGGACCAGGCGGGCAGCACGGCCGTGCACCTCTCGGGCCCGGCGGTGGTGACCTCGGTGCGCTCGCTGATCGTCCAGGCCGGCCCGTTGCCCAGCGGCAGGTCGAACAGGGACCGGCGGCGCACGGCCGCGCCGGCCGCGAGTTCCGGAGCCAGGTCGTAGGCCGCGGCCAGCACGTCCCGTGCCTCGACCCCGGGCGCGGCGATCACGGATGTGACCTGCAGGCCGTGCTGGGCGCGGGCGGTGTGCACGGCCACGTCCCCGGCCGCCTTGGTCGCGGCGATGAACTGCTGATGCCCGGGGCCGTCCGGGGTGCGCAGCACCCGGGACAGCCGGCCGACCCAGGGGCTCGCCGGCCCGAGCGCACTGGCGGGCGCCACGTCGAACGGGCGCTCCCAGGACACCCGCGTCGCGAGCGCCGTGGCCGCCACCAGCCAGACCGAGGGATCGATGCGCACCGGAAATTCTTTTATGAGCCCTAACGTATGGTCCCTGGCCCATCGGTCCGCCCCGGCCTGATCGGGCACCGGGCCGGTCTCCACGGCGGCGGGCAGCCCGGCCAGCCAGCGCGCCACCGCGCCGGTCACCCCGGCGGCGTGCCACACCGCGGCGGCGGCCGGGACGACCGGGTGCGGGTCGGTCAGCAGCCCGGCGGCGAGTTCCGCGGCGCCGGCCACGTCACACCCCAGCGCCGCGTTAAGGCCCGGCCTGGTTTCCTCGCTGCTGGCCGGTCCGAGCAGCGCGAGCAGCAGCCAGGCGCCCAGCGGGGAAAGCACCTGGTGACCGGTGCCGGCCACGGCGTGAAGGCGGCGGGCGTAGGCGGCGATCGGCGCGGCGATGTCGGCGGTGGTCAGGGTCACGCTCCTACTGTGCCCTGCCGGGCCGCCGCGCGCACGCCGCCGGTGGCTAATCCCCGGGAAGCGACCCGTCGAGCACCCCCTGCTGCGGGGTGATCCCCGCGGCGGGCTCGCGGCGGCGCGAGATCTCCGGCGCCGGGCCGGCCGGGTCCCGGGGCCGGGCCAGGGCCCATGGCTGGCCGGCGATGAGCGCGACCGGGTCGTCGCGCCCGGCGACCGCGGGGACGACGCGGGCCGAGATGAACTCGCCCTTGCTCGGGACGGGCAGGCCGAGGTCGGCGGCCACCCGCGGGTCGTCGTCCTGGGCGCCGAGGACCAGGATGCCCTCGGGGCGCAGGTGGGTGCGGGCGCCGCCGTTGCCCCGGGCGCGTTTCATGAAGTCGTCCTGCTGCGCGACCGTGGCCAGTTCGGCCCGGCGGATGATGCGGCGCTGCACGCAGCGGAACAACTCGTTGGCCCGGGCCTGGCCGTGCCGCGAGGTGCGGGCCGACCTGGCGGCGAAGATGCGCTGCCGGATCCGGGGGTCAAGGCGCAGGAAGAGGTTCTCGGCCAGCCGGCCGTGCCCGGCCCAGAGCGGGCGGATCCGCTCCCGGGCGACGGCGGTCAACTGCCGCTTCGCGTCGCGGTTCGCCGCGGCGCGCAGGTCGGGCTCGCGCACCCGGATCAGCCCGGCGGTCCAGGAGGCGCTCGCGTCGTCCGCGGTGAGCAGCAGGCACAGGTGGCCCACGGACTCCGGCGGCAGTTCCCAGCCGCCGTAGCTCATCGAGTACTTGCAGTCGACCTCGGCCCCGGCGATCCGGTAGTCGGTGGCGTCGCCGTCGCCGAACTCGAATTCCCGGTGCAGGTTGATCTCGACGAGCGTGCCCATGTGGGTCTTCTCGGTCTTGTGCAGCTGGCTGTAGGCGAAGCGCCCGGAGTGCTGGCCGTCGTAGAGCTGATCCAGCGTGTCGCGCAACACGGTCGCGACCGTGCCGCCGACCGGGTCCAGCCGGTACAGCTCGGCCTGGACCGCGTCCAGTTCGGCGTCGAAGTCCTCGGGGATTTCCCAGAGCGGAAGCGTGGTCACGGCGGGGGGCGATCGCGGGGGCGACAGGCCGTCAGGACGCCTCGCGCAGGCGAGGCCGGGCCGCGCGGGAGGCATCGATCGCGGCGCGGATGCTGGCGCCGACGGCCCGGGCCACCGGGGGCGGGAACGCGTTGCCGATCTGGCGGTAGCCCGCGGTCTTGCGCCCGGAGAACCGCCAGCCCGGCGGGAAGCCCTGCAGGGCGGCGGCCATCGGCAGGGTCAGCCGCGGGAGGTGGGACACCGGGTAGCTCGCGGGCGGCGGCGCGTCGGCCAGCCCCCTGCCGTCGACGTGCAGCTTGAGCCAGGCCTCGCGGGCCCGGGTCGGGCCCAGGTCGGGGCCGCCGTGCTTGCGCGAGCCGCCCACCAGCGTCGGCCCGATGCCGCTGGCCCGGCGCGCCCAGGCGTCGGCTCCAGGCCAGCCGCCGGCGGCCATGAGATCGCGCAGGGTCTGGCCCACGGTGGGCGGCGTGCCGACCGCGCTCGGCCAGGAGAAGTGCCGGTACACCTCGGGCCGCATGGCCACGAGGATGAACCGGGGGCGAAGCTGGGGCACGCCGAACTCGCTCGCGTTCAGCACCTGCCACTCGGTCTGGTAGCCGAGGTCGTGCAGCCGGCCGAGGACCTGCTGCCGGTAGCGGGCGAAGCGGGCCGCCGCCAGGCCGCGGACGTTCTCCAGCATGACCGCGGCGGGCTCGCACTCCTCGACCAGGCGCAGGGCCTGCGGGAACAGGTCCCGCTCGTCGTCCGCGCCGAGCTGCTTGCCCGCGATCGAGAACGGCGGGCACGGGACCCCGCCGGCCAGCAGGTCCACGCCCTGGTAGTCGACGCCCTTGAAGTGGTGGACGTCCAGCTCCTGCACGTCCCAGCCGGGCCGGTTGAGCCGCAGCGTGGCGCACGCGTCTGGGTCGATCTCCACGGCGGCGAGATGGCTGAAACCCGCCTGCTCCAGGCCGAGCGACTGTCCGCCGGCACCGGCGCAGATCTCCAGGCAGGTCAGCTCAGGCACGCCGGGCCCCTCTCGTGTCATGGTCGTCAACGCCGCCAGGGCACGCACCGAACATTCATTCGAGCCGACATGATGGCACAAACGGCCCCCGGAGGCGAGGAGGCGCACCTGGCCGGCCGGACTCAGTTGTCTCTCGAATTCGGCTGCGTCCCGTGGTTAACGAGAAAGGAGCGTAGCGGGTGGCTCCGACAGGCTCGCGGGCCGCGGCCTCATTTTTCCGCCAGGCGCTCGAGGAGTTCCTCGAGCTGGTCCGAGGTCACACCCTCGGCGTCGAGTTGCTGGGCGGTGAGAAGCTGGCTGGCCACCGACGCGAACACGCCGGTGGTGACCTTGCCGGTCATGCCTTGCAGCTTGTTGGCCAGGGTCACCATGTCCACGTACTGCTGCGGGTTCGTATTCTGCACGGAGTCCGCCGCGTTGCGCAGCACCTGCGCTAGCTGCTCGCCGGTCAACTCGCCGGCCGCGCCGAGCAAGCCCCCCGTCGTCCCGCCGGCCAGCCCGCTGACCAGGAGATCCTTGAGCAGGTCGGAACGGCTCAGGGGTTCGTCACCGTACAGGCTGCGGATGCTATCGGCCGCGATGTCGCTGGTCATGCTCCCGCCCACACCGGTGAAGGCCCCGGAGATGGCCCCGGACGTGAGGGTGGTGGCGGCCTCGGAGCCCAGGGCGTCGACCAGGACATTCCCGCCGGCCCAGATGCCTGTGGCAGCGGTCTGCGAGATCTCCCACACGGCATCGCCGGCCGCGTCGACGAGGCCGTCCATGAACTCCGTCACCGTGGCCATCAGGCCGGCCGCGACAGAGTCGGCTACCCCCTCGGTGGCGCCGAAGGTGAAGAACGCCCCGATCGTGCCGAGGATCAGGGTCGCGGCCACCTCGGCGCCCGCTTCCTCGATCTTGTGCTTCGTGCTGGAGACCGCGCTGGCGTATTTGCTGCACGCCGTGGACATGGCGTCGCAGGCCGAGGCCGCGGCCGGGAGGGCCCCATCCGCGCCGCCGAACTGCGACCAGTACTTCTCGAACGCGTCGATGGCCGAGCCCTGGTTGTTAGAGGTCACGCTCTTGGCGTTGCTGTTGGCCAGCCCGCTGGCTTCGCGGATGGCTTCGGCCAGGCTGTGCCAGTCGGCCGCGGCCGAATTCAGGGCGTTCTCGTTGGCCGCCGGCCAGGGGATGTGCAGCGAGCGCAGGAGCGGCCCGACACTGAAACCGCTGCCGCCGCTGCCGCCCTGGCCGGACAAGAACCCGGGAGGCGCGCCGGACATTACTGCATCTCCTGCTGTATCGCGCGCATCTTATTGACGTTCGCCTGCTCGGAGACCCCGTAATTGGCCGCCATCTGGTTGATCGCATCGGAAATGCCCGACACCGAGCCGGCCATGATCGCGATCAGCTGGAGCAACTGATCCTGAGCGGGCTGGTACGTCGCCCCGAACGTCTGACCAGGGGCGTCATTACCCCAGAACGCTCCCATTCCCACGAGCGCCGACTGCGCGCTGGACACCGCGTCACTGATCTCGCCGCCCGCCCGCTGAAACGCCGGCGCCGCCATGTACAGATCAGTGAGATCGAACTGCAAGGATTGATCAGGCATGCCAAAGTCCCTACAACTGGTACACAGATTGCCCCTTTAGACCCGCCAGCCTAAGCCGCGGCGGGCTGCAGAAACAGGAACCAAGGCGGAGCCTCTATGGAGCCTTTGGCTCCCGCCGCGGGCTCCGGCGGCCGCCTCGGACCCGCGCAGCGTCCGGCGCGGCTCAGATGCTCACGAGCGCGGCGATCGCGACCACGGCGAAGACCAGCGCGACGATCGTGCTCCCGATGGCCTGGGTCCGGATCTGCGCGGCCGACTGGACCGTGGCCGACGTGGCCGGCTTCGCGGCGTCGTAGCGGACGGTGACGGTGTCCCCGACCCGGGCCAGGACGCTGCCCGCCCGGGCCCAGAACTCCTCGTGGCCGCCTTCGGAGGTGAACGAGACCAGGATGCCGGGACCGCCGGGCGCGTGCTCGTCGAACCGCTTGACCTGGCCCGTGGCGTGCAGCATGCGCCGCCAGCGCAGCAACTCAGCGAACCGGCCCGCGGCGAAGTAGCCGGTGGCCAGGGCGAGCGCGCCGAAGAAGCAGCCGCCGGCCAGCGGGAGTTGTGCGTCGCTGTGCACGCCGGCGAAGTACCAGATGCTCCCGGTGAGCATGCCGGCCGACAGCGCGGCGACCGCCAGCACCGCCGTGATCCCGGCCGCGGCCGCCCGCGCGGGCGCGACCATGGTGGTGGCCCGGCCCGGCCGGGCCGGGTCGTAGCGGACAGCCTTGGGCGCGCCGATCCACGGGCTCTGGGTCGTGCCGAAGGTGTCGTGCTTGCCGGCCGCGGTGTCGTAGGCGACCCGGACCCGGGCCGAGCGGCCGGGCCGCCTCCGCTCGACCGCCGCGACGTGCCCGGTGACCAGGGTGCCGCGAAGTGCGAGCGGCACGGCCCGGCCGAGCGCGAGGATCAGTCCCGCGCCGACCAGCAGGTCGATCAGCAGCGCCAGGCCGCTGAACACACCGAGCAGAGCGAAGAGCAGGAACACCGCGGGCACCTCTCCTTCGTCTGCCGCGGGCCCGGCGCGGCCCGCGAGCCTGCCTACTCGACCCCTGCGGCCCGCTTCAGGGCGTCGACAAGCTGGTCGCGGCTCAGTTCGTTGGCGTCGATCTCCTGCGTCGTGAGCAACTGGCTGGCCACCGTGGCGAGCGTGCCGACGGAGACCTTGCCCGTCGTGCCTTCCAGCTGCTTGGCCAGCGTCATCAGGTCCACGAACTGCTGCGGGTTCGAGGTGCCCACCGAGTCCGCCGCGTTGCGCAGCACGTTGGAGATCTGCTCCGCGCTCATGTCGCCGAGCTTGCCGAGCAGGCCCCCGGTCGCGCCGCCGGCCAGGCCGGAGACGAGGAGATCCTTGGTGATGTCGCCCGTGCTCAGCGGATCCTCGCCGAATAGCTGGCGCAGGGAGTTCTCCTCCGCGAGGGCGGCGGCGTTCCCGCCCACGCCCGCGGCCGCGCCGGACAGGATCGAGGACCCGACGCTGGCAGCGGCCCCCGAGGCCAGGACGTCGGCCACGGCGTCCCCGGCGGTGACGATGGCCCAGGCCACGGTCGTGGAGATGTCGACGACCGCGGCACCGACGATCGAGCCCAGCTCCTCGATGTAGCCCGCCACCGTGGCCAGCAACCCGGCCGCGACCGAGTCCGCTATCCCCTCGGTGGCGCCGAACGTGAAGAAGGCCCCGATCGTGCCGACGATCAGGGTCGCGGCCACCTCGGCCCCGGCTTGCTCGATCTTCGTCTTCGTCTCGGCGACCGCGTTGGCGTACTTGGTGCAGGCGCCGGCCATGGCCTCGCAGGCCTGGGCCGCGACCGGGAGGGCACCCTTGGCCCCGGCGTACTTCGACCAGTAGGTCTCGAACGCCGAGATGGCCTTGCCCTCGTTGTTGGAGACCAGGCCCTGGGCGTTGCTGTTGGCCATCCCGTAGTTGTCGCGGATGGTCTCGGCCAGGCTCTTCCAGGTCGACGCGGCCGTGCGCAGGTCACCCTCGTTGGCGGCCGGCCACGGAATGTGCAGATCACGCAGGATGGACGGGCCGCTAACCATCGCTGCACCTCCCGGCCTGACGGCCGGCCGGGCCCGGCCGGCCCCGGTTCCCGGTCCTCACTGCTCCTCCCAGGTCAGCGCCCGCATCTTGGCCACGTTCGCTTCCTCGGTGACGCCGTAGTTGGCCGCCATCTGGTTGATGCCGTCGGAGATGCCCTCGACCTGCCCGGCGATGATCGCGATGAGCTGGAGCAGCTCATCCTGGGCCGGCTCGTACTTGGCGCCGAACTTGGTGCCCGGGTCGTCGTTGCCCCAGAACGCGCCCATCCCCATCAGCGCCGACTGCGCCTGCGAGTTCTCCGCGCTGATCGCGCCGCCCGCCCGCTGAAAGGCCGGTGCGGTCATATAGAGGTCGGTGAGATCAAACTTCAGGGTGTCATCAGACATACAAAGCCTCACAATCGGCACAGATCGCCCCCTGTGCGCCGGAGCCTAACAGGCCAGGTAAAGCGTTCGCAAAGTCTGCCGGCGCCCTGTTACGGGCACTGGACCGTTGGTCACGGCGTGGCCGCGACCGGGGTGACGCCCTCGGGTTCACGCAGCGGGAAGTGGCAGGCGGCCACGTGCCCCTCGGCCGTGAACGGGCGCAGCGGCGGCTCCTCGGACGCGCAGATGTCCTGGGCCCGCGGGCAGCGGGTGCGGAACCGGCAGCCCGACGGCGGGTTGACGGCCGACGGCAACTCGCCCGCCACGCCCTTGTCCTCCCGGGCCTGCGCGAGCGCCGGGTCAGCCACCGGCACGGTGTCGATCAGCCCCCTGGTGTAGGGGTGCACGGGGCGGTAGTACACATCGTCCGCCGGGCCCATCTCGACCATCTTGCCCAGGTACATGACGCCGATGGTGTCCGACAGGTAGCGGACCACGGACAGGTCGTGCGAGATGAACAGGTACGTGAGGCCGAGGTCGCGCTGCAGGTCCAGCATCAGGTTGAGGATCTGCGCCTGGATGGACACGTCCAGAGCGGACACCGGCTCGTCCGCGACCACCAGCTTCGGGCGCAGGATCAGGGCGCGGGCCAGCCCGAGGCGCTGCCGCTGGCCGCCGGAGAACTCGTGCGGGTAGCGGTCGACCGCGGCCTGGGGCAGCCCGACCTCGTCCAGGATGGCCGCGATCTGCTTGTGCTGCTCCTGCCTGCTGCCGATGCCCTGGATGGCCAGCGGCTCACGCAGGATCGGGCCGACCCGCATGCGGGGGTCCATGGAGGCGTAGGAGTCCTGGAACATGAGCTGGACCTTGGGGCTGCGACGCCGCCGCTCGCGGTTGCTGAGCGGGCTGGGGTCGGAGAGCCCGTGCCGGGCGAGCCGGACGATGTCCTCTCCGTCCAGCATGATCGAGCCGCTGTTGGCCCGCTCCAGGCCCGCGATCAGCCGACCGACCGTGGTCTTGCCGCAACCGGACTCGCCGACCATGCCGAACGTCCGGCCCGGGCGGATCGCGAAGCTGACGTCGGCGACCGCGCTCACCTCGCCGACCTTGCGCTGCAGCACCGCGCCCGCGGTGACGGCGAAGTTCTTGACCAGGTGGCCGGCGGTCAGCAGCGCCGTCTCGCGCTCCTCCATGCCGACCTGCACCCGGCGCGCCCGGGCGCTGTCGGTCACCGTGAGCCTGGCCGCCTGATCGGCCGGCTCGTCGGACTCGGCGCGGCCGACCGGGAAGTAGCAGCGGAACAGGTGGCCCCAGGTGTCGCCGTCCAGCGACGGCTCGTCCTGCTTGCAGCTGTCCTGCACGTACCGGCACCGGGCCGCGAACTTGCACCCGGCGGGCGGGGCGGTGAGGTCCGGCGGCATGCCCGGGATGCTGTACAGCCGCTCCGACTCGTCGGCCGCCTTCTCCGGCAGCGCGCCGAACAGGGCCTCGGTGTAGGGGTGGCGCGGGTTGGCGAACAGCCGCGTGGTGCTGGTGGTCTCCACCACCCGGCCCGCGTACATGACCGCGGCCCGGTCGGCGCGGCCGGCGATCACCCCCAGGTCGTGCGTGACCAGGATCACGGCCATGCCCAGCCGCTGCCGCAGGTCATCGATGAGCTCGAGGATCTGCTTCTGGATCGTCACGTCCAGGGCGGTGGTCGGCTCGTCCGCGATGAGCAGCTTCGGCTCGCAGGCCAGCGCCATGGCGATCATGACGCGCTGCCGCATCCCGCCCGAAAGCTGGTGCGGGTAGTTGCCCACCCGCTCGGCCGGCCGGGGCATGCCGACCAGGCCGAGCACCTCGATCGCCCGGGCCCGCGCGGTCTTGGCGTCCGCACCCCGGTGCAGCAGCACGGTCTCGGCGATCTGGTCCCCGATCGTCATCGTCGGGTTGAGCGAGGTCATCGGGTCCTGGAAGATCATGCCGATCTCGTTGCCCCGGACGCGGCGCATGCCGTCGTCGTCCAGAGCGGAGATCTCCTGGCCGTCCAGGGTGATCTGGCCACCGACGATGTGGCCGCCCGGGGGCAGCAACTGCATGATCGACAGCGCGGTCATCGTCTTGCCCGAGCCCGACTCGCCGACGATGCCGAGACATTCCCCCGCTTCCACGGTCAGGCTGACGCCGTCCAGCGCGTGCACGGTCGCCCGGCGGAGCCTGATCTCCGTGTGCAGGTCCTCAATCTGAAGCAGCGATGCCATGTGTCCTCGTCAGTTCTGTGGTCGTCCGATCCCCGGGTTGGCCGGCCGCTAACGCCGCTGCAGCCGGACCTCGACCGCGTCGCGGAGTCCCTCGCCGATGAAGATGGCCGCCGCGATCACGATGACGATGCAGAAGCCGGCCGGGATGATCAGCCACCAGTAGCCGTCATACACATACTGGACGCCGTCGCTGAGCATGCCGCCCCAGTCCTGCTGCGGCGGCCGGATGCCCAGGCCCAGGTAGCTGAGCGCGACCACCAGCGCGATCGCGTCGGCCACCTGGAACGTGGCGTTCACCATGATCGTGCCGACCGCGTTCGGCGCGATGTGCCGCAGCACCGCACGGGTGCTGCCGCCGCCCATGACCTTCATCGCCTGCACGTAGTCCCGGGTGCGCAGCGACAGCGCCTCGCCGCGGACCAGCCGCGAGGTGGTCAGCCACGAGGTCAGCGCGATGACCAGGATGAGGACCGGCTTGCTCGGGGTGATCATGGACACCACGACCAGGGCCAGGAACAGCGTGGGGATCGACAGCATGGCGTCGACGATGCGCATCATGAACGCGTCCACGAGGCCGCCGAAGTACCCGGCGATCGCGCCCCAGAGCACGCCGACGAACGTGGCGAGCGCCGCGGCCGCGATGCCGACCTCCAGGGAGATCTGGCCCGCGATCATGAGCCGGCCCATCACGTCGAAACCGTTCGCGTCGGTGCCGAGCAGGTGAGCCCCGCCGGGCGACAGTTCCTCGTGGGCGAAGTCCACCTGCAGCTGGTTCGTGTGGTAGATGTGCGGCCCGAGGAAGCAGAACAGCAGCATGAACGCGAAGATGCCGACCCCGGTGACGGCCAGCCTGTTCTCCAGGAACACCTCGAGGCCGCGCCGGAACGTGCTGCGCGGCTTGCCCGCGGGCAGCAAGCCGGAGGCGACGGCCTCCTCCTGGCCCGGGACCACGGTGGCCAGGCCGGCGGAGGCGCCGACCGAAGGGATCGGCTCTGGGGGAAGACTGCCGAGACTCATTGGCTCACGTACCTCACGCGCGGGTCGAGCACCGCATAGGCGATGTCGGCGAGCAGCGACCCCACGACCGTCGCCACCGCCACGACCACGATGATGCCGAGCAGGGTCGGATAGTCCTGTTTCTGGGCCTGCTGGTAGAAGAGGTAGCCCATTCCCGGGTAGTTGAAGACGGACTCGGTGATCAGCGCGCCCGCGAACAGCGACGGCAGCAGCAGGCCGAGCAGCGTGGCTATCGGGATCAGCGAGTTGCGGAGCACGTGGCGCAGCAGGACCCGCCGCTCGCTGGCGCCCTTGGCCTTCGCGGTCCGCACGTAGTCCTCGGTGAGGTTGTCCAGCACCGACGAGCGCATGTACCTGCTGAACAGCGCGATCGTGATCAGGGTCAGCGTGACGATCGGCAAGATCATCGCGTTGAACTGGCTGAAGATCGCCCCGACGTTCTCACCCGAAGGACCGGTGGGCGGGAGGATCGGGAACTTGACCGCGAAGATCAGGATCAGCAGCAGCGCGAGCAGGAACGACGGCATCGCGTAGAAGA
>DATAVV010000258.1:0-3061 GCA_036267555.1 Streptosporangiaceae bacterium | reverse complement strand
GGCGGCCTTCGGCCGCCGACCGCTTCCAGGTTTTGGAAGTCAGCCGACGAGCGTGTCGCGCCGGGAGCCGTCGTCCTGGGTGGGCAAGCCGAACTGGGCCGGGTCCGGGCCGGGCTGGCTGGCGTAGTCGGCGGGAAGTTCGCCGTCGTAGCCGACGAGCGCGATGAACTTGGCCATGGCCGGGCCGAAGCCGTCCCGCAGGTACGTCTCGTGGATGCCGGTCGCCGTGGCCAGTTGCGCCTCGCGGTCGGGCAGTTCCTGGGCGGCGGGCGGCTCGTGCGCGACCAGCGTCCTGACCTGCTCCGGGTGCTGGGCCACCAGGGCCAGCGCGTTCACGGCGCCGCCGCTGCTGGCGAAGATGTCCACCGGCCCGGCGTTCAGCGCGGTGATGATCCGGTGCAGGTCGTCGGCGTGCTCGTCGGGCGTGGTCTGGCCCGCGTGGTCGGTGCGCACGCTGCGGTCGGCGCTGCGGGGGTCGTAGGTCACGACCGTGCGGTCGGCGAAGTGCCCGGCCAGCGTGCCGAAGTACTGGGCCCCCATCGGCGACCCGATGATCAGCAGGACCGGCTGGTCGCTCACGTCGTTGCTGCGCACGTCGTAGTACAGTGTCGCGCCCGGCGCGTCCAGCGTGCAGGTCTTCGGGTCGGCCACGGGATGCCCCCTCTTCTCGTTTTCGGGCTGTGCTCGTTTCGGGCTGTGCTCATGGTGACGAGCCGTGCCCGCCAAAATCATCGACCCGCGCGGGCCCGGCCGGCGCCCGGGACCGGCTCGAGGGCGTCAGGACGTGCGGCCGACGCCGCAGTAGGCCGAGATCGTCGCGCCCGGCACCGGCACGGCCACGCCCAGTTCGGGCCGCCACTGCGGCAGTTGCACCAGTCCCGGCGGCACCATCTCCAGTCCGCCGAAGAAGCCCGCGATCTGATCCACGCTGCGGATGGTCATGCGCGTCGGCCCCATGCGCTCGTTGAGCCGCTCGGTGGAGGTCTCCACGTTGGCGTCCGCGGCCAGGTCCCTGGCCACGTCGGAGACCGCGAGATAGCTTCCCGGCGCCACCGCGTCGAGCAGCGTCCGCACGATGTGGTGCGGGTCGTCCTCGTCCGGGATGTACTGCAGCGTCATCAGCAGCATGACCGCGACCGGCCGGCCGAAGTCCAGCGTGTTCGCCGCCTGGTCCAGGATCGCCTGCGGCTCGCGCAGGTCGGCCTGGATGTAGTCGCACGCCCCGTCGGGGGTGCTCGTCAGCAGCGCCCGTGCGTGGGTAAGCACGATCGGATCGTTGTCCGCGTAGACGATCCGGCTCTCGGGCGCGATGCCCTGAGCGACCTCGTGGGTGTTGTCCGCGGACGGCAGGCCGGTCCCGATGTCGAGGAACTGGCGGATGCCCGCCTCCTCGGCCAGGAACCTGACTGCCCGGCCCAGGAACGCCCGGTTGGCGCGCACGCCCGCGAGGACCTTGGCCCCGCCCGCGACCATCCGCTCGGCCGCCTCCCGGTCGGCGGCGAAGTTGTCCTTGCCGCCGAGCAGGTAGTTGTAGACCCGCGCGGGGTGCGCCACGTTCGTGTCAAAACCCAGCGCCCCGATCGCGCTGCCCTGGTCGCCGGCCCGCTGCGCCCCTGCCATGGCCGCACTCTACAGGGCCCTGGGATAGGGTGCCGCAGCCTACTTCCAGATTCCTGGAAAAAGGGCCGACAGGGCGCTCGGCGGACCCGAAGGCGTCAGCCGCGGGTAAAATTCCGCATAGGTACCAGGTCAGTAAAAGCTAGGCAATCGCGATTGGCCGTCTGTTCACATTTCCGGTAGACGATGCTGGGCGGAGGTCCAAATGCATTTCGGATCGGTACTGCTGGCCGCATGGCTGGTCATCGGCGGTGTCGCCGCCGGGCAGCGGGGCGACTACAACGGTTCCGTCGCTAACTGCAGCAAGGCGAGCACGATCGCGGTTACGGTACTCGCCGGCCCGCTCAACTATTTCGGCGTCGACCCGGACATTAACTGCGCCACGCCAAAGCCCAGCAATTAGCCCGGCCGGTCCTGAAATTCGTTACGCGCTGGCGGCGGCCTGGTGGCGGCGCTGGATCCGGCGGGTCACCCGGTGCTGGACGAACTTGGCCAGGGAGATCACCGCGAGAACGGTCACGGCGTCCAGGAACAGGCCGAAGAGCACCATGAGGACCGCCCCGACCGTGTCTCCGACCAGTTGCACCGAGCCCCAGCCGTCCCAGAGCGGGCCGCGCACCGTGAACGGCTGGAACAGCGGCGCCTGACCCGGCCAGGTGGCCTTGGCCCCGCCGCCGCCGGTGGCGCCGGGACCAAGGATGCCGTTGGTCACCGTGGAGCAGCCGCTGCGGCCGCAGTCCTGGCCGTAGGACTCGGGCAGGACCGTGACGCTGGGGCCCGCGTGCATCAGGTAGCCCGCCGAGTTCACCTGATCGGGCAGGAAGCTCACGGTCAGCGCCACCCAGGCCACGAGCATCAGCCGGCCGAACACCCAGCTGTACCAGTGGTGCGGCGGGTAGCGGTAGGCGTGGCCCAGCACCGAGTGATGGGAGGTGCGGCGAATGGCGTGCGCCCGGATATCGGGCGCGAGGCGGCGCACGCGCACCGTGTCCACGATGGCCACGACCAGCCCGAGAACGGTCAGGCCCAGCAGCGCGAGCACGGCCAGGCCGTTGGCGGCGCCCGCCGCCCCCGCGGGGTTGGGAAAGAGATGCGAGCCGATGCCCGCGTAGAGGCACAGGCCGATGAAGCTGCCCACGGCGATCCAGGCCCAGCCGCGGCGCCGGTGCAGCAGGCGCACGGCCGCCTCGTGCTCGGGCCCGGTGCCCGTCTGGTCGGTTTGCCCCAATGATGACGACACGGCGGCCATTCTAGGAACTCAGGCACCTTTTACGCGTATGCCGCGCCCGGCGACCGCATCGGATGACCCGGTGGCGGGCCTGCCGGCCGGCGGATGCGACCGGCAGGTCCCGTTGGTAGCCCGGTGACCACGGCCTGGCCGCCGGACTACCTGTACGCCAAGCGTTTCGGAGTTCCCTGGCGTTACTCGGCGCGCAGTGCGCTC
>DATAVV010000257.1:0-39916 GCA_036267555.1 Streptosporangiaceae bacterium | reverse complement strand
GGTTGGTTGGTGTCTTCGACCAGGAAATCTGCAGGTGACTACGGATTCGTAGTGGTGGCCAGCCGGCTGCCCATGGACCGGGTCGACACGCCCGACGGCGGGACCGAGTGGCGCCCCAGCCCAGGCGGTCTGGTCACCGCGCTCAAGCCCGTCATGCGCGAGGCGCACGGTGCCTGGGTCGGGTGGCCTGGCTCGGCGGGCCAGGCGCCGGAACCGTTCGACGCCGACGGCATGCACCTGGTCAGCGTCGGCCTGTCCGAGCCGGAGGTCGCCGACTTCTACGAGGGCTTCTGCAACGCCACCCTGTGGCCGCTGTACCACGACGTGATCGCGCCGCCGGTGTTCCGCCGCGACTGGTGGGAGTCCTACGTCACCGTCAACCGGCGGTTCGCCGAGGCCGCGGCGGAGCAGGCGGCGACCGGCGCGACCGTGTGGGTGAACGACTACCAGATGCAGCTCGTCCCGGGGATGCTGCGGGAACTGCGCGACGACGTGCGGATCGGGTTTTTCAACCACATCCCGTTCCCCGGTTACGAGATCTTCGCTCAGCTGCCCTGGCGCCGCCAGATCGTCGAGGGCCTGCTCGGCTCGGACCTGGTCGGCTTCCAGCGCCAGGGCGACGCCGCGAACTTCCTGCGGGCCTGCCGCCGGGCCACCGGCCGGACCACCAAGGGATCACTGGTCCACGTCACCCCGCCCGCCCCGCCGGCCACGTCCTCGGCTGCCGACGGCCCGGCCGGCCCCGGCGCCCCCGCCGCTCAGCCGGCCGAGACCGAGGCGGGCCAGGGCTCACGGGAGGTCCGGGCCGCGGCGTTCCCGGTCTCGATCGACTCGGCCGCCTTCGGGGAACTGGCCGCCCGCGACGACGTCCGGGCCCGGGCGCGCGAGATCCGCGATGCCCTGGGCAAGCCCGAGGTGGTCCTGCTCGGGGTGGACCGCCTGGACTACACCAAGGGGATCCTGCACCGCCTCACCGCCTACGGCGAACTGCTGGACGAGGGCCGGCTGGAATGGCCGGGCTCGGTGCTTATCCTGGTGGCCAGCCCCAGCCGCGAGCGGGTCGAGCAGTACCGCCTGCTGCGCGACGAGATCGAGGTCACCGTGGGCCGGATCAACGGGCAGCACGGTGAACTGGGCAGCCCGCCCGTGCAGTATTTGCACCAGTCTTACCCCAAGGAGGAGATGGCCGCGCTGTACCTGGCGGCCGACGTCATGCTGGTGACCTCGCTGCGCGACGGGATGAACCTCGTGGCCAAGGAGTACGTGGCCTGCCGCCCCGACGAGAGCGGGGCGCTGGTGCTGAGCGAGTTCACCGGCGCGGCCGACGAACTGGCCGGCGCCTTCCTGGTCAACCCGCACGACATCGAGGGGCTCAAGGCCGCGATCGTCCGGGCGGCGGCGATCTCCCCGGCCGAGGCCCGGCGCCGGATGCGCTCGATGCGCAGGCGGGTACGCGAGAACGACGTGGCACACTGGGCCGCGAGCTTCCTGGATGCCCTGAAGGGAGTCCCCTCGTGACCCAGACCACCCAGACCCCCGCCGCCAGCCCTTCCTCGTCCATCCCGGAGTTAATGCGCGCCGCGGTGCTGTTCGGACCCGGCGACATGCGCGTCGTGGACCGGCCGGTGCCGCGGCCCGGACCAGGTGAGGTCCTGGTCAAAGTCGCGATGTGCGGCATGTGCGGCACCGACCTGAAGATCTACGACGGCCATTTCCCGCAGACGCCGCCGTTCGGGGACTACACCCCCGGCCACGAGTGGACCGGCACGGTGGCCGCGCTCGGCGACGGGGTCGACGAGTTCGCCGTGGGCGACCGGGTGTGCATCGAGGCCCACCGCGGCTGCGGCCGCTGCGACAACTGCCTGGTCGGCAAGTACACCGCGTGCCTCAACTACGGCGACCGGGCCAAGGGGCACCGGGCCACCGGCATGACGGCGGACGGCGGGTTCGCGCAGTACGCCGTGCATCACGTCGGCTCGCTGTACGCCCTGCCGCCGTCCCTGGCCTTCGAGGACGGCGTCCTGATCACCACGGCCGGCACCGGCCTGTACGGGCTCGACGTGGCCGGCGGTTACGTCGCCGGGCAGAACGTCGCGGTGTTCGGCCCCGGCCCGGTCGGGCTGACCACGGTGGCGATGTGCCGGGCCCTCGGCGCCGGGCAGGTCATCCTGGTCGGCACCCGCCCGTCGCGGCTCGAGCTAGGGCTCAGGCTCGGCGCCGATCACGTGGTCAACGCCCGCGAGAGCGATCCGGTGGCCGCCGTCCTCGACCTCACCGGAGGCGAGGGCGCCGATCTGACCATCGAGTGCTCCGGCCACGTCGACGCGCCGCAGCAGTGCGTCGAGGCTACCAAACGCGGCGGCAAGATCGCCGTCCTGGCCTTCTACCCCGGCCCGGTGACCCTCGACCTCAGCGCGGTTGTCCGCAACGACATCAGCATCACCACGACCCGGGGCGAGGGCGGCAACAACGTCAAGCGCGCGGTCGCCCTGGCCGCGCGCGGCGCCCTGCACGGCGCCGAGATGGTCACCCACCGGTTCGGGCTTGAGGACATAACCACCGCCCTGCGCACGGTGCGCGACCGCGAAGGCGATCCCGTCAAAGTAGTCGTCGAACCGCATTCTCTTTAACGCGGCGCTCCTGCGACCGTGGCGACGCCGAGGCCGGCGCCGGGCCCGGGCGGGTCCTGGTGGCGCCGGCTTCGGGTCGGCCTACAGCAGGATGAACGGATCGCTCTGCCGGAGCGAGACGATCTGGCCGTTGCTGTTGTGCGGGGCGGCGGTGTAGCGGTAGACGTGGCCCTTGTCGGCCGCTGGCGGAGGCGGGAGCGTGACCGAGTGGTTGAACACCCAGTGGGCCCCGTCGTGCTTCCAGGGCGGCGAGCGGCGACGGCCTTGCATTCGGTCAGCCAGAACCGAAACATATGAATGGGCTTAATGGCTCATCCAGCGCGGCCTGGGCCAGGGCCTCGGCGGGCCGGGCCCCGGCCCGCAGCGTGCGGTGGTAGGCGGTCATCACGCGGACCGAGGCGTCGTCCGCGACCCGGGCCACGCTGGCGATCACGGTCGCGGTGCCCGCGTAGAGCAGCGCGGCGCTGAACCCGAGCACCTCCTCGCCGGGGCGCACCACGGTCCGGCCGACGTCGCACGAGGACAGGACGACCTGGCCCGGGGCGGCCGCCAGTTGCTGGACGTCGTAGGCCATCAGCGGCCCGTCGGCCAGGTCGAGCCGGGAGAACAGCACGTTGCCCCGGTCGTGGTGCCCGTGCGCGGCCAGGTGGGCGAGCGACGCGCCGTCGAGCCCGCGCAGCGTGTGGTCCACGGTGGCGTCCTTGCCGGTGAGCTGCTGGCCGCCCGGATAGACCTTGGCGATCTCGGCGATTTCCGGGTCGGCGTGCACGAGGTCGGGTCCGGCCACGAGCAGTGGCGCGCCCGTCTGCCCGGCGCCCGGGGCGGCCGTCCGACGCCGCCACGCGGCCAGCCAGACCGATGCCGACGGGCTGACCGTCAGCGGACGGTGGCGCAGGCCGGGCAGCAGGCTCCACGGGATTCCGGCCAGCGCGCCCGGCGGGGTCAGCACCAGCCCGCCGTCCGCGGTGCAGGCCAGCAGCGGCGTGACGATCTCGGCGGCCAGCATCGCGGCCTGGTGCCGCACCGAGTCCCTGACCACGGCGTCGATGCGGCTGGCCAGGTGACGGCCGGCCAGCGTGTCCAGGTCGGCGCTGAGCCGGCGGCCCGCCTCGACCGCGGCCTTCGCGTCGCCCAGGCGAATCAGCCGCACCGAGGTGTCGCGGACCACGCACGCGATCAACTGCCCGTCACGGGACAGGATCGCGGCGAGGCTCTGCCCGCTCTGGCCGAGCGCGGCCTGGACCTCGGCCAGGCCCGCCGGGGCGAGGACGATGCCGAATCCGCCCGCGTGCCAGCTCCGTTCCCTGATCCCGCGCTGCAGTTCCCCGCGCCGGGCGATGCTGGCCGGATCGCGCTGGCCGTTCAGCTCGGCCATCCGGATCACGTAGTTGAGCTGCCGCAACTCGGCCAGGACCGCGGCGGCCTGCGGATCGGCGGGCGGCCGGACCGGCGGGACACCGAAGGCCTGCGCCCGCGACCGCTCCAGCCAGGAAAACACCAGCCGCGCCGAACCGCGTTCCAGGGCCAGCCGCAGCCCCGCCCGGGCAAGGTCGGTGCCCAGGGCCGCGGCGCCGGTCTGCAGGTCCAGGCTGCCGAGCTGGCCCCGGCGGGTGTGCACCAGGGCCAGGCCGGCCCGCAGTTCCGTCAGCGCCCGGCCCGGCCGCCGTTCGCTCTGTGCCAGTTCGGCGCGGGCCAGCCGGCGCAGCAGGCTGACATCCAGAGGCGTGGTCGGCCCGGCCCGGCGCACCCCGGCGATTCGCTGCCGCGCCTCGCCGGCGCGCCCGGCGGCCAGCAGTGCGCGGACCGCGATGAGTTCCGCCACGTCCGCGTCGCCGCGCAGCCCGCATTCACGCAGCCGCTCGCCGAGCAGCACGGCCTCGGCCGCGATGGCCCCCGGGTTGCGTGCCGACCTGGCCCGGGCCCGCAGCCGGGTGAGTTCCGCTAAGCAGGCGAGGGCCAGGTTGCCCCGGCGCCGCGACCGCTCCCGGGCGGCCGTGGCCCAGCGCTGTGCCGCGGTCAGGTTCCCGAGGGCCAGAGCCGCCTCGGATCTGGCCAGCTCCGCCTCGGCCAGGTCCTGGTCCAGCCGCTGCCGCCGGAACGAGGCGATCGCGCCGTCAAGCTCGCGGGCCGCGTCCTCGGCCAGGCCGGCCGCGAGCAGCGCGCGGGACTTGTCCATGGCCAGCACGGGCAGCGTGCTCGGTGCGCTGAGCCGGTAACTCGCCGCGGCCGCGTCGTACAGTTGCAGGGCGCTGGGCAGGTCGCCAACCAGCATCTCGCCGTAACCGCGGTTGTGCAGGGCCTTGGCCGCCATCAGGTCGAGCCCGTGCTCGGCCGAGACGCGCTCGCACCAGACCAGATCGGGCCGCGCCCGCCGGACGTCGCCCGCGTAAAGGTGCGACAGGGCCCGGTTGAGCAGCGTCCGGGCCAGGTACGACGGGTCCGGGTAGTCCCGCAGCAGGACCACGGCCTCGTCGAGTAGCGGTAGCGCGTCACGGGCGCGCCAGGTCCGGACGAACAGCAGGCCAAGCTGGGACAGCAGGACACCCCGGTCGCCGGCCGCGGTCAGCGGCCCGGCCTGGTCGAGCAGGCGCAGCCCGTACTCCGTGCGGCCCTGCTCGGCCTCGAAGTGAGCCAGGCTCATCAGCAGCCGCGCGGCCAGCGCGTGAAACTCGCCGGGCACGCCGCTGGCATCCGGCTGCTGATGGTTGTCGGTCCAGCCGAGCGCCAGCAGCCCGGTCCGCATGTGCCGGGCGGCCACGGCGGGCCGCCACGCCGACCCGGCCCGCAGGCCGCGCTGGTGCGCCGCGCGGGCCTTGCTTTCCGCGCGTGCCCTGCTGTCCGGGCGTGCCCTGCTGTCCGGGCGTGCGCTGCCTGTGCCGGGGGCTCTGGTTCGCGCCCCCGATCCGGCGGGCTGGGCTGAGCGCTCGGCAGCAGGCGGCATCCGGAGGCTGCCTCCAGGATCAGCGAAGGTCAGAGGATAAGCGCCGGAGTCACTACGGCCTGGCCGGATCCGTCCGCGTCCGTGCGCGCCTGGACCAGGAGTTGCGCGCTGCCGCGAGGGACCCGGCCGAAGACGAAGCGCCCTCCGTCATCGGCAGTCTCCGTCAGCGTATCGGACATAGTCCGCAACTCGATCGTGCGGGAGTGGGGCGGGGCCAGCCAGCCGTCGACGCGTGCTGTCCCGTCCTGATTCGAGTCGACCCTGATCATGATGGTCAGGCTGTCGCTGTCAAAGGTGATCGTCCGGCTCTGCTCCGTGCCGCGTGCGGCCAGCACCAGGTGGTCTTCCTCGGCGGACAGCCGAGCGACCTCGAATTCGAGGTCCCGGAGGGCGAGCGAGAACCGGATCCGCTCCGGCAGGTCGGAAGGCATGGGATCGGCATGCTGGAACAGGTCGCGGATCTCGTCGAGGAGCGCAAGATCGGTCTCGTCCAGTGCCTCATCCATGGGCCTGCCGACCGGGTCCGGATGGTTCATAGGGTGTTTCCTTCCGCAGTGCTAGCCAGGAGCGCGCGAAGCTTGGCCAGGCACCTGCCCCGGGTCGGGCCGATGCTCCCCCGCGGTATGCCGAGCTGAACCGCCACGACGTCATAGTCGGGACGCGAGACAAACGCCACGATCCGCAGCAGCTCCTGGCACCGCCCGGGCAGCTGCCCCAGCGCCTCCCAGAGCTCACGCCGCCGATCAGCCATGATGGCCAGGTCCTCCGCGCCTGGCCCATGATCAGGAATCGCGGCCAGCCAGTCCTGGTCCGCGGGAACCTGCTTGCGCCCGGCGCCCCGTACCCGCCAGGCCTCCCGCCGTGTCGTGGTGACCAGCCAGGCGGTCAGCGCCGCCGCCGTATGAATGTCGCCGAGATGAGCGATCAGACGCAGCCACACCGTCTGCAGCACGTCCTCGGCGTCACCGGCACTCAACCCCGCCGCGCGGGCCACCTGCCACAGCAGCGGGCTGAGTTCGGTCACGATCTGGCCGACGGCCTCCTCACTTCCGTCCCTGGCCGCTCCCACCAGGGCCGCGAGTCTCGCACCGCGATCAGGCTCCGGTGCCGGGGCGGTGAGGGACTCGCGGTGTTCCACCGATATCAACCCTGCCATCCCAGATGCTTCAGGGCCCGGTTGACCCTGCTGACCGCTGCGTCGGCGCTCAGGCCGTCCAGCCTGAGCTGCCGGTCGTCCGCCGCGCCCGCGGCGAGTTCCCTGGCGATCTGCGCCGCGATCACCGGCGTCGAGAACGATGTCCCGGCCCAGATCGCGAAACCGCTGCGGAAGTCGTCGGGGTCGAGCGCCGAGCGTCCGCCCGGCACGCCGACCGGTGCGTTGCGGCTGCCGTTCACCAGCGGGTAGGTGCTGACCAGGCCGGCTCCGGTGGCCCAGGCCCGCACCCACGAGGCCTCGTCGCTGAACAGGGCCCTCGTGCCGTTCGGGTTCAGCGCGCCCACGCTGATCAGCGGCGCGTGCCCGGCCGCTACCGGCCGGGCGGCGAACGCCGCCGGGTACACCCTGCGGCCCGTGGCGAAGTTCCCCGCCGCGGCGGTCACCGCGACGCCCATGCCCGTGAGCTCGTCGAGCACCTTCCAGAGCCGGGACGAGAAGTGCGCATCCGACTCGGTCTCGCTGAAGTAGCCGAGCGACAGCGACAGGACGTCCACCATCTGGCTCATGTCGCCGCGGACGGCGTTCGCGACCCGGTCGGCCAGCATGCCGAGCGCGCACATGAGGTCGCCCTCGTAGGCGACGCCGTCGCTGTGCATGATCCGGATGGCCAGGACCTCAGCGTCCGGCACGACCTGGCGCACGATCCCGGCGATGAAATGGCCGTGGCCGGTGAAGGTGTCCAGCTCACCGATCAGCGGGTTGCTGCTGACCGGCCCGTCCCAGGGATACCTGAGCAGCGACCGGTGCCGGTCGCCGGCCGCGCGCGCCGTCAGCCCGCGGGCGTAGATCGCGGCCTGGATGTCCATGTCCACCGTGACGAACCCGTCGGGGACCGTGGTGTAACCGCCCGGGGCGCTCGCGTCCGCGAACACGTCCAGCCACGGGTGGTCGCGCACGCCGGTGTCCAGCACAGCGACCACCGGGCGCCGGCCCAGCCGGGAGGCGCACTCCTCGAGCGAGCGCCGGGCGGGTGCGTCCAGGCAGACGTCCACGGGCATGCGCGCGTCGCCGCCGAACATGTACGAACTGGCGGCCGACGGGCCGGTGAGGCCACCGCCGTCGCTGGCCGGGTCCCCGGTGAGCCCGCCGCCGTCGCTGGCCGGCATCCCGGTGAGGGCCGAACCGACGAGCAGGTGCTCAAGGGAGATCCGGCTGATCGCCTCCTCGTCCAGGTCGTGCGCACCGGACCGGGCCGCCGAGCGCAGCGCCCGCAGCGCGTCCGAGGCGTCGGCCGCTACCGGGTGGTCCTGGCCGTCCACCGGGGCCAGCACCACGGCCTGCGGCAGGCTGGACGCGGTCTCCTGGTCCTGCCCGCCCCGCGCCCCGCGGCCCTGCGCCCCGCCACTCTGCGGCGCGGGGCCGTCGGTCAGACCGGGCGCGACCACGCGCAGCCCGACCGGGGCCAGCACCTGGTTGATGGCCTCGCGCAGGTGCATGAGATCACCGGGCACCAGGAGCGTTCTGGCCCGGTAGACGGTGGAGGGCGGCGCGGGCAGGTCACTGTCCCCGCAGAGGTCCTCCGCGCCGTCCGACTGGAGAACGCGGGCACCGTGCCGCGCCAAGACGGCCGCGGGCATGCGGTCAGGGCCGCGGGCGGCGTCCTGTGCGTCGCTGTCGGCCTCGTCACGGTGGTCAAGTGGCTGGAAATACCACTGCATGGTCAGCTCCCACCTTTGTCATGCCATCTCATCGTGTGGCGGCAGGGTGCCGAAGTCCAGTCGCCCAAAGGCGGCCGACGCCACGTTTGTGGTGAGTGCTCAAGACCCCGCCAGATACCCCAGATGCATAACAGACTGGTAACAACCACCATTGTGCCCGCGTGTCTTAGCCTACCGAGCGTGTCGCCTCTCTTGCATGCAGTTATGGCGTCCTGGCCCAGCGCAACGTGAACCGGTCGAGCGTGTACCCGAACGCGTTCACTGTCGGCTGGATGAAGTTGTCCCTGATCGTCTGCGTCGCCTGATTCTCCGTCGCGGTGATCAGCGGCGCGGTCACCTGCCTGACGTGGGTAGCCCGGTAGAACGCCAGCTGCTGCGCCTGGGCGTACAGCACCGAAGGCGAGAACTGGGGCCGCAGCAGCACACCGCAACCGAACCCCGGATAGGTCCAGCTGTGCTGCGAGGCGATCGGCTTGGAAGGCAGGTTGTCGATCGACACGTCGTGCACCGACTGCGGCAGTTGCGGCGGCGGCAGCACCATCGTCACCGCGACCTGTCCCGGCTTGCCCTCGGCCGGACGGCTGAGTACCTGCAGCCGGTAGTGCCCGGTCGCCGGAGCCCACCAGGCCGGCCCGGGGTTGAGGTTCACGGTCGCGGACGCGTAGCCGACCGCGTAGAAAGTGCTGGCGTACCAGCATGGCCACGGGCCGATGTTCTTGGACACCTTGTGGGTGAAGTAGAACGTGAACGTCTCGCGGCCCAGGGCCGGCTTGGAGATCCCCTGGATCTTCTGCAGGACCCACGGACCCAGGTCGGTGTTGGTCGTGGTCGTCCGGCCCGTGGTGATCGTCTGCCAGGGCAAGCCGAACGTGACGTGCGGCAGGCGGACGTTGACCCCGACCAGGTGCAGCGCGGTGGACAGCGCGGTCAGCACCGCCCACGCGACGATCCGGCGGAAGACCAGGGCCGCCACGACCACCACCGCGGCCCACTTGGCCTTGGGCGGGATGCGGCGCCGGCGCGGCCCCGCCGGGTCGCGCTCCGGCCTGAGCCGCTCGGTGCCAGGCGGATCGGGCGCGCTCGGATCGGCCACCCGCTCCGGCCACGTCCCCGGTGACCGCGGGTAGCCCTCGTCATCGGGCCAAGCCGTCCCGCCCCCGCCCGGCGGGCCGGGGGGGCTGGTGACCAGCGCCGCGCTGTCGTTATGGCCGTATCGGTCGTCGGCCAGGTACCTGGCGGCTTCGCGCGGCCGGGAACGGTGCGCCGACAGCATGCTCGCGAGGAGCAAGAAGAGACGAACCACGAGGCCCACCTGCTTTCTGGATCGGCCGGCGGCCTAGGCCGCCGCCGGGTAGTTGAGGCTCAGCACGACCGGCACGGCCCCGAACGGCATCCGGAACTTTCCTCCGGGCTTGTCCGGGCTGTTCGACGCGTCGATGTTGGGCCAGCGCATGCCCAGGTGCTGGACGGTCAGGCCCGCCACCGAGTAGGGAAATTCCATGGCGGAGGTGTGGTGCTGCTTGAGCAGCCCGCCCCACCGGAACGCGGCGAAGACGCTGGCCAGGCTGCTCACCGACAGGTCGTGGGCGGCGGTGATGTCGATCTGGTAGACCGACTGAGCCAGGTCGACCAGGTCGAACGCGCACTGCTCGAGCGCCTCGGACTTGGTCCGGTACATGGTCCCGTCACGGTTGGCCGCGCCCAGCTTCTCGCCGTGCACCGGCGAGTGCCGGGGCCGGGCCTCGCACTGCATCCAGTCGCAGGCCGCCAGAAGCTGCCAGGGAATGCCGCTGTCGTCGGCCACGGCCCGGTACAGCAGTTCAGCGTGCATGAGCGGTCCCTTGGCCAGCGTGATGAATGCGCTCTTGACCGGCGCGGGCAGGGCGGCTTGGTATGAGGTCCGCCGCGCGGCCGGCTTGCGCCGTGCCACCGCGCGCCCAGGAGTGGCCGTGCGGGCGGGTGTGGCTGCGCGAGCGCGTGTGGCCGTGCGCGCGGGTGTCGCCGTGCGCGCCGGAGCGGCGGCCGGCGTCGGCATGCGGATCACCGACGTCGTGTGGATCGGCGTCATGTCCACCGAAAGGTGCTGGTAGGAGTACGACTGAGTGACCGGTGCCAAGGCCGGCGCCGGCGCTGCGACCGGCCCCGGCGCGGGCGCTGCCTCCGGGGCCGCTGCTTTCGCGGGCGCTGTCTTCGCCGGGGAGCGCGCGGCCCTGCCTGAGGACGTGCGCGTCGGTGCGGGAGTCTCAGTCGGAGCCGCCGTGGGAGCCGCTGTCGGGGAAGACACCGGAGCCGGCCCGGGCGCGGCGGCGGTCGCCGTCGGCTCGGGCCGGGCCGGCGCCGGTTTGCGCGGGCCCGGGGACGTCCGCCTCGCGTGGCCCGACGTCGTGTGACCCGATGTCTTGCCCGCGGCGGCCCTCGCCGTCGCCCGGGGCGGATGTGCCGCGGCGCCGCCCGAGGCGTCGGCCGCCGTCCCCGGGCTGGTCTGCTCGGGAACGTCGTAGCTGTAGAGGTTGTACTGCTGCATGAGCTGGACCAGGATGGTGCCGTACTCAGGGTTGGTCGCGTAGACGCCGGTGAGCGCGTTGGCGAACGCGTCCGGGTCGTTCCGATCGGCCATCGCCCGCGTGTAATAGCCGCTCTCCGCCAGCAGCTTGCCGTGGTCCTCGATGCTCTCGGCGTAGCTGTGGTACGCCCGGAACGGCGCCGAGATCGTCTCCCACTGTCCGTTCTCGTACTCCTGCGTGGGCATCGAAGCGCTGCCCGCCGGGCCAGTGCCCTTGATCCCGAACAGGTTGTGGGCCTGCGTGGCGAGCGCGCTCTGACCCCAGCCCGACTCGTTGATCGCCTGGGCGATCGTGACCGCCGCCGGCACCCCGTACTTGCGCTGCGTGGCGATCGCACCGGCCGCGATCTCGTTGATGAACGCCTGCTGAGCCAGGGTGTCGTGCGCAGGCTGCGTGGACGGCAGCGGCTGAGTGGACGACGCAGGCTGATGCCGGTGGTGTCGATGCGCCGACGCCGCAGACGACCCGGCCGCCCGCGCGGCCGCCGGTACCCCGGGAATCGCCGGGCCGCCCGACGACGACGCCTGCGCCGGGGCCGAAGCCGCTCCCGGAACGTCCGCGCCGCCGGACGCACTGCCGGACGCACTGCCGGACGCACTGCCGGACGCGCCGCTCGGGGCGCTGCTCGACGCGCTGCCCGACGTCCCGGCACCTCCCGAAGCCGCCGTCGAGCCGGCGCCGGGCACGCTGGCGCCAGCCGCCCCAGAATCGCCCGCCGGACCAGTTCCGGGCACGTCGGCGTCACCTGCGGACGCCGAGCGGCCCGAACTGCTGCCGGCCGTCCCGCTGCCGGCCGTCCCGCTACCCGCCGCCGCGGGAGAGGTTGCCGCGCCGATGCCAGGCACGTCGGCGTCAGCGGCCGACGCCGACGCAGACGTCGGCGCGGACGCGGACGCGGAGGCCGACGCAGGCGTGGACGCCGAGCCGCTCCCTGGTGCCGCGGCCGGAGTCGCCGCGCTGGTTCCGGGCACGGCGGCACTCGCCGCTCCGGCCGACGTGGTCGGCTGGGCCGCCGACGCGCGGCCCGCGTGCTGGTCGGCTGGCCCGGCTGATGCGTTCGGCCCCGCGGGTGTGGCCGAACCGGACGTATTCTCGGCGCTCGGCTTCGCTGGCGCGGCGCTCCCGGCGCTCGCCTTCCCCGTAGCTGTATTCCCCGCCGCCGTGTTCCCCGTGCCGCCGGTCGCGGGCGAGGTCGCCTGACCCGCCGGCCTGCGGCCGTGCGACACATGGATGTGCCCCCGCCGGCGCGGGTGCGCGGTCCGCCGACGGTCATGGCTCACGCTAGTCGCCGGTGCCGACATTCCCGGGATCGCCGGGCCCGCGGCCGAACCCGACGTGGTCACCTGGGCCGAGTTCTGGGCCGAGTTCTGGGCCGAGTTGCCGGCTGGCGCCCCGGGAATCGACGGCGCGGCCGACGTCGCGTTGGCCGCCGCCTGGCCGGCCGCCGCCTGGCCGGCCGTCGGCTGGCCGGCCGTCGCCTGGCCAGCGGCGGCCTTCGGCTGCGGGGAGTGCGATGCCGCCTGACCCGCGCTCGCGGCCGTGGCGCTGGCCAGGTTGCCGTTGTTCACGAAGCCGGCCACGCCCTGCGCCGCGAGCGGGCCGCTGTACTGGTGGGCGTTGACCGAGAAGTTCGGCAGCGAGTCGCCGCCGATGGTGTACAGCATGCCGCCCGCGTATTTCGTGACCACCTCGACGTGGCCGCTGAACAGCACCCAGTCGCCGGGCTGGGGATCGTAGCCGTCACCGAGCGGGTGCCATCGGTTGTGGGTCTCGGCGTCCTGCTGTACCGAGGTGATGTCGGGCGAATCGGGGTTAGTGTCGACCCGGACGTCGGCCCACTTGTGCAGCGGCCAGGGGTAACTCGTGCCTCCGGTCACCCAGCTTCGCTGGCCGACGACGTGGGCCGCCAGTTCCAGCGTCAGGCTGGCGAACGCGGCGCAGGACTGCCCGTGGTCGACCCCATCGATGCTGTCGTGCTGCCAGATGATCGCCTCCATCTCGGCCGGGGTCTTGCCTTGCGCCATCCGGAGGTAGTAGTTGGCCACGTTGACAATGGCCGACCGCAGCGTCGTGTCGCTCGACGGCGCGGCCTGCTGGGCTGACTTCTCCAGCGCCATCAGCCGGATCGGAAGGCTGGCTGGTGACGAGATGTCGGCCGGTGCCTTCGGGACGAACGAGAACCCGGTGATCGTGCCGCTCGCGCTGAGGCTGACGAGCGCAGTCACCTGCTGCCATCGTGGTTTGCTCGCAGAGATCACAAGCTCACCCCCTTTCCTGCGTGCCCTGGGCCGTGCAGCGCAGGCGCTGCCGTGCCAGCCGGCGAGGCGTCGCCGGGCGGTTGCCGAGTGCTGCCGAGTGGAAGCGCCGGAGATCGTCTGGTCAGTCCGACTGCTGCGCGGAACCGGGAAGCTGCTTGAGAATGGCCTGGACCTGGGGGTTGCCCGGGTTGTTGGCGTTCTCGAACAGCAAGGCGGCGTTCTGGGCCGCCTTCGGGTCGGCTCCGGGTATCCACTTCTGGTAGACATCGGCGACCAGGGCGCCCTGTCCCGCCACGCTCGTCACCGGCTTGGCGCACAGGCTCGGGTAGCCGGCGTGTGCCGTGAGCGCGGCCGATCCGGTGTAGCGCAAGCAATTCGCGGCGCTGCTCTCGAGGCCGGGCTGGACCACCGAGGTGCCGTTGGCACCGACGACGGTGGCTCCGCCGATAATGCTGTTGATGGCTCTCGCCGCAACCTCGAGGCTGTCGATCGGGTTGAACGGGCTATACGGGTTATGCAGGTTGAGGGACCACTCCACCTGACCGCCCTGGGCCGGCGTAATCGGCTCGAGGCCAATCCGGCCGGTCTTCGGGTCGGCAAAGTTGGAGTTATTGCCGCTGGTGAGCAACGCGAACACCCAGAGGATCTGACGCGTGCCCTGTGCGCAGGCGAAGTTGACCTGGCCGGGCTCGGACTTCACATCGGGGTTCTGGCAAGCCTTGTTGATCTGGGTCTGCACGGTGGCGACGCTGGCGGGCCACGAGGGGCCGCCGCGGGTGAGAATGATGATCAGCGCGGCCAGGAGGGCCGCAATAAGGACGACTGCCATCGCGAGCTTGTGCCCGCGAGAAAGGCCGTGGCGGAAAGAACTCTGTCGACCAGTATTAATGAGCGCCTCAGTGCGCGACTCAGGCGAACTTGCCTGGTCGGGGGAAGTTGCACTGTCATGATCGTCCGACTGCCCGCACTGGATGCGGACGCGCACGTCATCGAGTTCGCGTTCTAGCTCTTCCGCCTTGCTCTGCAGGTCAGTCAGACGCTGACCCTTGTGGCGGACAGAGAATTCAGAGTGCGCTCTCACTTTTCACCTTCTTGCAAGAGACCTGGGCCCGGCAGATCCGGATCGGGGAACGAGCGGGTATCTGCCTGTGCGGCGGTGCTCGGGTGGGTTGGTAGTCAGCACGGTGCGCGGGCGGTGGGCGATCCCGGTCCGGATCGCGCTAGGCCGCGCCGGCTGGGTTCGGGTCGTGCCGTTCCGGGCGGGGCCACCCCGGGCGGTGCCGGTCCCGGCCGCGCTGGCCCGGACGCTCTCCGCTGCGGTCCGCCAAGCCGGGTCGGGCTGAGCGAGGGCAGCCTCGGGCCGGCCGATGCCGGCGTCAGGGCTGCGGTCCTGGTTAGAGCCGTTTTGTCGGACCCCTGAGTATGCTTGGATCGGAGCCCTCTACTGCGTGTGGCCTGGAACATGCCATTAATTAGAACACATGTACGGGCATGCTGTGAACCCTTCTCGATTAGAACGCAGGTTCGGGAGGCCCGGCTCCAGTTTGCCTGGTCAGGCTCTTGATCGCCAGTCAAGATGATCACCAATGAGACCATTCGAGACCCCGTAACGGTTCGGTCACGCCTCGTGCAACGGCCACCAGAGCGTCGCCAATTCGTTGCACTACGTAGGCAAACCGCTGATGTGCCAGGTCAGAGGCCTGACAGCAGAGACCTGTGAGACGAGCCAGAACGCATGCGACTCATGAGGCCATTGACGCAACGCCCGTGCCCGACGTCGCGGCCACCCCGGCCCCGCGCCAGAGGATCTTGGGCTCGGCCGCCCCTTCCGGGCCCCTCGCCGCGGCCGGAAAATTCCTACGCAACGTCAGCGTTCGAGTACCGAAAGACACCCTCAGGCGCCGCTCACCGACCGTCGGCGCGGCGGAAGGATCGCTCTGAGATCCGGGAGCAAAATGCGCAAATAAGACACGTCTTGCTCCGCGACCATCGGACTGCTTTCAGGTCGCCCGCTGCACGCCCGACAAGGACGACTGGACCACGGGTCTCGCGGTGATCGAATACGGGACACGAGACTAGGCTGGCGCTGTGATCAATGGACTGCATGCGGTGGTGTTCTCGCCCCAGGCGGAGAAGATCCGGGCGTTCCTCGCCGACGTGCTCGGCCTGGCGTCGGTGGACGCGGGCGAGGGCTGGCCCATCTTTGCGGCGCCGCCGACTGAGATCGCGGTGCATCCGGCGGACGGCGACCCGCGCCACGAGTTTTACCTGATGTGCGACGACATCGAGGCCACGCTGGCCGAGCTGGGCGCCAAGGGTGTCGAGATCGCCCGGGAGATCGCCGACCAGCGCTGGGGCCGGCTGGCCGCGATCCGGTTGCCCGACGGCAGCGAACTGGTCATCTACGAGCCGCGTCACCCGACGCCTTCGCGTCCCTGAAGGAGGGGGCCGCGCGCGCTCAACAGATAAGAGCCTGAGGCCTAACGCGGCACCGGGCGACCGTGCGTCCGGCCCACACTGCCTGGCGGGGCCGGCCTCCCAGGCCGGGCCGCGGGGACGGTCAGCTACGTCGCGGCCGGGAGCGGCGGCGACGCACAGATACGCGGCGGCGGGCCACGCGCTGGAGCCAGGTCAGCGGGACAGCGACGGCGAAGCCGGCGGCCAGAGGGAGGTACGGCGCGGCGGGCGCGACGCGCACCGTGGCGGAGAGCGCGCCGGTGTTGGTGCCAGCCGCACCCGAGGCGATGCCGTGCTGCAGGAACGTGGACGGGATCGGCAGGATGCGCCAGCGCGAGGCCGGCCAGACGATGACGAACGCCCGCCCGATGACCGCGCTTTCCGGGACCGTGCCGTGGCCTGGGTCGTTCTGGCGCAGGCGCGAGTCGTCGGACACGGCCCGGTTGTCGCCCATCACCCACAACCGGCCGGCGGGCACCGTGATGCTGAACCGGCCCGAGTAGCCGGGCGGCGCCATGCCGGGCTGCTCGCCCGGGTACAGGTAGGACTGCTCGTGCAGGGGCACGCCGTTGACCGTGACCAGGCCCTGGGCATTGCAGCAGGCGACCTTGTCGCCGGGCACGCCGATCACGCGCTTGATGTAGTCCGTCTGGCCGGGCACGGTCCCGAGCAGGCCCGCGATCGAACTCACCAGCCACCCGATCGTCGCGTGGTAGGCGCGGGCCAGCGGGTTGGAACTCGGCTTGGCCGACGCAGGCTCCGCGTTCCACGAGCCCGTGCCGTCGAACACGACGATGTCGCCGGGCTGGATGCTCCTGAAGTCATAGACGACCTTGTTGACCAGGATCTTGTCGCCGATCTCCAGCGTGTTCTCCATCGACGCGGACGGGATGAAGAACGCCTGCACGAGGAAGGTCTTGACCAGCAGGGCGATGACCAGCGCGATGAGGATGAGCAGGGGGAGCTCGCGCCAGAGCGACCGGTTCTGCTTGCCTTTCGTGACGTTGCCGTGGCCGGCCGCGCCGTCCGCCTTGTCGGCGTCGACGGAAGGCTCGCCGTCGGCCTGCGGCCCGGAACTGTCCGGGTGGCCAGGATCCCTGTCGCCCGCCGGCCCCGCCGGCGCCGCCGGATCGCCCGCCGAGGCCGCAGCGGACGGCCCGCCGGGGTCGCCCTGCTCGGCGGGGCGGTCATATTCGCCCCGGTCAGCCGCCTGGTTATCGGCTGCGGGGTGTGCGGCCGCTGATGGCTCGCCGCGGGGATCGTCACCGGAGGTGTCTTCTGGCACGGGGTGGCCGATTAACCGATCACTCATGCTCGTCTCGCCGTCGCATCGGGTTGAGCCTAGCGCCGGCTGTCGCGTGCGCACGGCAGGGATGCGGCGGCGCGCGCGGGGCACTTCTTCTTCGGCCAGTGAGTTGAACCGGATATGAGGAACGAAATCCTGCGTGACGTACTGGCAGGATGCGTGGGCGTGCTGGTGGTCGCGATGACCATCGGAGCGCCGAGCGGCTCGCCGGCGGCCCGCAGCAGCCCGCCGCTGACGCGCGTTCAGCCGGTCCAGGGCGGCATCATGCTGCTGCCGTACTACTCGATGTACGGCCCCACTCAGGCCCGGCTGCCGGGGCTTCGCCAGCCGCTCCGGCCGCTCACCCCGGCTCCCTGACTGTCCAGGTCCGGGTCCGGCTCCGGACGCGGTCGGCGTTCGGCGGACCTTGGCCGGTGTGGGGCAACGGCCCCAGCTTGACGGCAGGCATGCCACTATGTGGCCATGCGTTGGCAGCGCCTAGAGTGGGCGATCGCGAGCTGTGTGGCCGGGTGGGCAGTGGCTCGCCTGACCGCCGCGGATCGCGTCGGCCCGCTGGAGCCGGTCGCGGTGCCGCTGCTGTCCTTCACCCCGCAGGCCACGGTGGGCGCCGGGCTGACGGCCCTGGCGCTGCGCGGCAAGGGCCCCTCGGCCACGGCGGCGCTGGCTGCGGGCGCGCGGGCCGCCGTCGTCGCGCCGCGCGTCGTCCCGCGCCGCCAGCCGGCCGCGCAGGGGCCCGTGCTGAAGGTCCTCACGGTCAACTTGCTGGTGGGCCAGGCGGCCGGACCTGAGCTGGTCGAACTGGTCCGCCAGAGCGGGACCGACGTGCTGTTCCTGCAGGAGCTGACCGAGGACGCGGTGGCCACGCTGAAGCACGCCGGTTTGAGCGAGATGCTGCCGAACGAGATGCTCGACATCGAGGGGTACCGGTACCGCGGCAGCGGCATCTACGCCCGATACCCGCTGCAGGCCGGGCTGGCCATCGGGCCGAGTTACGCCTCCCAGCCGACCGCGCGGCTCGACCTGCCGTCCGGGCAGAACGTCGAGCTCGTTTGCGTTCACCCGCATCCGCCGTCGCCGCCCTGGTACCTGCCCGCGGCCCCGCGCTGGCGCCTCGAGCTGGCCGCGCTGCCTCCGCCGGCTGGCCCCGGTGACCCGCCGGTGGTGCTCGCGGGCGACTTCAATGCCACGCTCGATCATGCCCAGTTCCGCCGGTTCCTGCGCTTGGGCTACGTGGACGCGGCCAGCCAGGTCGGCCACGGGCTGAGCCCGACCTGGGGGCCTGAGCCGCATGGCCGTCCCGCGATGCTCGCGTTCGACCACGTGCTGCTCGATCCCCGCTGCGCGGTGCTCGGGACCTCGGTGCACCGGCTGCCGGGCAGCGACCACCAAGCCCTGTACGCCGAGTTCCGCCTCCCGGCTTAACGGGCCTTGCGGCTTGACGGTCCGGCCGCTTCCCGGCGCCGGCTACGCGAACGCGGTGCCGACGATCTCCCGGCCGATGGCCGAGTTGCGCAGGTAGCCGTAGGTTCCGGCGGTCTGCAGCTCGCGCGCGGCCTCGGTCAGCGCCCCGAGCGCGGCGAATGCGAACGCGCCGCCGACCGAGATCCGGGCCACGCCGAGCTCGGCGAGTTCGGCCACGGACGGCGCATCCGCCCGCGCGAGCACGTTGACCGGCCGGTCCACCGACGTGACGACGTCCCGGATGTCGCTGGCCCGGCTCAGCCCGGCGCATACAGGACGTCGGCCCCGGCCTCGGCGTAACACTGCAGCCGCGTGATCGTGTCCGCCAGGTCCTCCCGGCCGTGCAGGTAGTTCTCGGCGCGGCCGGTCAGCACCAGCCGCTGCGGGCCCGAGTGCGCGGCCTGGGCCGCCGCCGCGATCCGCTCGGTGGCCAGCGAGATGTCGTAGATCGGCTCGCCGGCGCGGCCCGAGAAGTCCTCGATCGAGCAGCCCGCCAGCCCGGCCCCGATCGCCGCGGTCACGGTCGCGGCCACGCCTTCGGTGTCGTCCGCGAAGCCGTTCTCCAAGTCGGCCGAGACTGGCAGCGGTGTCGAGGCCACGATGATGCCCGCGTGGACTATGGCCTGGTCTCTGGTGACCGAGCCGTCGAGCAGGCCCAGGGTGGCGGCGAAGCCGCTGCTGGTCGTGGCGAGGGCCGCGAAGCCCAGCGACGCCAGCACCCGGGCCGAGCCGATATCCCAGGGGTTCGGAAGCAGCAGTGGCTGGCCGGGACGATGCAGCGCGAGGAACCGGGCGGCCAGGTCGGAGCCGGACGCGTCAAGAGGCTGTGTCATCGCACCGATTCTGTCAGGGCTGGTAGGAGCCTGGCGTCCAGGCCCGCGTGGTGACCGCCAGCGCGTTCCAGGCGTTGATGGTGACGATGAGGCTGAGCAGGGCCGCGACCTCGTCGGCCGAGAACTCGGCCGCGACCTCGTCGTAGGCCTCCTGCGGCACGTGGGTCTCCGCGACCAGCGTCACGGCCTCGGTGAACGCGAGCGCGGCCCGCTCCCGGGCGGTGAAGTACGGGGTCTCGCGCCACGCGGCCAGGCCGTACAGCCGCAGTTCGGTCTCGCCGATGGCCCGCGCGTCCTTGGTGTGCATGTCGATGCAGTAGGCGCAGCCGTTGAGTTGCGAGGCGCGGATGCGGACCAGTTCGCGGAGCATGGGATCGAAGTCGACGCGGTCGAGTTCCTTGGTGGCGTTGCGGTCCAGGTTGCCCATGGCCCGCGAGAACGCCGCCGCGTGCGCGTCGAAGTCGAGCCGGACCGGGACCTGGACCGCCGAGCCGGCGGTGGCAGTTGATGTCGTCATGCCCACCACGCTAGTCAACATTATGCCCAGGACTATGGTCCATTCAGGCGCTGAATCCGCGGGCCAATCGAGGGCGGCCCCGCGGCGGCGCGCGAGGAGGGACCGGATGAGCGACGACCAGAAGGCGCCGGACGCCGCCGCGACGACCGGGCTCGACCTGCACCTGGACCTGGAACTGAGCGGGCCCAGGCTGCGGGCCGGGCTGGAAGACGCGCTCCGGGAGGCGGTGCAGACCGGCCGGCTGGCCGCGGGCACCCGGCTGCCGGCCAGTCGCACGCTCGCCGCCGACCTCGGTGTCGCCCGCAACACCGTCGCGGACGCCTACGGCCAGCTTGTGGCCGAGGGCTGGCTGACGGCCCGGCAGGGCTCCGGCACCCGCGTAGCCGAGCACCCGCAGGCCCCGGCCCCGGCAGAGCCCAGCGACAGGCACATGCGCTCAGGAATGTACATGCGCTCAGGCATGTACATGCAGCCAGACATGCGCATGCACCCGGACATGTACATGCGCTCAGACATGTACATGCAGGCCGACATGTACATGCAGCCGGACATGCGCGTGCCTCGCTTCGACCTGCGGCCCGGGCGGCCCGACCTCAGCGACTTCCCGCGCGCCGAATGGCTGGCGGCGGCCCGCCGGGCGATCACGGCCATGCCGTCGGCGGCGCTCGGCTACGGGGACCCGCGGGGCCAGCCTGAACTGCGAGCCGCGCTCGCCTCCTACCTCGCGCGGGCGCGCGGCGTGCGGGCGTCGCCGGGCCAGATCGTGATCTGCTCGGGCTTCACCCAGGCGCTGGCCCTGCTCGGCCGGGTCCTGGCCGGCCCGGGCCGCGCCACGGCCCTGGCCGTCGAGGCGTACGGCCACCAGCACCATCGCGACGTGATCGCGGCTCAGGGCCTGGCGATCCCGCCGGTCGCGGTCGACGAGCACGGCGCGGTGATCACCGACGTCGCCCGGCACCCGGAGGCCGGCGGGCTGCTGCTCACCCCGGCCCACCAGTTCCCGCTGGGCGTGGCCCTGGCCCCGCAGCGCAGGAACGAGGCGGTCCAGTGGGCCGCGCGGACGGGGGCGGTCGTCATCGAGGACGACTACGACGGCGAGTTCCGGTACGACCGGCGGGCCGTCGGGGCCATGCAGGCCCTGGCCCCCGAGCACGTGATCTACGCGGGCACGGCCAGCAAGACGCTGGCGCCAGCGGTCCGGCTGGCGTGGATCGTGGTGCCGGGCAGGCTGCTGGACGATGTCGTGTCGGCCAAGGCGCTCACCGACCGGCATGGCAGCAGCCTGGACGAGATGACCCTGGCCGAACTGATCACGTCGGGCGCCTACGACCGGCACGTGCGCCGAGCCCGGCTGCGCTACCGCCGCCGCCGCGACTGGCTGGTCCGCGCGCTGACCCGGGTGCTGCCCGCGGCCCGCCTGACCGGCGTGGCCGCGGGCATGCACGCGGTCCTGCACCTTCCGCCGGGCGCCCGCGAGGACGACGTGATCGCGGCGGCGGCGGGGCGCGGCCTCGCGCTGGACGGGATGCGCAACTTCCGGCCGCCGGCGGCCGCCCACCCCGAGGCGCTGGTGCTCGGCTACGGGACCCCGCCCGCGCACGCGTTCACCACCGCGGTCACCCGGCTGTGCGCGATCCTGGCTGCTTGAGGCTCCGCACCGCGTATTGCCACTCAGCTCCCTGTCCGGATGGCCGCTGAGGGCTCGTGCATCAGCGGTCCCGACGTCCGGAAGAGGAACTCCTCGTAGCTGTCGGGTGCCCCGTTGGATCGGAGCACGTACCGGTCCGGGTTGGTCTGCAACTCGACGACTCGGCGCTGCGACGTGTGGAACTCGGCGGCGAGGGCGCCGACTCGACGGGCCAGCGTCCGCAGGGCGGTCTGCATCGGAATCCTCCTTAAGGTAGGGGCCGTGCTCGGCCCAGTAGCCTCAGTCTCAGCGTAAGACGCGGGCCGCCGCATCGGGCATAAGCCCTAGCTGCACCGGCCGGCCGGGGATAAGCCCGGGCATGGGCATAAAGCCGCAGGCCGCAGGACAATCCTGGGCCGGATAGGCCGCGAATCGGCGGGCGAGTTCCTTTGGATTGGCGGGGTGAGGCCGGGCCTGGATCAGGCGTTGACCTTGGCGATCACGTCGTCGGCGAAGGTGCGCAGTTTGGCCAGCTTGTCGGCCAGCGGTTCGTCGTCCGGGCCGACGTGGTAGGGCCAGCGGAATCCGACGATCACGTCGGTCACGCCCTGCTCCTCGAGCCGGCGCAGGCCGTCGACGCTGTAGGCGTCCAGGGAGATGACATGCACCTCGAACGGGCGGTCCGCGGTGCCCTCCTGGCGCCGGAACTCGTTCAGCCGGGCCAGCAGCGCGGGCAGGTCCGCGGGATCCCCGCCGCCGTGCAGCCAGCCGTCACCGACCTGGGCGGCCCGGCGCAGGGCCGCGTCGCCGTGGCCGCCGATGAGGACCGGGATCGGCTCGCTCGGCACCGGGGCGATCTTGATCGCCGGCACGTCGAACGCCTCCCCGTGGAACGAGAAGTAACCGCCGGCCGCCAGGCCGCGGATGATGGCCAGCTCCTCGTCCATGCGCCGCCCCCGGCCGGCCCAGGGCACGCCGAGCACCTCGTAGTCCTCGCGCCACGGGCTGGTCCCCACCCCCAGGACCAGGCGGTTGCCGGTGAGGACGGCCGTGGACGTAGCCTGCTTGGCCACCAGGACCGGGTTGCGCACCGGCAGTTTCAGCACGAACGTGATGAAGCGCAGCCGCTCGGTGACCGCGCCCAGCGCGGGAATGAGCGAGAACGGCTCCAGGAACGGCTTGTCTTCGAGGAACTCGCGGGTGCCGTCGGGGTTGAACGGATACACGCTGGTGGAGTGCTCGGGATAGCAGATGCTGTCCGGAATGACCATCGAGTCGTATCCGGATTCCTCGGCGGCCCGCGCCAGCGGCGCGTAGAACGACGGGCTGGTCATGGACTCGGCATAGGAAAACCGCACGGGACCTCCAGGGCTCGATCGCTGTGCTTGCCTCGGGGGACGACCCCCCAGCACCCCGTGTGGCTAATTGTGGCCGATTGCCCGCCTTCGCCACAGTAGCCAGCCGATACTCGCGATCACCACGACGCCACCAGCGACGATGCCGGCGATCGCGCCGGCCGGCAGGCCGCCGCCGGCCGCGGGCGGGGCCGCGTGCCCGGTATGGCCCGGCGCCGGGGCGGGCGCCGCGGGCGTGCCGGAGGTTCCGGGGGCCGCTGCCGGGCCCGAAGCGGTGAACGCGACCACGGTCCGGGCGGCCGGGGCGAGCATGAGCCCGTCGGCCACGCTCGGGCTGGGGAAGTGGTTGGCCACCGTGCCGATCGAGGCGTGCTGCCGCACCTGGCCGGTAGCGGGGTCGAGCCCGTACAGCACGCCGTCCTGGCCGATGGTCCAGACCAGGCCCGCGGCCAGGATCGGGGGGCCGCCGGCGGTCCCCGACGTCCATAGCCGCCGCAGGGCGGGCGGGGACGCCGAGGCGCGGATCGCGACCAGGCCGGTGCGGCAGGGGAGGTAGACCGTCATCCCGCTGAGCGCGATCCCGCCGTCAATGTCCTCGCTGCACGCCGCGGGCAGCGTGGCCTGCTGGTGGCCGATCCCGCCCAGGTGCGCGCCGTCGAGCAGGTAGACGATGCGCGACTTGCCGGCCAGGATCACCTGCCCGCTGGGCAGCAGCACCGGGGCCATGGACATGTCCAGGTCCTGGGCGTTGTCCTGGGCCCAGGTGCCCGGCGCGAAGAACTGGACCCGCTGCAGGGCCGGGGACAGTTCGAGCAGCGAATCGCTGTTGTCGTAGGGCTGCGACGGCGAGTGGACCGAGCCGTTGCCGACGCTGACCAAGACGTCGTCGGCCCCGTTGACGACCGGGGCGGCGCCGCCCATCCAGATCGCGCCCTGCGACTGGCCCGGCGCGGCGTCCACGGTGAACATCCGCGGCGTGCCGCCGGCCTCGGGCACGGCCACCACCCGGCCCCGGTAGCTGGCGCAGTCGCCGAAGTTGCCGCCCATGGCGAACACCACCTGGCCCGCGTCCAGGGTCAGCCCGGTGCGCTGCAGCAGCGCGGCGGGGTCGGCCCCGGCCGGGTCCACCTTTCGGGACATCTCGGTCCGCCCCGTCGCCGCGTTCAGGCCGAACAACACGTGCGCCGGGCGGCCGCGGGTGAACTCGTCGGCGACCACGAAGATCTCGCCCCGGGCCGGGTCGATCACCGGCGTGCCGGTGATGCCCACGGTCGGCTGGATGTCGCCGCAGGGCAGCGCGCCGGCGGGCACCGGGGTGGCCAGGTGCGCGGACCAGGCCACCGCGCCGGTGGCGGCCGAAAGCGCGTACACGGTGTCGTCCTCGGTGGCCACGTAGACCCGGCCGGCCCAGATCAGCGGCTCGCCGTAGATGTCGCCGTCCAGGCCCGGCGAGGTCCAGGCCCGGTTTGCGGTGTTGACCGAGGTCACCGGCGGCGCCACGCCGGTCCCGGCCGGGCTGGCGTGGTACACGGTCCAGGAGGTCGCGGGCGTGCCGCCCGGGGCGCCGCTCGCGGTGCCCGCGCCTGCCCAGGTCCCGGCGGCCAGGACGAGCAACCCGGCCGCCAGCCGGATCGACGGGCCCGCGAATGACCGGCTTCGGCGCATCACCTCAGCCTAGCGAACCAAGGACATTGCGTTAAGAAATCGCCTGATTACGGAGAGTGCTGACCGGGTAGGCACTGTGCGACTATCTGGGGGAGTGATCATGAACGACGGCAAGCCCAGGTTCCGGCTCGGCCACGACCTGGGGCGGCGGGGGCTCAGGGGGAAGCGGATCGGGGTGGCCGCGGGCGGCGCGTGCCTGGCCGCGGTATCCCTGCTCGCGGCCTCGTGCGGCGGAACCGCCACCGCCGCCAGCAGCAAGCCCACCGGGACCGTGGTCGTATTCGCGGCGGCCTCGCTCTCCGGCGCGTTCGACAAGATCGGCACGCAGTTCGGGGCGGCCAACCCGGGCGTCTCGATGAAGTTCAACTACGCGGGCAGTTCCAGCCTGGCCCCGCAGATCAAGCAGGGCGCCCCGGCCGACGTGTTCGCCTCGGCCGACACCCAGAGCATGGACACGGTGACCAGCGGCGGCGGGGCGGACGGCAGCCCGCAGACGTTCGCCAAGAACCGGATGGAGATCATCGTCGCGCCGGGCCATCCCAAGCACATCACGTCCGTGGCCGACCTGGCCAAGTCCGGTGTCCAGGTCGTGCTCTGCGCGTCGGCCGTGCCGTGCGGCATTTACGCCCAGCAGATCTTCAAGAAGGCGGGCATCACCGTCAAGCCGGTGAGCGAGGAGACCAGCGTGAGTTCGGTGGTTACCAAGGTCACTCTGCGCCAGGCCGACGCCGGCATCGTGTACGTGACCGACGTGAAGGCGGCCGGGAGCAAGGCCGAGGGGGTCACGATCCCGGACAGCCAGAACGTGCTCGCCGATTACCCGATCGTGATGGTCAAGGGCGCGTCCAACAGCGAGGGGGCCTCGGCCTTCATCGGCTACGTGATGAGTCCGGCCGGACATAAGGTGCTGGCGAGCTTCGGCTTCCTGCCTTCGGGGACGTACCCGTGGGGCGCTCGAGGCTGGCGCTCAACCCGGTCGTCGTGACCCTGGCCGCGATCTCGGCGCTGGAGTCGGGGCTGCGCTCGATGAACATCAAGCTCGAAGACGCCGCGCGCAGCCGCGGGGGCCAGCCGCCTGACCGTGTTCCGGCGGGTCACGCTGCCGCTGATCGCGCCGTCGCTGCTGGCCGGGTCGGTGCTGACCTGGTCGCGGGCGGTCGGCGAGTTCGGCGCCACGATCACGTTCGCCGGCAACCTGCCCGGCGTCACCCAGACCGCACCGCTGGCCATCTACATCAGCCAGAGCTCGGACAACCTCGACGAGGTGATCGCGCTGAGCCTGGTGCTGGTCGTGGTCAGCCTCGCGGTCATGGTCGGGACGCGAAACCGCTCCCGCGCCGGCTGAGGGCATGCTCGACGCGGACATCAAACTGCGGCTCGACCGGCTGAGCCTGGACGCGGCCGTCAGCGTGGGCGCGGGGGAGGTCCTGGCCCTGCTCGGCCCGAACGGGGCGGGCAAGTCGACAGTGCTGCGGGCGCTGGCCGGGCTGCTGCGGCTGGCGGGCGGGTGGGTGGCACTCGACGGCGTCGTGCTCGAGGACCCGGCCCGGCGCATCCACGTCGCGCCCGAGAAACGCCCGGTCGCCCTGATGTTCCAGGACTACCTGCTGTTCCCGCACCTGTCGGCGGTGGAGAACGTGGCGTTCGGCCTGCGCGCCCGCGGCGTCGACCGCCGCCAGGCCCGGGAGCGGGCCCGGGCCGCGCTGGAGCGCCTGGACGTGAGCGCGGTGGCGTCGGCGCGGCCCGGGGCCATGTCCGGAGGCCAGCAGCAGCGGGTGGCCATGGCCCGCGCGCTGGTCACCGAGCCCCGGCTGCTGCTGCTCGACGAGCCGCTGGCCGCGCTCGACGCGTCGACCAAGGCCGACGTCCGGCGGCAGCTGCGCTCGGCGCTGCGCGCGTCGCGCGCCGCCAACGTGCTGGTCACCCACGACCTGCTGGACGCGGTGGCGCTGGCCGACCGGATGTTCGTGATCGAGGACGGCGCGATCGTGCAAAGCGGGACGCCGGCGGAGGTCACCGCGCGCCCCCGGTCCCGCTACGTGGCCGACCTGACCGGCGTGAACCTGCTGCACGGCACCGCCCGCGGCGCGGCGGTGGAGATCGACGGCGGCGGCCGGCTGATCATGACCGGTAACGCGGCGGGCCGGGTGCTCGCCGTCGTCGCGCCGGCCGCGGTGGCGGTGTACCGACAGCGTCCCGCGGCGGCGGGCGCGAACGTGTGGCCGGGCGAGGTCGGCGCGGTGGACCTGATGGGTGACCCGGTCCGGGTCCGGGTCGAGGGGACACCGCCGATCACGGCCGAGGTGCTGCCGCACGACGTGGACGAGCTGAAGCTCGACGACGGCGGGTCGCTGTGGGCGGCGGGCGAGCCGTCGGCGGTCCGGGTGTACCCGCCGTGACCGCGGCCCGCGGCCCGCCCGCCGCTGCGGTCGGACAGGGCAGTCAGACAGGGCAGTCAGACATCCAGTGCGAAGACAAGGAGCAGACAGTCATGGAGCTAAGCGCGCGCAACCAGCTCACGGGCACGGTGCAGCAGGTCAAGTCCGGCACGGTCATGGCCGAGGTCACGGTCAGCGTCGAGCCCGGCGCGATCACCGCGGCGATCACCGACTCCTCCGCCCAGCGGCTGGGCCTGAAGCAGGGGGACCAGGTCTCCGTCGTGATCAAGGCGACCGAAGTGATGATCGCCACGAACTAGCCCGCGTGACCGGCCCGGCGGCCCGCCTTGCTGCTGGCCCGCCGGGCCGGAGCGGGGCGGGCTGACAGCATGGCCCCCATGGAAACGAATGTTTCGATGCGGGTCACCGGGGTCGTGCGCACGAGCCACACCGGCCGGGAGACGACGCCGATCCAGGCCGCGCTGAACCGGGCCCAGCACGCCACGATTGAGATCTCCGACGCCTACGCCGACGGCCTGGACGGGCTCGGGGAGTTCGACTACGCGTGGCTGCTGACCTGGCTGCACGCGCCGGACCGGCCGGCCGGACCGGTGCCGCTGCGGCAGGTCCCGTTCCTGCTGCGCGCCCGGCCGCGCCGGATGGGCATCTTCGCCACCCGCGGGCCGCGGCGGGTCAACCCCATCGGCCTCAGCCTGATCCAGATCCTCGAGATGGCCGGGCCAGTCATCCGCTTCGCCGGGGTCGACCTGCTCGACGGGACGCCGGTCGTGGACGTCAAGCCGTACGTCACCCGTTTCGACGCCCCGCCGGGCCGGCCTCGGTGCGGCTGGTTCGACCAGGTCGCGATCGAAGACGGCGCCACGCCCGCGCGCCTGGCGCCTGGGGGAAATCCCCCAGGGGAAGACGGGCGATAGCCGCGTTCCGCCCGAGGGCTTTCGTCCATAGCGTGATCTTCAGTCGGCACGCACCCGCGTGCCTGCCAACTGGGAGGTCACATGATCGAGGTACGCGACCTGACCAAGCGCTACGGCGCCACGGTCGCGGTCGACGCCCTCAGCTTTGACGTCCGGCCCGGCACGGGGACCGGCGTCCTCGGCGCCAACGGGTCCGGCAAGTCCACCACGATGCGGATGATCCTGGGCCTTGACCGGCCCGACGCCGGGCGGGCCCGCATCGGCGGCCGCCGCTACGGCGACCTGCGCTGGCCGCTGCGCGAGGTCGGGGCCCTGCTGGAGGCCAAGGCGTTCCATCCGGGCCGCACCGCCAGCGACCACCTGACCGCGCTGGCGGCCAGCAACGGCATCGCCCGCTCCCGGGTCGGCGAGGTCCTGGAGATGGTCGGCCTGGCCAGCGCGGCGCGCAAGCGAGCGGGCAAGTTCTCGCTGGGCATGGGGCAGCGTCTCGGCATCGCGGTGGCGCTGCTTGGCGACCCGGCCGTGCTGCTGCTGGACGAACCGGTCAACGGGCTGGACCCGGCCGGCATTCGCTGGATCAGGGACCTGCTGAAGTCGCTCGCGGCGCAGGGCCGGACGGTGTTCGTCTCCAGCCACCTGATCAGCGAGATGGCGCTGATGGCCGACCACCTGGTGGTCATCGGCCAGGGACGGCTGCTGGCCGACACCTCGGTCGATCAGATGTCGCGCGGCGCGCCGTCGCTGGAGGCCGCGTTCCTGGAACTGACCGGGGCCAGCGCCGAGTATCAGGCCGCGCCTTCGCCGCCGGTCACGCCAACGATGGGAGTCTCGTCATGACCGCACAGGCCGCTCGCTTGCCCGCTGGGTACCAGGCCGCCCGGCTGCCCGCGGGGCACTACCGGTTCCGGCACGTGGCCCGGATGGAATGGATAAAGCTGCGCAGCCTGCGCTCAACCTGGTGGACGCTCGTGATCACCACCGCGGGCGCGATCGGCATCGGGGTCGCGGTCGGGATCAACACCAAGAACGCCCACGGTGACCTGACCAACAACGCGCTGGCCGGGATCCTCCCCGCGCTGCTGCTGACCAGCGTGCTCGGGGTGCTGACGATGACCAGCGAGTACAGCTCCGGCATGATCCGCTCTACGCTGGCCGCGGTGCCCAGCCGGTCGCTGCTGCTCGCGGCCAAGGCCGCCGTGTTCGGCGTGCTGGCGCTCGTGGTCGGCGAGGTCGCGTCGTTTCTGGCCTTCTCCGCGGGCGGCGCCGCACTGCCCCGCGGCATCACCGCGCCCGCGCTAAGTGACCCGGGCGCGCTGCGTGCTGTGCTGCTGTCCGGCATGAGTTTCTGCCTGATCGGGCTCATCGGGCTGGGGCTCGGCGCGGTCGTCCGGCACTCGGCGGTCGCGATCGCGGTGGTCGTGGCCGGTGTGTATGTGGCGCCCGTCGTGGTGGGAAACGCCAGCCATGAGCTAGCGAAGTACCTGCCGATTTTCATCATCGGCAACTCGCTGAGCACCACCAAGCCGGTGGGCTGCTCGGCCGATGGCCAGTGCTTCCACCCCCTTTCGGCCTGGGCCGGGCTCGGGGTGCTCGCCCTCTACGCCGCCGTGATCTTCGGGATCGCCTGGTGGTTGCTCGCCCGCCGCGACGCCTGAGCGGACAATTGAGCACATGAGCAGCGGCACCGGCCCGGTGAACCCGGGCGCAGGCGGTCTCGCGGCGGCCCTGGCGGTGGTCCAGGCGCCGCTGCGGGCCCGGACCCGGCGCGAGTTGCTCTTCTGCCTGGTCGAGGTGCCCCTCGGGCTGGCCTTGATCGCAGCGCCGGTCGCCCTGGTGGTCCTGGCGTTGGTCTGGCGGTTTGTGCTGCGCGGTGTCGGGGGCGGGGGGCCGTCGCCCGGCGTGGTGAGCCTCGGCGTTTCGTTTCTGCTCCTTCTGCTGCTGGTCATCATGATCCCCAGGATCGGCCGTGAGTTCGGGAGAACGCACCGCGCGCTGGCCGCGTCGCTGCTCGCAGCGCGCGTCGGTGAGCCCGCGGCGCCGCGCCGCGGCCATGGGCCCGGGCGGCTCTTGGCTCCGCTGCGTGACGGTCTCGGGTGGCGGTGCGCCGCGTACCAGTTGGTGAAGCTGCCGGTCCTCGTGGTCGAGTGCTACGCGGTGTTCTCGGCCGCCGTCGGGGTGGCCAACCTCACCTACCCGTTCTGGTGGCCGCTGTTCCGCAATCACGCGCCGGGCACGCACCTGGGGCCGGTCGACGTGCTCACCCCGTTCGGCGTCTTCCACGTGGCCACGTTCGCGGGCACGTGGGCCGCGCTCGCGGTCGGCACGGCCATGGTGCTGGCCGCCCCGTGGATCGCCCGGGCGGGCGCCGCCGCCGACGTCTGGCTGATGCGCGGGATGCTCGGCCCCGGCCGGCTTGCGCAGCGCGTCGCCGACCTGGAGCAGACCCGGGCGCTGGCCGTGGAGGACTCCGCCGCACTGCTGCGCCGGCTCGAGCGCGACCTGCACGACGGCGCGCAGATCCGCCTGGCCACGCTGGCCATGAACCTCGGGCTGGCCAGAGAGAAGCTCGGCGAGGAGGCCGACCCGCAGGTCCGCGAGCTGGTCGAGTCCGCGCACCAGGGGGCCAAAGACGCCCTGGTCGAGCTGCGCAACCTGGCCCGGGGCATCCACCCCCCGGCGCTGGACAACGGCCTGGCCGATGCGCTGGCCACGCTGGCCGCCAGCAGCCCGTTGCCCGTCGACCTGGACACGGCCCTGCCGCAGCGCCCCGCGCCCGCGATCGAGACCATCGCCTATTTCTGCGCCGCCGAACTGCTCGCCAACGCGGCCAAGCACAGCCAGGCCAGCCGCGTCGCCATCGGCCTGGCCGAGACCGGGCCCGGCGGCGCGCTCGTGCTGACGGTCAGCGACGACGGCCAGGGGGGCGCGGATCCCGTGCGCGGCAGCGGCCTGTCCGGCCTCGTCCAGCGGGCGCGCACTGTGGACGGCCGGGTCGAGATCGCGAGCCCGGTCGGCGGCCCGACCCGGGTGACCGTCACGCTGCCGATGCACATCTGAGAGGCTGGGCGGTCATGAGCGCATCGCAGCCCGCCGGGACCGCGACCAGGTCCTTGCGCGTGGTGATCGCGGAGGACGCGGCGCTGTTCCGCGAGGGCCTGGCCCGGCTGCTGCTCGACCGCGGGCACGAGGTGGTCGCCGCGGTCGGTGACGCCGGCGCGCTGCTCGCGGCCGTGGCCGAGCACCGTCCCGACGTCGCGGTGGCCGACATCCGGATGCCGCCCACGCACACCGACGAGGGGCTGCGCGCCGCCATCGAACTGCGCGCCGGCTACCCGGGCACCGGGGTGCTCGTGCTGTCCCAGTACATCGAGACCCGTTACGCCGCGCGGCTGCTCGAAGGCAACGCGGCCGGGGTCGGTTACCTGCTCAAGGACCGGGTGGCCGACGTGGCCGAGTTCGCGGACGCGCTGGCCCGGGTCGCGGCCGGCGGCACCGCGCTCGACCCCGAGGTGGTCAGCCAACTGGTCCGCACCAGCCGCCACGCTCAGGGTGTGGCCACGCTGACCCCGCGCGAGCGCGACGTGGTGGCCCTGATGGCCGAGGGCCGCTCCAACGCCGGAATCGCCGCCGCGCTCGTGGTCTCGGCGGGCGTGGTCGAGAAGCACGTGGCCAGCATCTTCGGCAAGCTCGGCCTGCCCCCCTCCGAAGCAGACAACCGCCGCGTCCTAGCCGTCCTCCGCTACCTAGGTCCCTGACCGGAGCTCAGCTCAGCGCGCCGGGCGCGGGTGCCGCGCCGCCCGCCGCCGCCACCCCCGTTTGGTCCCGCCCCGCCCGAGCAACCCGCCGCCACTGTCATTGGTCACCCGCCCCGGCCGGACCCGTTGGTCGCTTTGGCCACAGTTGTCAATCGAGCCCCGCCGGTAGCCCTGGCGGCCCTGGGCCCGTTCGCCCGGCGGCCCGGGCACCCGCGTCGGGGCCGATGGATGTGGTGTCAGGGCAGTTGCACGTGCCTCAGGGTCGCATTCATCTCCATGATCACGGCCCGAGGTGGCGCGATGCCGGGCCGGCCAGGGGTGGAATGGGCATGAATGTGACTTTGGTGCTCGTCTGCGAGCATCAGATTTACATTCATCGCGCTGATCGTCGGCGAGGGCGAGTAGGCCGTGTGACACGAGTTGGCTGTGGGATGCGTGTTGAAGAGGAGGCGCCGGTGAGGACGGTGTCAGGGGCGGGCGGGGCAGTGGTACGGCGTACGACCAGGCGCGGGGTGAGTACGACCTCGCGCGGGACGGTGCGGCCGCCGTCAAGGCGCTCGACCGCGAGCGCGACCGCCTGCTCGGCCTGTTCTGGCAGGGCATCGACCCGGTCGTGGCGACCAGGCACCTGGGCGGCCTCGTCTATCGCGCGGCGGCCAAAGACACCCGCATCAACGAGGCGAACTGCCGCGTCTACGGCGTGCTCGACGACCGCTTCCAGCGCGTGCCCGCGGACGAGAGCCCGGTCGGCCGGAACACGCTGAACCGGTGGCCCGCGGACGCGCCCTGGCAGTTCGTCGCCGTCGGGCGCGGCCACGACCAGGACTTCTGGGCCCGTTTCCTGCGAGCGCTGCAGGAGGTCGATCCCGGCATGGCCGTGAACATCGAGCACGAGGACACCGAACTGGACCAGGTTGAGGGGCTGCGCCTGGCCGCCGAGAACCTGACGGCGGCCGCGGCCGGTGTCACGGACCCCTAGCGGCCGCGGTCCGGGGAGCGGACGCGGCCTGGTGAGCGGCCGCGGTGCGGCCGCGGGCTCACCAGCCGGTCAGCGTGAGGTCGAAGCTGTACCTGGAGGCCCGGTAGAGATGGTCGCCGTACTCCACCGCGCGGCCCTGGTCGTCGTAGGCCGAGCGCACCATCGTCAGCAGCGGCGCGCCCTTGGTCTCGCCCAGCGCACGGGCCTCGGCGGCCGTGGCGGCCCGGGCCCCGATCGACTGCCGGGCGATCCGCAGGTTCACGCCGTTGGAGCGGAGCAGGTTGTAGAGCCCCTGTGCCTCGAGGTCCTCGGCCGTGAGCGTGAGCAGGTTCGCGGGCACCTGGTTGCGCATCAGCGCGAGCGGCTCGCCCTCGGCGGACCGGAGCCGCTCGAAGACGTAGACGTCCGTCCCCTCGGGAAGGCCCATCTCGACCGCGAGGACGTCGGAGGCGGGTTGGGTCGCGAAGCTGAGTACCCGCGTCTGCGGGTCGCGCCGGGTCTTGGCCAGGTCGTCGTACAGGCTGGTCAGCTCGATCTTGCGGCGCACCTTCGCGTGGGCGACCTGGGTCCCCACGCCCCGCTTGCGCACCAGCAGCCCGCGGTCGACGAGGTACTCGATGGCCCGCCGCATCGTGGGCCGGGACAGGCCAAGCTGGTCGGCCAGGTCGATCTCGTTCTCAAGCCGCGTTCCGGTGGCCAGGTCGCCGGACTCGATCAGGCTCTCCAGGCGCTGCGCCACCTGGAAGTACAGGGGGACCGGGCTGTTGCGGTCCAACTGGATGGGCAGCCGGGTAGCTCGGTTCACGGGCTGTCTCTCTGGCCGGCCATGTCGGGACGCTACCCATTATGACACCTAGTAGTCAGGTTGGCTGCATATCAACAAGTAAGTATGTATGGACATACTCTTGACCTGGCTGAAACACAGACGTAAAAACGTAGAAAAGTACCCGAGCTCGGGGCGTGCCGCACGGCACGCCCAGAAGGCGGCCACATGAGCGAATTCGAGGTGCTCACGATGGGCCGCATCGGCGTGGACCTGTACCCGCTGCAGGCGGGGGTGGGGCTCGAGGACGTCGAGACGTTCGGCAAGTGGCTCGGCGGCAGCGCGACCAACGTGGCCGTGGCGGCCGCGCGGCACGGGCGGCGCACCGCGGTCATCAGCCGCACCGGCGCGGACCCGTTCGGCCGCTTCATCCACGCCGCGCTGCGCGGCTACGGCGTCGACGACCGGTTCGTCACCCCGGTGCCCGACCTGCCCACGCCGGTGACGTTCTGCGAGATCTTCCCGCCGGACGACTTCCCGCTGTACTTCTACCGCTGGCCGAAGGCCCCGGACATGCAGATCCGCCGCGAGGAACTGGACACCGGCGCGATCGGCGCGGCGGGCGTGTTCTGGGTCACCGGCACCGGCCTGTCCGACGAGCCGAGCCGCGCCGCCACGCTGGCCGCGCTCCGCGCGCGCAACGGCCGCGAGATCACGGTCCTGGACCTGGACTACCGGCCGATGTTCTGGCCGTCACCCGAGGCGGCCCGGCAGTGGATGCAGCAGGCGCTGCCGCACGTCACGGTGGCCGTGGGCAACCTCGACGAGTGCGAGGTGGCCGTGGCCGAGCGGGAACCGCTGGCGGCGGCGCAGGCGCTGCACGAATTCGGCGTCCGCCTGGCGGTCGTCAAGCAGGGTCCCAAGGGCGTGCTCGCGCATGATGGCTCGGTCGCGGTCGAGGTTCCGCCGGTCCCGATCGACGTGGTCAACGGCCTCGGAGCGGGCGACGCGTTCGGCGGCGCCCTGTGCCACGGGCTGCTGGCCGGCTGGGACGTCGAGCGCGTGATGCGCTTCGCGAACGCGGCCGGCGCGATCGTGGCCGGCCGGCTCGCCTGCTCGGACGCGATGCCCACGACCGGCGAGGTCGAGGCGCTCCTGGAGGGCCGGCCGCCGGAGGACGCACATGCGTGATCACCTCAGGGCCATCCTCGACGTGCGCACGCGGCGTCCCCAGGCCATCGCGGAGGCGGCCGCGGCCCGCCGGCGCCGCGGCGCGCTGCTCGGCGACGACCACCAGTTGTTCATCATCGCCGCCGACCACCCGGCGCGCGGCGCGGTGCGGGTGGGGGACCGGCCGATGGCCATGGCCGACCGGGCCGATCTGCTGGAGCGGCTGTCGCTCGCGCTGTCGCGGCCCGGGGTCGACGGCGTGCTCGGCACCGCCGACATCATCGAGGACCTGCTGCTGCTCGGCGTGCTCGACGAGAAGGTGGTGATCGGCTCGATGAACCGGGGCGGCCTGGCCGGGACCGTGTTCGAGATCGACGACCGGTTCACCGGGTACGACGCGGCCACGATCGCGCGCATGGGCTTCGACGGGGGCAAGATGCTGCTGCGCATCGACCCGGACGACCCGGCCACCGCCGCCACCATCCAGGCCTGCGCCGGCGCGATCAGCGCCCTCGCCGAGCAGGGACTGATGGCCATGGTGGAGCCGTTCATCTCGCACCGTCTCGAGGGACGCGTGCGCAACGATCTTTCCCCTAACGCGGTGATCCGGTCGATCGCCATCGCCGCGGGACTCGGCACGACCTCGGCCTACACCTGGCTCAAGCTACCCGTGGTCGAGGACATGGAGCGGGTGCTCGCGGCGTCGACGCTCCCCGCTCTCCTGCTGGGCGGGGAAGTCAGCGCCGACCAGGACGCCGCGTTCGGCCGCTGGCGCAAGGCCCTGAAAATGCCGTCCGTGCGCGGGCTCGTGGTCGGCCGGGCGCTGCTGTTCCCGCCCGACGACAACGTGGCCGACGCGGTCGACGCGGCGGTCGGCCTGATGCGGGAGTGAGGCATGGACGCGAAACTCTATCTTCCGGCCGGTTCCAGCCGCGATGGCGCCTTTGACCCGTTGGTGACGCCGGAGAGCGCGGGCTGGACCTACTGCGGCCTGCGCGTGCTGCGCCTGGCACCGGGCGCGGCGCACACCTGGCAGACCGGCGACGACGAACTGCTCGTGCTGCCGCTGTCGGGATCGGCCGAGGTGACCTGCGACGGGGAAACGTTCGGGCTGGAAGGCCGGCGCGACGTGTTCTCGCGGGTCACCGACTTCGCCTACGCGCCGCGCGACGCGACGGTGACGGTGCGGTCGGCCGGTGGCGGCGCGTTCGCGCTGCCGGCGGCCCGGTGCTCCCGCCGCCTGCCGCCGCGCTACGGCGCCGCGCAGGACGTGCCGGTCGAGTTGCGGGGCGCGGGCCAGGCCAGCCGGCAGGTCAACAACTTCTGCGCGCCGGAGGCCTTCGACTGCGACAAGCTCATCGCGGTCGAGGTGCTCACGCCCGGCGGGAACTGGTCCTCCTACCCGCCGCACAAGCACGACGAGCAGCTAGCGGGGGAGGCCGAACTCGAGGAGATCTACTACTTCGAGACCTCGGGGCTGGCCTACCAGCGGGTGTACGGCACAGCCGACCGCCCGATCGACGTGCTGGCTGAGATCGGCGCGGGCGACGTCGTGCTGATCCCGCACGGCTGGCACGGGCCATCGATCGCCGCGCCCGGATACGACCTGTACTACCTCAACGTGATGGCCGGCCCGGCGGACGAGCGCGCGTGGCGCTTCTGCGACGACCCGGCGCACGCCTGGGTGCGCGGGACCTGGCGCGATCAGGACCTCGATCCGCGGCTGCCGCTGACGTCGGCGGGCGGCGAGCGATGACAGACGGCAACGGCACCGTACGGCTCACGGTCGCGCAGGCCCTGGTGCGCTTCCTGGCCCGCCAGCACACCGAGCGCGACGGCGTGGAGCAGCGGCTCATCCCCGGCTGCTTCGGCATCTTCGGGCACGGCAACGTGGCCGGCGTGGCGCAGGCGCTGCTCGAGGCGCACGTCACCGGCTCCGCCGACCTGCCCTACTACCTGGCCCGCAACGAGCAGGCCATGGTGCACGCGTCGGTCGGTTACGCCCGGATGCGTAACCGGCTGCAGGCCCTGGCCTGCACCGCGTCGATCGGCCCGGGCTCGACCAACATGGTGACCGGCGCGGCGCTGGCCACGATCAACCGGATCCCGGTGCTGCTGCTGCCAAGCGACTTCTTCGCGACCAGGGTGGCCAGCCCGGTCCTGCAGGAACTGGAGGATCCCCGCTCGTACGACGTGTCGGTGAACGACGCGTTCAAGCCGGTGTCGCGGTTCTGGGACCGGATCAACCGGCCCGAGCAGCTTCCCTCGGCGCTGCTGGCCGCGATGCGCGTGCTCACCGACCCGGCCGAGACCGGTGCGGTGACCCTGGCCCTGCCGCAGGACGTGCAGGCCGAGGCGTTCGACTGGCCGCGGGAGCTGTTCGCGACCAGGGTCTGGCATGTGCCGCGACCGGTGCCCGAGCCGGCCGCGCTGGCCCGCGCGGCCGAGGCGCTGCGGTCGGCGCGCCGGCCGCTGATCGTGGCCGGCGGGGGCGTGATCTACTCCGAGGCCAGCGACGCGCTGCGCCGCCTGGCCCAGGCGACCGGCATCCCGGTGGCCGACACCCAGGCGGGCAAGGGCGCGCTGGCCTGGGATCACCCGTGCGCGGTGGGCGGCGTCGGCGCCACCGGCTCGCCGGTCGCGAACGCGCTGGCCCGCGACGCCGACGTGGTGCTCGGCGTCGGCACCCGCTACAGCGACTTCACCACGGCCTCGCGCACGGTGTTCGCCGATCCCGCGGTCCGGTTCGTCAACCTCAACGTGACCGCCTTCGACGCCGGGAAGAACGCGGGCGTCGCGCTCGTCGCGGACGCCCGGGCCGGCCTGGAGGCCCTGGCCGAGCGCCTGGCCGGCTACCACGTCGACGACGCGTACGCGGCCCGGGCCGCCGAACTGGGCGCGGACTGGCGGCAGGTCGTCGACCACGCCTACCACCTGGGTCACCAGCCCCGGCCGGCCCAGACCGAGATCCTCGGCACGCTGAACGAGTTCATGGCCGAGCGGGACGTCGTCGCGGCGGCGGCCGGCAGCATGCCGGGCGACCTGCAGATGCTGTGGCGGGCCCGGGACCCCAAGCAGTACCACGTCGAGTACGGCTACTCCTGCATGGGCTACGAGATCGCCGGCGGGCTCGGGGCCAAGATGGCCGACCCGGAGCGCGAGGTGTTCGTGCTCGTCGGCGACGGGTCGTACCTGATGATGGCGCAGGAGATCGTCACCGCCGTGGCCGAGCGGATCAAGCTCACGATCATCCTGGTCGACAACCAGGGCTTCGCGTCCATCGGCTCGCTGTCGGAGTCGCTGGGGTCGCAGCGGTTCGGCACCAGCTACCGCTACCGCAACACCGAAACCGGCCTGCTCGACGGCGACCGGCTGCCGGTCGACCTGGCCGCGAACGCGGCCAGCCTCGGCGCGGACGTGCTGCGGGCGGCGAACGTGGCCGAGTTCCGCCAGGCCCTCGAGCAGGCCCGCGCCAGCGACCGGCTCACCGTGGTGCATGTGGCGACCGACCCGCTCGCGCCGGTCCCGTCGTCGCAGGCCTGGTGGGACGTGCCGGTGTCCGAGGTCGCCGCGCTCGACAGCACCCAGAAGGCCCGCGCCGCCTACGAGGCGGCCAAGCGCGGCCAGCGACCTTACCTGTAGCGCGCGACCAACCCCGGCCCCGGCAAGGCCCCGGAGAAAGGACGCCAGCAAGGACGCCGCACCCCCGAACCACCCCCACGCCCCCGACGGAGGTACCGCACATGTTCAGATCCAAGAGACCGGTCGTGGCCGCCGCGCTGCTCGCGGCCCTCGTGCTCGTCCTGGCCGCCTGCAGCGCTACCGGCGGCAAGAAGGCGGCCGACGCCGCGGCGGGGGCCGGGTCCGCCGGCCATGCCAACACACCCCGCTACACGATCGCCATGATCACCCACGCTCAGCCGGGCGACACGTTCTGGGACATCATCCGGTCCGGCGCCAGCGCCGCGTCCGCCAAGGACAACATCAGCTTCAAGTACTCCAACAACGACGACCCGACGCAGCAGGCCAACCTCATCCAGGACGCGATCAACAGCAAGGTCAACGGCATCGCGGTCACCGACCCCGATCCCGCCGCCCTATGCCCGACGATCAAGAAGGCGGCGGCCGCCGGGATCCCGGTCGTCATGTTCAACGCGGGCGTCGACAACTGGCAGCAGTGCGGGGCCATGGAGTACTTCGGGCAGGACGAGACCATCGCGGGCGTCGCGGCGGGTAAGCGCCTCGCGGCGGCGGGGGCCAAGCACGTGCTCTGCGTGCTGCAGGCCCAGGGTCAGGTCCAGCTCGAGGCCCGGTGCGCGGGGGTCAAGCAGGGTCTCGGCTCCGAGGGCACGATGACCAAGCTGTACGTGAACGGCACCGACAACCCGGCCATGCTGACCACGATGTCGGCCAGCCTCGCCCAGAACAAGAACATCGACGCCGTCATCACGCTCGGCGCGCCGGTCGCGCTCGTCGCGATCCAGGCGATCGCCCAGTCGCACAGCACGGCCAAGCTCTACACCTTCGACACCAACGCCGCCGAGATCGCGAAGATCAAGTCCGGGGCGGTGCAGTGGGCGGTGGACCAGCAGCCCTACCTGCAGGGCTACGAGGCCATCGACTCGCTGTGGCTCTACTTGACCAACGGCGACACCATCGGCGGCGGTCAGACCGTGCTGACCGGACCGTCGTTCATCGACAGCACCAATGTCGCCAAGGTGGCGCAGTACGCCGAGCGCGGCACCAGGTAACGCGGCCGGGCGGGGGTCACCGCGGCTGCCGGTGACCCCCGCGCCCGCCGACCCGCCCTCGCCCGCTCAGAAAAGGGAGGTTTCCGTGAGCGACACATTGCAGGCTGGCGTCGCGCCGCCGACGCGCGACGACCGGGTGGGGCGCAGGCCGCCCCTGGCCCGGCTGCTGGCCCGTCCCGAGGCCGGGGCGCTGGCCGGCGCGATCGTGATCTACATCTTCTTCTTCGCCGTGGCCCCGCCGTTCCGCGACGCGAACTCGTTCTCGACAGTGGCGTATGTCACCTCGGTCTACGGGCTGATGGTCGCCCCGATCGCGCTGCTGATGATCGGGGGCGAGTTCGACCTGTCGGCGGGGGTGGCGGTGACCAGTTCCGCGCTGACCGCATCCCTGTTCGCCTACGAATTCAGCGTCAACATATGGATCGGGGTGATCGTCGCCCTCGCGGTGTCGGTGTTCGTGGGGTTCCTCAACGGGTGGATCGTGGTGCGGACCGGGATACCCAGCTTCCTGGTCACCCTGGGCACGTTCTTCATGCTGCAGGGGCTGAACCTGGCGCTGACCCAGACCATCACCAACCAGGTGGCCTCGCCGCAGATCTCCAACATCCAGGGGTTCTCATCGGCTCAGCACATCTTCGCGGCGAGCTTCACGATCGGCGGCGTGAACATCCGGGCCACGGTCGTGTACTGGATCGTG
>DATAVV010000256.1:0-6859 GCA_036267555.1 Streptosporangiaceae bacterium | reverse complement strand
GTTCTTCGCCAACTCCGGCGCCGAGGCCAACGAGGCCGCGGTCAAGCTGGTCCGGCGCCGCCAGGGCCCGCAGCGGCCGGTATTCGTCGCGGCCGAGCGCTCCTTCCACGGCCGGACCATGGGCGCGCTGTCGCTGACCGGCAAGGACTCGATCAGGCTGCCGTTCGCGCCGTTCGGTTTCGACGTGCGGTTCGTCCCGTACGGCGACCCCGACGCGCTGCGCGCGGCGGTGGGCGGGGACTGCGCCGCCGTGTTCCTGGAGCCGGGCCTGGGGGAGGGCGGCGTCATCCCCGCCCCCGCCGGTTACCTGCGCGCCGCGCGCGCGGCCTGCGACGAGGCCGGAGCGCTGCTCGTGCTCGACGAGATCCAGAGCGGGGTGGGGCGGACCGGCGCCTGGTTCGCGCACCAGCGCGAGGGCGTCGTGCCCGACGTGATCACGCTGGCCAAGGGGCTCGGCGGCGGCCTGCCCATCGGCGCCTGCGTCGGCATCGGCGCGTGCGGCTCGGGGCTCGGCCCGGGGGAGCACGGCAGCACCTTCGGCGGCAACCCGATCGCCTGCGCCGCGGCGCTCGCCGTGCTCGACACGATCGAGCGCGAGGGCCTGCTCGGCAACGTGACCGAGGTCGGGAACCGGCTCGCCGCGGGGATCGAGGCCACCGGGCACCCGCTGATCGCCGGGGTGCGCGGCATCGGTCTCTGGCGCGCGATCGTGCTGGCCGAGCCTGTCGCGCCGGCGGTCGAGGCCGCGGCGCGCCAGGCCGGGTTCCTGGTCAACGCCGTCCAGCCGGACGCGATCCGGCTGGCGCCGCCGCTCGTGCTCACCGCCGGGCAGGCCGACTCGTTCACCGCCGCGCTGCCCGGGATCCTCTCGGCCGTCCGCCAGCCGACCGGGCAGGAGGCGCCATGAGGCACTTCCTGCGCGACGACGACCTGTCCCCGGCCGAGCAGGCGCAGGTGCTGGACCTGGCCGACGCGATGAAGGCCGACCGCCTGGGCTGCCGGCCACTGGAAGGCCCGCGCGCGGTCGCGGTGCTGTTCGACAAGCCGTCGCTGCGCACCCGGGTCTCGTTCGCGGTCGGCATCACCGAACTCGGCGGCTACCCGCTGATCATCGACGCGCAGGCCACGCACTTCGGCCGGGGCGAGACGATCCAGGACGCCACCCGCGTGCTCTCTCGGCAGGTCACGGCCATCGCGTGGCGCACGTTCGGCCAGGACCGGGTCGAGGACATGGCCGCGGTCAGCCCGGTGCCGGTCATAAACACGCTCACCGACGCCTTCCATCCCTGCCAGGTGCTCGCCGACCTGCAGACCGTCCGGGCCGCGCACGGGCGGCTGGCCGGGCTGACGCTCGCTTTCCTCGGTGACGGCTCGAGCAACATGGCCCACTCCTACCTGCTCGGCGGGGCCACCGCTGGCATGCACGTACGGATCGGCGCGCCGGAGCAGTACCAGCCCGACCCGGCGGTCGCCGCGGCCGCCGCGCGGATCGCCGGGCAGACCGGGGGCAGCGTGGAAATCCACGCCGACCCGAAGGCCGCCTGCTACGGCGCGGACGTGCTCGCCACCGACGTGTGGGCCTCCATGGGCCAGGAGGACCAGGAGGCTGCCAGGCTGGCCGCACTCAGTCGTTATGGCTCAAACGACAGCTACCGCCTGGACGGGGAGAAGCTGGCGTTGGCCGCGGCCGGCTGCGTGGTGCTGCACTGCCTGCCGGCGCACCGCGGCACCGAGATCTCGGCCGGCGTGCTGGACGGCCCGGCCAGCGTCGTCTGGGACGAGGCCGAGAACCGGCTGCACGCGCAGAAGGCGCTGCTGGCCTGGCTGCTGGAGCGGGCGCGGCCGAAGGAGGCACCGTGACCACCACCAGCCCGGCGACCAAGACGGCACGGCACGCCCAGATCGCCGCGATCCTGGCCCACTCCGGCCCGCCCGTCAGGTCCCAGGAGGAACTCGCCGAGCGGCTCAGCGCGCGCGGCGTGCGGGTGACCCAGGCCACGCTGTCGCGCGACCTCGAGGAAATCGGCGCGGTGCGGCTGCGCGGCGCGGACGGGTCGCTGGTATACGCCCTGCCCGGCGAGGCGGGCGGCCCCGGCTCCCGGCCGGGCGGGCTGGCCGAGACGGCTGACCCGCCGGAGCCTTCGGGCGCCGCGGCGGAGGCTGGGCCGGCCGCGGAGCAGACGGCCGTTGAGCACACGGCCGTTGAGCACACGGCCGTTGAGCGCGCGGCCGGGGACAGCCCGGCCCGGCTGGCCCGGGTCACGGCCGAACTACTGGTCACGGCCGAGGCCAGCGCGAACCTGGTGGTGCTGCGCACGCCGGCCGGGGCCGCGCAGTTCCTGGCCTCCGTCATCGACCACTCGGGCTGGCCATCGATCCTCGGCACGGTGGCGGGAGACGACACCGTGCTGGTCATCGCGCGGGATCCGACCGGCGGAGCGGATCTGGCCCGTGCGCTGCTCCGCCTGGCCGACCGGCGCAATCACTAACGACACGCCTATTCCCCGGACCGGGGGCTGCCCAGCAGGATCGCCGCCGACCGGGACAGGAAGGCGGCTGGCTTCCGGCCGCCTTGATCGCGGCGGTCTACCATGCTGCGGGAGATCCCGTCCGCGATCGCGAAAGGCGAAAGGAACGTCGTGGGTGACACCGAACGCACGCCCCCGGTCCGGCTCTGGGGCGGCAGGTTCGAGTCCGGGCCGGCCGAGGCGCTGGCCCGGCTGTCGGTCAGCGTCCAGTTCGACTGGCGGCTCGCCGGCTACGACCTGCTCGCGTCGCGGGCCCACGCCCGCGTGCTGCACGAGGCCGGGCTGCTCGACGAGGCCGAGCTGACCCGGATGCTGGGTGCCCTCGATGACCTGGCCGAGGCGTGCCGGACGGGCGCCTTCCGGCCGTCCGCCGCCGACGAGGACGTGCACACGGCGCTGGAGCGGGGCCTGCTCGAACGGGTCGGGTCGCTCGCGGGCAAGCTGCGGGCCGGGCGCAGCCGCAACGACCAGATCGCCACGGACCTGCGGCTCTACCTGCGCGACCACGTCCGCCTGATCACCAGCAGGCTGACCGAGCTCGAGACCGCGCTGATGGACCAGGCCCAGCGGCACCTGGGCACGCCCGCGCCCGGCATGACGCACCTGCAGCACGCCCAGCCGGTGCTGCTGGCCCACCAGTTGCTCGCTCACGTCCACGCGTTCGCCCGCGACTGGGCCCGGCTGAGGGACTGGGACACCCGCGCCGCGGTGAGCCCGCTCGGGGCCGGCGCGCTAGCCGGCTCGTCACTGCCGCTCGACCCCGAGGCGGTCGCCGCCGAACTCGGCTTCACCTCGGCGTTCGGCAACTCCATGGACGCGGTCAGCGACCGCGACTTCGCCGCCGAGTTCTGCTTCGACGCGGCCCTGCTCGGCGTGCACCTGTCCCGGCTCGGTGAGGAGGTCGTGCTGTGGTCCACGCACGAGTTCGGCTGGGCCGAGATCGACGACGCCTACGCGACCGGGTCCTCGATCATGCCGCAGAAGAAGAACCCCGACGTGGCCGAACTGGCCCGCGGCAAGGCCGGCCGCCTGATCGGCGGCCTGACCGGCCTGCTGGCCACGCTCAAGGGCCTGCCTCTGGCCTACGACCGCGACCTGCAAGAGGACAAGGAACCGGTGTTCGACGCGGTCGACACGCTGCTGCTGGTGCTGCCCGCCATGGCCGGTCTCGTAGCCACCCTGCGATTCAACTCGGAGAAGATCGCCGCGGGCGCCGCCGCGGGTTTCGCGCTCGCCACCGACCTGGCCGAGTTGCTGGTCCGGCGCGGCGTCCCGTTCCGCGAGGCGCACGAGGTCGTCGGGCACCTGGTGGTCTGGTGCCAGGTCAACGACTGCGACCTGGACGAAGTGAGCGACGCCGACCTGGCCAAGGTCTCGTCCCACCTGACCCCCGACGTGCGCGAGGTGCTGACCGTGTCCGGCGCGCTCGCCGCCCGCAGCAGCCCCGGCGGCACCGCCCCCGACCGGGTCACCGAGCAACTGGGCCGGCTCCGCTCCACCGTGGAAGACCAGGCCGCCTGGGCCACCGGCTAACGCCCAGATCATGGGCGTGCCCCCTCCAGGACGCTGCTGGCTGCTCTCCGGCGAGCCGGCTGCGCGGAACGGGGCGGGTGGCGGCAGCGGACGGCTGTGCAGGCCGGCTCGCTGGGTGGCTGCGGGGTCTCGCCGGATGCGGGGGGTGGTCGCTAGCCTCTGGGGGTGGCTAGCTCGCCGGCGTGGGTGGATGGCACCGAGGCGCTGCCCAGGGAGTTCTTCGCCCGCCCGTCCGTGGCCGTCGCCCCGGGCCTGCTGGGGTGCGTGATCGCGCACGAGACCGCGGAGGGCGCGGTCGCGGTCGTGCTCACCGAGGTCGAGGCGTACGAGGGGGAGTCCGATCCCGCCTCGCACGCCTACCGCGGCCTGACCGCCCGCAACACGGTGATGTTCGGGCCGCCGGGCCACGTGTACGTGTACTTCACCTACGGCATGCACTTCTGCATGAACCTCGTTTGCCAGGCCGAACGCGGCGCGTCCGCGGTCTTGCTGCGAGCCGGGCGGGTCATCGAGGGGGCGCCCCTGGCTCGCGCCCGGCGCTCCCGCCGCGCGCCGCGCACCCCGCCGCGCGAGGTCGACCTGGCGCGCGGGCCGGCCCGGTTGTGCGAGGCGCTGGGCGTCGGCCGCGCCCACGACGGTGCCGACGCCTGCGACCCGGCTTCGCCGCTGCGGGCCTTTGCCGGGCCGCCGGTCGCGGCGGCGGCGGGCCTCAGCCACGGGCCCCGGGTCGGGGTGAGCCGCGCGGCCGACGTGCCCTGGCGGTTCTGGATTACCGGCGATCCGACCGTCTCGCCCTACCGCGCATACGCTCCGCGCCGCGCCGGGGCGAAATCAGTTACCAGCCCGCGGCGCGAGGATGGGACGATTCACCAGTGACCGACATCATCGACGAGCTGAATTGGCGCGGCCTGATCGCCGTGTCCACCGACCTGGACGACCTGCGCAAGGCGCTCGATACCGGTCGGGTAACTTTCTACGCCGGATTCGACCCGACCGGGCCCGGTCTGCACATCGGGCACCTGGTGCTGCTGCTGACCGCGCGGCGGCTGCAGCAGGCCGGTCACCGGCCGATCGGGCTGGTGGGCGGGGCCACGGGGCTGATCGGCGACCCCAGCGGCAAGTCGGCCGAGCGGGTGCTGAACTCCCGCGAGGTCGTGGCCGGCTGGGTGGAGCGGATCAGGGCCGAACTGAGCCAGTACCTGGATTTCAACTCGGGCCCGGCCGGTGCGCTGCTGGTCAGCAACCTGGACTGGACCGGGGAACTGTCGGTTCTGGACTTCCTGCGCGACATCGGCAAGCACTTCCCCGTCAACCAGATGCTGTCCCGGGAGGTGGTCCGGGCCCGGCTGGAAACCGGCGGGATCAGCTTCACCGAGTTCAGCTACCAGATCCTGCAGGCCAACGACTACCTCGAACTGCACCGCAGGCACGGCTGCGCTCTGCAGATCGGCGGCAGCGACCAGTGGGGCAACCTGGTCTCGGGCGTCGACCTGATCAGGCGGGTCGCCGGCAGTGTCGTGCACGCCCTGGCCACACCGCTGATCACGAAGCCGGACGGCACCAAGTACGGCAAGACCGAAGACGGAGCGATCTGGCTCAGTCCGGACCTGATGAGCCCGTACGCGTTCTACCAGTTCTGGATCAACCGAGCCGACTCCGAGGTGGGCAGCCTGCTGCGGGTCTTCACGTTCCGCAGCCGCGGCGAGATCGAGGAACTCGAGCGGGAGACCGCCGAGCGGCCCGCGGCCCGCAGCGCGCAGCGCGTGCTCGCCGAGGACGTCACCACGCTCGTGCACGGATCCGGCGAGTACGCCCGGGCGGTGGCCGCGAGCCGGGCGCTCTTCGGCCAGGGCGAACTGCGGGACCTGGACGAGAAGACCCTGGCCGCGGCGCTGGCCGAGGTGCCGTCGGCCACGGTGGACGCCGGGGCGCTGCGCGACGGCCAGGTGCAGGTGGCCGATCTGATGGCCGAGACGGGCATCGTGGGCAGCAAGTCGGCGGCCCGGCGGGTGATCGCCGAGGGCGGCGCGTACCTGAACAACGTTAAGGTAACGATGCCCGACGCGGCGCCGGGCGCGAGCGACCTGCTGCACGGAAAATTTCTGGTTTTGCGGCGCGGCAAGCGCACGGTGGGCGGGGTTGAGGTGCGGCCTCCGCAGTCCGGCTGAGGGGCCGACCTGGGCAGATGCGGGTGTTGCGCCCTCGATTTGACTAGATCCTCTTTGCTGTCTACTGTTTCGTCTTGCCCCGAGCGACAGGGCCAGCCGGACAGGCGGCAGTCACTGGGGAAGAGCAAGTTCCCTCCCTGCACGGTCATCCCGGGCTCCGGGTTGACGAAGTGAGGGTATGCTCAAGGCACAACGAGTAACCAAGTAAGCCAAGTTTTACGAAGTCGTTTGACACCGCCTGCAAGGGCGGGTAAGTTAGCAGGGTTGCCCCGGAAGAGACTGAAAGGTCCCGGACGGTGCGCGTCCGCTCCTTGAGAACTCAACAGCGTGCTAAAAGCCAGTGCACATGCACAACCCCCGTCTGGGTCGGCCGGTAACGGTCAGGCCCGCATGACGGATACGCCAAGATCGTCTCCATGGCTGGTTCGCCAGCCGGACGAGACATCTCTTATGTCAGCACTCCGCACGGCCGGTCTTCGGAACGTGCCTGCGGTTGCATATAGACATTCAATGGAGAGTTTGATCCTGGCTCAGGACGAACGCTGGCGGCGTGCTTAACACATGCAAGTCGAGCGGAAAGGCCCTTCGGGGTACTCGAGCGGCGAACGGGTGAGTAACACGTGAGCAATC
>DATAVV010000255.1:0-8850 GCA_036267555.1 Streptosporangiaceae bacterium | reverse complement strand
GGTTCAGCGTGCGGATCACGTTCCCCAGCTACTCCCCGCAGGAACTGGTCAGCATCGCCGGGACGATCGCGCGCCAGGCCGGGGACAGCTTCGACGACGACGCCCTGCCCGTGCTCGACCAGATCTTCAGCACCGCCGTCGGGCAGGGCAACATCGACGAACTCGGCAACGGCCGGTTCGCCCGGTCCCTGTTCGAGCGGGCCAGCGCCGCCCGCGACGTGCGCGTGTCCCACCTCGGGGAAACCGCGAGCGCCGCCGACCTCACCACGGTCGCCGCCGCCGACCTCATCGCCGCCTACCGCGAGATCAACCCCGAAGCCGCCCCGAGCTAACCCGCCTCCGCTGCATGTCAGGCCGCATGTACATGTCAGGCTGCATGTACATGTCAGGCCACATGTACATGTCAGGCCACATGTACATGTTAATTTGCATGTACATGTGAGTGGGCATGTACCCCGGTCCGCCTGGTCACTGCGGCACCAGTTGTCACGCCAGCCCCGCCGACCCCGCCATTAGGCCCCGGCTCTGCCAACCGCCGGTCCGTGGACCGGCTTCCGGGTCGATGAATGTGGCGCCAGGGCAGTTCCATGTGCCCCAACGTCGCATTCATCGCCATGATCACCGCAAGGCGGCGGGCGAACGGTGGGCGGTCAGGCGCGGGTGAAGGTGATGCGGCTGCCGGGGCGGAGTTGGGCGGCCAGGGGGATGTCGGCGGAGGTGACCACGGCGATGACCGGGTAGCCGCCGGTGACCGGGTGATCGGCCAGCATCAGGATGGGGCGGCCGCTCGGCGGGATCTGCAGTGAGCCGGTCGCCAGGCCTTCGCTGGGGAGTTCGCCGTCCCGGGTGCGGGGCAGGACCGGTCCGTCCAGGCGCAGGCCGGTGCGGTCGCTGTCTTGGGTAACCGTGTAGGTGCCGGCGCACAGCGTGTCGAGCGCCTCGGCCGCGAACCAGTCGTCACGCGGGCCCGCGATCACCCGCAGCACGGCCGCCTCCCCGGCACCGGGGAGTTGCGGGGTTGCCGTGGCGCCGGGCCGGTCCGCGCCGGGCGTCGCAGCGGCTCCGGGCGCTGGTTCGCCGGCTTCGCCCGGCTCTGGCTCGGGGGCTGGGCCGACAGGTAGCTGGTCGCCGCGGCGGAGGGGGGCGGGGCCGAGGCCGGAGCGCAGGTCGGCGGACCGGCTGCCGAGGACCGGCGGCACATCCACGCCGCCGCGGACCGCGAGGTAGCAGCGCAGGCCCGCGCGGGGGGCGCCGACCGCGACCTCGCCGCCGGGCGGGACCTCGAACGCTGTCCCGTGCGGCGCGGCGCGGGTCACGCCACCCGCCGCCACCCGGGCACCGTCCGTAGGGCCTGGTGTGGTGCCGGCAGGGGCCGTGTCTGGCTCGGTCGTGGTGACCGGGGCGGAGGCGCCGGTTACGGCGACGGTGGCTCCGGCCGGGAAGCGGAACGTGGCCCGGCCGAGCGTGAGTTCCAGGGCGGCCGCGGTTTCCGGGTTGCCGGCGAGGTGGTTGGCCAGGCGCAGGCTGGCCTCGTCGGCGGCGCCGGAGCGGGGGACGCCTAGGTGACCGTACCCGGGGCGGCCCAGGTCCTGCACCGTGGCCAGGATGCCGGGGCGGAGGACCTCGATCTGTGATCGTGGAGGATCAGATGCGCATATCGCGCGCGATCCTCCACGATCATGGATCGCCGGGTCGGGGGCGGCGGAGGGCGGGGCGGCGGGGGGCGGGAGGGCGGCGGGGGGGACGGGGCGGAAGCGGACGCGCAGGCCCGGGGTGAGCAGGGCGGGCGGGTCGCGGCGGGGGTCCCACAGGACGGCAGTGGTGCGGCCCAGCAGGTGCCAGCCGCCGGGCGAGGTGGTCGAGTAGACGGCGGCCAGGCCGCCGGCGATGGCCACCGAGCCGGCGGCCACCCGCAGCCGGGGCTCGGCCAGCCGGGGCACGCGGGCCAGGGCCGGGTCGAGCCCGGTCAGGTAGCCGAAGCCGGGGGAGAAGCCCATCCAGCCCACCGTGTACTCGGCGGCCGCGTGCCGGGCGACCACCTCGCCGGGGGACAGCCCGGTCAGCCGGGCCACCTCGGCCAGGTCGTCGCCGTCGTAGACCACGGGGATCTCGGCCGCGGCCGCGGCGGCCGGGCCGGCCCCGGGCAGCGGCAGGGCCAGGATGCGCTCGGCCAGCCGGGCGAGATCCAGGCCCGGCTCGGTGGTCACCAGGACGGTGGTCGCGCCGGGGACGACGTCGAGTACCCCGGTGCCGCGTTCGGCCGAAATCGCGGCGGCGAGGCGGTTGGCCCGGCCGTCGGCCTCGACGAGCAGGGCGGCGTCGCCCGCGGGCCGGACGCGGGTCACGCGAACGCGGCCACGCGCACCCCGGCCTCCTCCAGCGCGGCGCGGACCGCGCGCGCGAGAGCGACCGCGCCGGGGGTGTCACCGTGGACGCAGAGGGAACGGATGTCGGCCGGGACCCGCCGCCCGTCCTGCGACTCGATCGCATGGCCGGTGGCGATGGCCGCCGCGCGGGCGGCGGCGCGGGCCGGGTCGCTGATCACCGCGCCGGGCTGGCCGCGGGGGACCAGGGTGCCGTCGGCGCGGTAGGCACGGTCGGCGAAGCCCTCGGCCAGCACCGTGAGCCCGGCCTCGGCCGCCACGCGGGCGGTCTGGCTGCCGGGCAAGGTGAGCAGCGGCAGCCCGGGGTCGTAGTCGGTGATCGCGGCCACGACCGCCGCGGCCTGGGCCGGGTCGCGGGCGGCCCGGTTGTACAGGGCGCCGTGCGGCTTGACGTAACCGACGCGTCCGCCCTCGGCGCGCGCGACCCCGTCGAGCGCCGCGATCTGGTAGAGGATCTCGGCGGCCAGTTCGTCGGCGGGCACGTCCATCTCCCGGCGGCCGAAGCCGGCCAGGTCGCGATAGGAGACCTGGGCGCCGATGCTGACCCCGTTCGTTACCGCGCCCGCGCAGGCGCGGCGGATCGTGAGCGGGTCCCCGGCGTGGAACCCGCAGGCGATGTTCGCGCTGGTGACGATCGTCAGCAGGGCCTCGTCGTCGCCGATTCGCCAGGCGCCGAAGCTCTCACCGAGGTCGGCGTTCAGGTCGATGGTGCTGGCACTGTCGGCGCCCGGGCTCACCCCAGCAAGCCCCCGGCCTCCTCGGGCGGAAGCTCGTAGAGCGCGGTGGCGATGTCCTTCTCGCTGCCGCCGGCCCTGCGGATCGCGTCCATCAGCGTGTGCAGCACCGCGTGCCGGTCCTCGCCCAGGTCGAGCAGGCGCTGCGCGGCATCCCAGAGTTCGGGCGGGTCGCCGCGCCAGAGCCGGTCGGCCAGGGCCAGGTGCCGGTCGATGTGCTCGTCGCCCGCCGCGCGCCCGGCCGGGCTGTCGTGGTCGGCGGCCAGCAGGATCCGCCGGTCGGCGGGCCGGGCCGGGTCCAGCGCGCCCAGGTCGGTGCCGTGGTAGCTGCCCTGCAGCACGCCGAAGGCGAAGACCCGGCGGGGCAGCGCCTCCAGGTCGGAGTCGGGCAGCAGCCGGGCCACGAGCTTGGCCTCGAGGCCGAACGAGGAAGGGTCGTGGTAGACGCGGGTGAACGTGCCCATCGAGTCGAACACCGAGTCCAGCGTGGTCCGGATCGCCTCGGCGTCCCGGCCCTCGCGCACGCCGGCCCAGCGCACCCAGGCGGCGAGCACGTGCGGCATCGCGTGCTGCTCGGCGGGCGACAGCATGACCTTGCGCGGCAGCCAGTCCAGCAGGAACGTCTCGGCCTTGGCCGGGCTCATCCGCAGCGGGCGGCCGAAGTCCTGGTCGCAGCCGTAGCCGGCGATGTGGTCGGCGCAGCGGCTTGCGGCCTCGCGGTCGGACAGGTCCTCGGCCTCGTCGGAGGCCAGGAACTCGGCCACGAGCATCGCGCGCCGGTCCTTGCGCCAGGTCTGGCGGCGGGCGGCCGCGGTGCTGCCCGGCTGCGGCACACTGCCGGGGGCGTGCAGGCCGCCGGCCGAGGAAGAGGACGGTGGCAGTGTGCGCACCCGCGCGCGGATGAACGCGTGATACGACGGGAACGAACTGCTGACCGGCGGGTCGGACGCGCGCTCGGTGACGGCGAGCGCCGACTCGAGCAGGCGCCGGGCGTGCGGCGGCTGAACCTGGGTGAACGCGGACGCGGACTGGGCGCAGTAGTCGAGAAGCTTGCCCACCTGCGAGGTGACCCAGCCGTCGCGGGCCAGGCCGCCCGCGTTGTAGTCGACGACCACCACCAGCGCGTGCTGCTCCTGGCCCGCGTAGCTGAACACGCAGACCACCTCGTCGCGGTCGCCGTAGGAGTCGGAGTTCAGGTAGCACTCGGCCGCCACCACGGCGCCGACGTGCTCGGCCCAGCCGGGCCGGGCCACGCCGTGCTCCATCAGCGCCAGGGCCTCCTGCTCGGCGCTGGCGGCCTGGTGCGGCGTGCCCAGGCACGCGATGCCCGACAGCAGCGCCAGCGCGGCGGGCGTGCCCTGCTGAGCCGCGTAGGTGACCAGGCCCTCGCCGACGATTTCCTCGATCTCGGCGCGGCGGCGGCGCGAATCCCGCGAACCCGGGCGCACGGCACGCTGGCCCCACCAGGTGCCGAGCAGCTCACTGACCATCAGCTCCGCGTCGAGCGGGCTGCGCACGGCCAGCAGTTCACGCGCGGCCTTGAGCATCTCAGCGAACAGTGCGTTCGGTGGCGCGGCAGACGTCGTGCCGCCCGGCGGCCGCACTCGCGGCGGCCCGGAATGCCCGTGATGCCCGGGCCGGCCCGGAGGTTCTGCGCGTCGGCTCGGCGGGTTCACAGGGCTAGCTTTCCAGATGCACGCCGTCCGATGCCATGCCTGGGCGCGGCGTGCCGCCCGTTTCTGCCCGTGTCGCCGCCTCCTTCGCCCATGTCCTCAGCCTGGCTGATACCGGCGATACCGCCCATAGTCAGCTTCTCTCCCTCACACTGGCAGACTCCGCTCATCCAGTCAGCGGGGTGGACGATGAGGCGCAGCTGCATCTATCGTGCCATGGAGCAGGAGGTCTGGTTACCAAGGAACGGATCACGACTTCTGGACTGCGAGGTTACGGGGGCGTAGCTGCCGCCAGTCCCTGTCGTGCCGGTCATCTTGGCCGCAACCGCCGGACCATTCTTGACGGCGCAAGGGGCCGGGGAAAGCCCGAATCAGCGGCAAGCACGCGATTAAAGAGCCATTGAGGACACAGCTACTCATCGGAGCGCGGGGTCAGCCGGAGGCCTGGTTTCGGCTTGACGCCGGGTGGCAGGCCGCGCCGGAGGGCCCGGCGGGGGGCCGCACGGCATTGGGGGCCGGGTATCGACGCCGAGTTGTCGCCGCTAGCTCTCTTGTGCACGAAGTTGCCGCTAGCCTTCTTGTGTCCGCAGTGAGCAGGAAGGAACCGTTCATGGCACGCGCTCGCACGGGTACGAGGTGCCCCCGGTGAGCACGGGCACCTCTGTGCCGAAGCCGCGTGTGTCCGGGATGGACGTGTCGGACTCCGCGCTGCTGGCCACGCTGCTGACCGAGGCGCCGGTCGGCTTCGCGTTCATCGGCGGTGACCTGCGCTTCCGCCGGGTGAACCAGGCCCTGGCCGGCCTGTGCGCCGTGGATCAGGGCGAGTACGCCGGCCGCCTGCCGTCGCAGGTCTGGCCGGAGGATCTCGGTGCCCGCGCCGAGGAAGCGGCACGGCACGTGCTCGAGCAGGACGAGCCGGTCATCGAGGGCGACCAGCCGATCACCCAGGGCGAGGACGTCGGTTACTGGTCGTTCTCGTGGTACCCCTCGCACGACCCCGAGGGCGAGATCACCGGGGTGGTCCTGATCGCCACCGACAACACCGAGCGCAAGAACTCGGGGGAGGCGCTGCGGCGCAGCGACGAGCGGTACCGCTCGCTGGTGCAGGCCGGGGCGCAGGTCGTGTGGGTGACCACGCCGACGGGCAAGATCGCCGAGGACTCCCCGGAATGGCGCTGGATCACCGGCCAGAGCGTCGATGAGTACCTGGGCAGCGGGTGGCTGGACGCGATCCACCCCGAGGACCGCGAGCGCGTCGAGCGCGAGTGGCTGGACTGCGTGGACACCGGCAAGACCTTCGACAGCCGCTACCGCGTCCGGACCAAGTCCGGCTCCTACCGGCACTACGACGTGCGGGCCGTCCCGATCGAGCGGGACGGGAAGATCATCGAATGGGTCGGGGCCAGCACCGACGTGACCGGGCAGCGTGAGGCCGAGGAGATGCGCGGCCGGCTGACCGAGCAGCTTTCGGCCGCGGCGCTGCGCACGGTGCGGCTGCAGCAGGCGACCTCGATGCTGGCCGAGGCGATCACCGTCGAGCAGGTCGTCGAGGTGATCACCGAGGTGGGCCGGTCGGCGATCGGTGCCGAGCGCTCCGCGGTGGCGCTGCTGGACCCCGAGCGGCTGCGGCTGCGCACGGTCAACCCCTCGGGGCTGCCGGACATCCCGGGCGGGCCGTCGGGGGACATGCCGCTGGACACCCCCAGCGTGATGACCGCCGCGATCCTGGCCCGGCGGCCGCTGCTGCTGGAGAGCCCGGACAGCATGCGCAAGCACTTCGAAGACCAGGTCAACGTCGATACGTTCCTGCAGCACAGCGACGAGCGGGCGTGGGTGGGCCTGCCCCTGCTGGCGTCCGGGGCGCCGCTGGGGGCGCTGCGGTTCGCGTTCACCCGGCCGCGGCGGGTCACCGACGAGGAGCGGGTGTTCCTTGAGGCGCTGGCGGGCCAGTGCGCGCTGGCGCTGGAGCGCGCGGCGATGTTCGAGCGCGAGCACACCACGGCCGAGACCCTGCAGCGCAGCCTGCTGCCCGACCGGCTGCCCACGGTGCCCGGGATCATCCTTGAGGCCAGCTACCTGCCCGTGACCAGGAACATGGAGATCGGCGGGGACTGGTACGACGCGTTCCGCCTCCCGGACGGCAAGCTGGCGGTGGCCACGGGCGACGTCATGGGCAAGGGGCTGACCGCCGCGGCCGGCATGGGCCGGGTCCGCAACGCCCTGCGCGCGCTGGCCCTGACCGACCCCAGGCCGGCCGCTGTGCTGGCCGGCCTCGACCGGCTGTTCATCGCCACTGAGCTGGAAGAACAGGTGACCACGGTCGCCTACCTGGTGCTCGACCCTGTGACCGGCGACGGCATGGCCGGCAGTGCGGGCCACCTGCCGCTGCTGCTGCTGTCGGTCGACGCCCCGCCCCGGCTGGACATGGCGGAGGCGGGGACCCCGCTGGGCTGGGCCAGCCCGCGCCAGCAGTACGCGTTCAAGCTGCCGCCCGGCAACACAGCGGTGCTCTATTCCGACGGACTCGTGGAGAACCGCCGCCGCGGCCTCGACTCGGGCCTGGACGAACTCGTCGCGGTGGCGGGCGAGGCAACGGCCGAAGCGGTGGAAAACCCGGCGATGCTGCTCGATTTCCTGGTTGAGCGCATGATGACCGGCTATGAGCAGGACGATGACGTCACTGTGCTCGTGGTGCACAGTCCGCGGCGTGAGCCAGGAGCCCCGGCCCGGCGGGTCGGGGGAACGGCGGCGGCGAGGAAGGGCAAGGCGTGACGGATGTGGGTACCATACCTGCGCGCGGGGCAGTCGTTTCAGGAGGGAAATCGCGGTCAGCAGTCGATGCCGTACGACCTACCCGCCGACTCCGCCTAAGGTGGTGGACGGGAGGCAAGCCGGTCCCGGCCGTGATGGTCCGCGGCAGGAGCCCGGCTTCCGGCACGATCTTGGGAGCAGGATCCGCGCGGTAGGGTCCATTTCTCGCCATACGGTTGCAGGAGAGGTGTCTGTGTCGCCTGCTAGTTCGGTCAGCCAGGGGTCGCCTGCTCGTTCGGCGCACCCGGCCGCCATCCAGCAAGGGAAGGGGTGACCGCGGTGGCAAGCGCTGCAAGCTCCGCAGCGCGGAGGCAGTCTCGGCCGTCAGGCCAGGGTCCTTCGGCGCAGGGTTCTTCGGGCCAGAGTGAGGGCGCCGTCGCCCTGGTCGACGGCGATCCGGCCGCCGCCGACGGCCAGCGCAACTCCGGTGGCGGATCGGGCAAGCGGGGCGGCCAGCGCTCGCGCCGGGGATCGGCCCGGTCGGCGGTCAAGGAGCGCGGTGCGGCCGGGAAGGGCCAAGACGACACCGACGAATCCGGCGGCCAGGAAGGCCGTGGCGGTAGCGAGGAGAACATGACGGCTGAGGCCGACTTCGCCGACCCGGCCAGCGACGAGCTGGACATCGAGGTCGAGCTGGACGACGAGCCGGACCTGGCCACCGTCGGTGACCTGGACGTAGAGGTCGACCTGGCGGATCTCGAGGTCAGCGAGGACGACGAGGGTGACGCCGAAGAGGGCGACAGCCCCGAGGCGGCCGCCTCGGACGACAGCAGCGACGAGGCCAGTCCCGCGGCCGCCGCCAAGAGCGGACCCAGCCCGAAGGCCAGCGTGCCCGCCGTGGCCGACGGCCAGGTCCAGACGGTCAAGCCCGCCGGGGAAGAGAACGAGGACGAGGCGTTCGTCTACGGGGACGACGACGAGGACCTGCCCGCCGCCCAGGTGGCGGTGGCCGGGGCGACGTCGGACCCGGTCAAGGACTACCTCAAGCAGATCGGCAAGGTGCCGCTGCTCAACGCCGAGCAGGAAGTTGAGCTGGCCAAGCGCATCGAGGCCGGCCTGTTCGCCGAGGAGAAGCTGGCCGAGGGCCGGGGCTCGCTGCGCCCGGAGGCCCGGGTCGACCTGGAATGGATCGCCGACGACGGGCGGCGGGCCAAGGACCACCTGCTGGAGGCGAACCTGCGGCTGGTCGTCTCGCTGGCCAAGCGCTACACCGGGCGCGGGATGCTGTTCCTGGACCTGATCCAGGAG
>DATAVV010000254.1:0-25670 GCA_036267555.1 Streptosporangiaceae bacterium | reverse complement strand
AAGCTGGTCGTGCTGCTGGCCGGGACCGGTGCGCACGGCAAGGACGTGGAGGCCGACCTGATCGCGGCCGGGATGCCGGTCGAGATGGCCGACCGCGACACCGTGGTGCCGATCGTGACCATCGCCGACGACGAGGACCAGTTGGCCGCGTTCGCGGAGGCGTTCGCCGCCGCGGTCGAGCGCCGCCGCGGCCCGCCGCGGCACCCGTCGGCGGCCGCGGCGTGGACGGTGGTGCCGCAGACCGTGCTGGCCCCGCGGGAGGCGTTCTTCGCCGACAACGAGACCGTGCCCGCCGACGCCGCGGTCGGCCGGGTCAGCGCCGAGTTGATCGCGCCCTACCCGCCCGGGGTGCCGGTGCTGGCCCCGGGCGAGTTGATCACCGCGCAGGCCCTGGACGCGCTGCGGGAGGTCCAGGCCGACGGCGGCCGGATCGCCTACGCGGCCGACCCCACCCTCGCCACTCTCCAAGTCGTGGCACAGCCGGAGCGGGAACCCGGCCGCCGTCCTTCCCGGCGTCTAGCAGGCCGTCCAGGCACTGCACGCGGCGACCGGGAAGGATGGCGTGCCAGGCCCCCGAGTGGGGTCACAAGCCGCGCGAACCAGGGGGCTCGTCGCCCGCGAGAAGGCCCGCGGCCCGCATGGCCGCGGTGAGCGGTTCAAGCGGCGTCCGCCCGTCGGGGGCGGGTGCCGGGGCCGGGTAGGGCATGGACAGTGGCGGGTGGGTGGCCCACGGTGCGACGCTGAGCGCAACAGCTGCGTCAGGTATCCCCGCGCCCGTTCGTGCCGGGTCAAGCTGAGGGAGTGGGCGGCACGAACCCTTGATCACCTCCAGCAGCCTGGCAGGCCGGGCGGAGTCCCGGGTCATGTCGGGTCGGCCAGGTTGCTGCCGGAACAGTGGATGGTGCGCCAGGATCAGCGCCGCGAGCGCGGTGGCGTGGGCGGCCGCGGTCCCGGCGCTGCTGAGCGGCCCGTAGCTGGACGGCGGGAGGCCAGAGATGACGGCGACGCCCGGGGCGCAGCAGTCCACGGCTGAGGAACCCGGCCCGCCGCTGCTGAACACGGGGACAAAAAAGCCTTCAGGGGACGGCGGCGAACTCAAAGTGGCCGTGTCGGCGGTTTCGGGCGGGAACGTGCCGAGCTGCCCGATCGCCCCGACGGCCAGCACCTGCGGCAACGCGGCCGGCCAGCACAGACCGCCGGAGTCAGCGGCGGCGATGCATGCGATCCCGTTCTGCCGCGCCTCCTCTACCTTGCCGGCCAGGAGCACCGACTGCTCGGGAATGCCGGCACCGAACATAGCCACGTCCACTTGCTGCTCAATGCAGTAGTCGAGCGCTTCGATCAGGTCGGCGGCCGAACCGCCCGGCGATACCCGGCAGATATGGATGTCTGCCTCGGGCGCGAGCCCGACGATTCCGGTGCCGTCGTCCCGCCCCGCGATCAGGGTCGCGTGGTGCGTGCCGGTTCCGATCAGGTCTTCCTGCCAGCCCTTTTGCTCATCCCGCCCGATCAGGTCACGGCCGTGTTCGATCCGGCCGGAAAGGTCCGGATGACCAGCGGCCACACCCGAGTCGATCAGCGCGACCCGGACGCCGTTACCGCGGTAGGTAGGCGGCAGCCACCCGAAGCCCATGACGCGCGCGCCCCAGGAATCCAGCGCCCGCTCCGGGAATTCCGGGTAGGTCGTGGTGATCCGGGTGCAGATCACGCGCACGGGACCGTCGGCGCCAAGAAGCGGCCAGGGCACCCGTACCGGCCAGCATCCACGGGGCGGGTGAATCTCGATCGCCGCCGGGGCGGTCAGCACCTGGGGCGTGAGAGTGATCTCGGCACGGCCGTCTGGCCCGGTGAATCCCGTCACCGGGAATCCCGAGCCGGCCACGGTGATGGCCGCGCCCTCGATGGGACGCATGCGGTCGTCCAGAACCTCGAATGCTGCGCGTTGCGTCACCACGGGAGGCAGCACCGCATGAGTCTGGCCGCGAGGACCAGCGGTGTAGTCAGGTTCGATGTGGATTCCCGGGTACGCTGCCAGCATGGCGGCGTGTTCCGGTGTCGTCTCGATGACCGCAACGCCGGGGAAACCGCCCGGTGAGCTGGAGCTGCTTAGCGTGCCGAGGACACGACGGGCCTGGTCGCGCTTGAGCTGCGAGGTGATCACCCGCATGTCGGCGGGCGGTACCGCCGCGAGCAGGTAGCGATACGGCCGGGTGCGCAACTCGGCGCGATCAGGGCGGCTCGTCCCGGCCGGGGCACCTTTGCGTGCCCTGGCCGCGGCGGCGCGGTTCTGGCGCGGCGCAGCTGCACCGCGGGTCTGGGGCGTTTCATCGGTCATGGTCTCGACCCTCCCAACTCCCGCCCCAGCCGCGCTGGGGCGGCCGGGGCGGGACATGTGGCACCTCATCGTGAGGCTGATGGTCCGGGTTTTACAGGGGCGGCAGCGCTGGGTACGCCTGGCGTGCCTGGTGCAGCATCGTCACGACGCCCGATAGCTGGCGCAGCGCGGCCGGGTACTGCTCGGCGTCGTAGAGCTGCACCGCCACGGTGAGCGCGGGCGCGGCCCGGGTGACCGCTGGCGTGACTTCGCTGGCCGCGAGCGCCCAGCGGTAGGTGTGCTGCAACAGGCCCGCCGTCTGGTACCGCATGGCCTCACCGCCCGGCGACGTGTACGGGTTCACCGTCATGACGTCGGCCGGTCAGAAGCTTCCCTGATAGGGGCGGCCGGCTGGGCTCTGGCCCTGCGGGCCGAACTGCGGCTGCTGCCAGCCCGCCTGCTGGCTGAGCTGCCAGGTCACCTGCTGCGCCACGAGCTGCTGCAGGTGATGCGGGATCTGCTGCGTGGCAATGGCCACCACCTGCGGCACGATGACCTGCTGGGCGATCGGCAGGAGCTGGCTCACCAGCGCCTGAACGAACTGCTGGAACGGGACCTGCTGCGCGGCGAGCTCATGTTGTCCGGGGAACTGGGACTGCATGTGCGACTGCTGCTGCGCGGCACCCCCGTACTGGTGCGGGAAGCCGCCGGTGATCTGCTGCGGGGAGCCCCAGTACTGCGGGAACCCGCCGTACTGCTGCGGCTGGCCGAGGTACTGCTCGATGCCGAGCGGGGCCGGGAAGCCGGGCGCGTAGCCCTGCTGCTGCGTGGACATGCCCTGGACGCCAGGGCCCTGGGCGGTGACTGGGGTGGTCATAAACATCCTCCTCAATCGGACGTCGACTACTGTCCAGTAACTCCGGACTATTCGTCCGATAAAATTGGACACTAGCCGGATCGGCGCCTCGATGCAAGGCGCCGCATGAAGGCAACCGGCCGCGGGGATAGGCTGGGCTACCCTCCGTATGGAGGCGGAAGGCGGCCGATGAACGCGCTGCAGCAGCTCATCAGAACGCGGATGACCGAGTTGAACCGCTCATACGGGGAGATCGCCCGCCAGGGCGGCTTGCCTCGCTCAACCGTGTACCACCTCGCGTCCAACCACCGGCCCGTGCGGGTGCCCAACCCGCGCACGCTCGAACGGCTTGCCGTCGGCCTTGAAGTTCCCGAGCATGTCGTGCGAACCGCGGCCGCGGCGGCAGCCGGGTTCGTGCTCGACGAACAGGCTGCCGACGACCCCGAGATCGAGGTGCTGGTGGCCTCCCTCGCCAGGCTGGGGGCAGAGGAACGCAGGCATGTCAGCGCCCTCGTCCGATCGATGCTCGATGCCGCCAGCCGGGAAGGGCAGGAACCCCAGCAGTGGCCTTGAGGTAACGAAACGGTATCGCTATCGTCGCCCACAGGCCCTAGCCGGGCGCGATCGATCGCCCTAAGTTGGGGAACTGGCCTTCTTCAACCATTTAGGCCCAGGAGCACGACATGCGGATCATCCGCTCGTCCGGCCTTCCGGCAGTTGTCCTAGTCAAGGGCCGCGGGGTACGCACCCTAGCCATTCCCCAAAGCCTTCCCTCCCACGAAGTTCTGGAGATGGCCAGCCTAGTGCTGTCCACCAGCGAATACGAGGAACTCTGGCACGCCGTCCAGCCGGCCGCCGACCAAGCGGCCGAGGTCGGCAGCCCCAGACCCTGAGCAACACATCGGACGGCTGGACGGCCGCTCCGCATCTCGCCCAAATCTCCGGCCCGAACCCGCCCCGGGGTCCGTTGTTCGGCGAGACCGTTCCCGGAACCGGGGTTCAGATCCCGACCACTAGGCCGCCGCCGTCGATGTCGTAGGTCGAGCCGGTGACCGCGGTGTTGACCATGAGGTGCACGGCGAGCGCGGCGAGGTCGGTCGGCTCGACCACCCGCCCGATGGGCAGCTTGGCCCGCAGTTGCTCGCGGCGCTGGCCCAGTTCGTCGCCGAGCAGCGAGGCCGACAACGGCGTGTCGACGAACCCGGTCGCGAGGAGGTTGACCCGGATCGGGGCGAGTTCGAGGGCCAGGTTGGCGGTCAGGCCGGGCGCGGCCGAGACGATCCCCGCGATGGCCATACCGACGCCGGGGCGGCGGGCGACGTTGCCGGTGACGAACGTCAGCGACCCTCCCGCCCGCACCGAGGTGGCGGCGTGCTGGCCGACGCGCAGGTCAGCCACACGTGCTCGTCCATCGCCCGGCCGCCCTCGCTGAAGTCGATATCGGCCAGCGGCGCGTAGTACGACCCGCCCGCGGTGACCATCACGTGGTCGACCGGTCCCGCCAGGCCGGCGTGCTGCCGGTCGTCTGCCCGGTCCCCGACGACACCGACGTCGCCGGGATCGGGATCTTCGCCGCGGACCTCGACGAGGCCCGGCAGATCATGGACGACGACCCCGGCGTGCGGGCCGGGGTATTCAGCTACGAACCGCATCCCTGCCGCAGCCTGCCCGGCTCGACGCTCCCGCCCCGTTAGCGGGTGAGCCTGGTGCTGGCCGGTTAACCCGGCTTCGTTCCCGAGTCATATATCGCGCGGGCCCTCATCCGCCGGGACCGGGAACGAGGAGAGACGATGAGAGCCGTCGCGATCACCGGCGACCGCAACGTGGGCGTGGTGGACATCGAGCGGCCGGTCCCCGGTCCCGGCGAGGTCCTGCTGGACGTCAGGAAACCTGTGCGAGCGGGAGGGCATCGACCACGGCCCCGGCATCCGCCGGCCGGGAGCGTACGCCGAATCGGTCGTGGTCCCGGCCGACATGCTGCGCCGGCTGCCCGACGAGGTGAGTGACGACGATGGCGCGCTGATCGAGCCCCTCGCCGTGGCTATCCGGGCCGTCAGCCTCTCGGGCGCCACGCCGGCCGAGCCCGTCTGCGTGCTCGGCGCGGGCCGATCGGCCTCCTGGCCGTGGTGGCCCTGCGGGCGTCCCGGTGGTGGCCCCGGACGAGGCGGCGGCCCGCCTGGCCGCGCTGCTCGGGGACGAGCCGCCGGCCGCGGTGATCGACTGCAGCGGGGCACCCCAGCGGCGCTCCGCTCGCTATCGGGTTGCTCCCAGCCGCCGGGCGACTCGTCGTCGCCGGGCTTTCCGACGATCCCGTTCCCGTCGACCTGACCACGGTGGCGGTGAAGGAACTCGTGGTCCGCGGCTCGCTCGCGTACTCCGACGATGAGTTCGCCGAGGCCCTCGGCCACATCGCCGCCGGGCGCGTTCCCTGTCGCCAGATCGTCACCACGATCGCCCCCTCGAAGCGGCGCCCGGCCTGTTTCCATGACCGAGCAGGGCCCAGACCAGCTTGCCGCCACGCTGGCGGTACCAGCCCCAGTCGGCGCTGAGGGTGTCGATGATCAGCAGGCCGCGGCCGGCCTCGTCCTGCGCGGCGGTCTCCCGGCGGGCCGGCCTGTCGTCGCTGCCGTCCCAGACGCCGACGACGACGCACACGCGGTCGCTGGCCAGCCAGACCTCTACCACCGGCGAAGGCAGGGCGGCGCAGGCCCGGACCGCGTTGGTGACCAGTTCGCTGACGAGCAGTTCGGCCGTGTCGGCCAGTTCGGGCCGGCCCCATTCGATGACGACGTGTTTGGCATGCATGCGAGCACAGGGCACGGCGCTGGCCAATGCGCGGAGCGCGAGATGACTTTTAAAAGGCCACGCCGAAAAGGCGGTCGGCTCGGATAGGCATGCGGTCGTCGGCATGAGGAAAGCGTGGCAGCGGCGACTAAACTTTGGGGCCGTCCGGTACTGCACAGGCCCCGCTGTGCGACTTGCGGGTAATGGCGTGCAACAGCTAGGGAGTGTTTGTGTCATGATCGATCCCGCCGCATCGCCGCTCGCGTTCTTCGCCTCTGAGATGGCCCGGTTGCGCGGCGCGGCCGGGCTCTCCCAGTCCGCGTTAGCCCAGCGGCTGAACTACTCGGTCAGCCAGATCACCAAGGTCGAGATCTGCCAGCGGATCCCGAAGCCTGATCTTGCCCAGAAGCTGGACGAGATCCTCGAGGCCAATGGCTTGTTCGCCCGGCTGCAGCCCCTGGTCGAGCGGAGTTCCGCGCTGCCCTGGTTCCGCGACCTGGTCGAGGTGGAAGGCAGCGCCGTCCAGATCAAGATGTACGAGAGTTACCTGATGCCCGGGCTGTTCCAGACCGAAGCGTACGCCCGCGCGGCGATCGAGGTTTACCGGCCGACCATGACCGCCGACGACGCCGAGCAGGCCGTGGCATTGCGCATGACCAGGCAAGACATTCTCGACCGGGCGGATGCTCCGCAGATCTGGACGGTGCTTGACGAGTCCGTGTTGCTGCGGGAGGTCGGTAGTTCGGCCACCATGCGTGGGCAATGTCGGCGTTTGCTCGAACTGTGCGAGCGCCCCAACGTCGTCGTCCAGGTCATACCGAATGCGGCCGGCCTGTGCTGCGCCTACGGCCGCGCGTTCATGCTGCTGTCGTTCCGGCACCAGAACGATCTTGCGTACCTGGAGGACATCGGAGCGGCCCGGTACATTCGAGAGCAGGAAGAGGTGGCCCGGTACTCGCTGATCTTCGACCACCTGCGCGGACACGCGCTATCCGACACGAAGACCCCCGGGCTTATAGGAGGACTGGTCAACCATGGATGAGCACAAGGTGTGGCACAAGTCGTCTCGCAGTGGCGGTGGCAACTGCGTTGAGGTTTGCGTGGGCGACGCGGGCGCCGTGGCGGTACGGGACTCAAAGAACGTGCCCGGGCCTGAACTCGCTGTCAGTGAGAATGCATGGTTTGCATTTGTCGATGCGATCAAGCACGGCGAGTTCGACCTCTGACCAAAGGACGGCGAAAGTCCCCCCGGAGCCCGAGTCTCCGGGGGACTTTGCGGTCACCGGTCGGATCGGGTTTGGTCAGCCTTTTACGTAGGCGAGTTTCTCGGTGACCAGTCCGCCGGCCACCGTGAAGACGTCGATGCCCCGCACGTGGCCGCCGGCCCAGTCGTAGCGCCACCTCTGCACGACGCGCGCGCCGGCGGTGAAGGATTCCTCCACGGTGAAGCGACTGGCCGTATCGTCGAAGATCGGCTTCCACGCGGCGGCGAGCGTGGACCGCCCGACGCAGCGCTCGCCGTCCGGCGCGGGCGAGGTCGCTTCGAACACGCAATCTTCGCTGGTCAGCGCCAGGGCCGCGGCCAGGTCGTGAGCGTTCCACGCGGCGTTGAAGCGGGCGACGACCTCGGCGGCGCTCGCCACGGTGGCCTGGGTGGCAGTGCTCACGTCATCGCGGGTTCGGCGTCGGCCAGGCCGGCCCGGATCATCTCCCGCAGTTCGGGCGTGTCCTGGTGGCCGTGCTTGGCTACCGCGTGGGCGACGGCGGCGTCCAGGACCTCCTGTTCGGTACCGGCGATCGTGAGCGTGCACCCGGACTCGCTGGGCATCGCGCGGCAGTCAACCATCTTCCTGGTCATGGCCCGTTCCCCCTCCTGATGCGGCCGGGGCCGTCCCGGCTGCGGGCAAAGCATCCCGCCGGTGGCCGGCCAGCAGGCCTAGCCGCGGCGGATTCGGTATACTTACTTACCGATAGGTCAGTGTTGGATGAGTCACAGTCTGACTTACTAATAGGTCAGGCGTCAAGGAGAGGCGCGGGTTGGCCAGCGTCAAGGAGGGGGAGGGGAGGCGCGGGCTGGTCAGGCGCCAAGGAGGGGCAAGGCGCCGCGGGCCGGCCAGGCGTCAGGACGAGAAGGGGCGCGGGCCGGTCGGGCGCCAAGGAACGCGCGCGGGTTGGCCAGGCTGCAAGACGAGAAGGGTGCGGAGGTTGCCGATGACGGGCAGGCGGGAGCGTGGCGACGCGGGCACGGCCACGCGGGTGCTGGACGCCGCCGAGCGGATGGTTCAGGTCAGGGGCTTCAACGGGTTCAGCTACGCCGACATCGCGGCCGAACTCGGCATTACCAAGCCCGCGCTGCACTACCACTTCGCGGGCAAGGCCGACCTCGGTGCGGCCCTCATCGGCCGCTACACCACCCGGTTCACCGACGCCCTGGCCGAGGTGGACGCGAGCGTCGGCGACGCGCCGTCCAAGCTGGCCGGCTACGCGGACCTGTACCTGACCGTGCTGCGCGACCGCAAGATGTGCCTGTGCGGCATGCTCGCCGCCGAGTACCAGACCCTCCCGCCGCCCATGCAGGACGCGGTGATCGGGTTCTTCGACCAGAACGAGCGCTGGCTGGAGAAGATCCTCGAGCAGGGTCAGGCCGAGGGGAACCTGTACTTCGAGGGGTCCGCGCGGGACACGGCCCGGATGGTCATCGGCGGGCTGGAAGGCGCCATGCTGGTGGCCCGCCCCTACGGCGACATCAGCCGGTTCCAGGCCGCGTCGGCCGGCATCCTGGCCGCGCTGACGACCGCGACTCCTTAGGCGGCCACGCGGGCCGCCGCGCCGCGTTATGGCTGTCAGTCCGGTAGCGGGAGGGGGCGGGTCATCACCATCCGGGGCACGCCGGGGCCGCTGTAGTCCTCGACCCGGGCGACGTCGAAGCCGAGTCGCCGGTGGAACGCGATCGACCCGGTGTTGGCCTCGGTCGTGATGGCCCTGAGCCGGTCCGCCCCGTGCCCGGCCGCCGCGGCGGCGAACGCCCGGTACAGGGCGAGCGCGCACCCGGCGCCGCGGGCCGCGGCGCGGACCGCGACCACGTGGATGTAGCCGACCCGGTGCGGCGTGGTGAGCCCGAGCAGGTAGCCGTCGATCCGGCCGTCCGCGCCGCGCGCGGTCAGGCAGGTGTCACCGAACTCGTGGACGAACACGCTGTGGTGCAGGAAGCGGACGTCGCGCCCGTCCCAGAACTGATCGTGCTCGGCCAGCACCCGGGCCAGGTCGGACACCGTCATCGGCTCGATGCTCATGCGTCCTCGTCGGCCAGTTCGGCCCAGTAGCGGACCCATTCGCGCTCGTGCCCGAGGCCCGCGCGCAGGGCCAGGAGCGGCCCGGAGACGTCGGCGCCCTGCAGCGCTTGCTCCAGTTCCTGGTACTCGCTCAGCTTGGCCCGGTGCTCGCGGACCTGCCGGGCGGCGATCTGCCGCGGGTCGGCCCCGAAGAACACCTTGAGCAGCCCGATGTCGCGCAGTTCCGGCGGGTCGGCCGATGGCTCCTCGCCGAGCCAGGCGCCGAAGGCGCTCCGGCCTGCGGGCGTGACGCGGTACACCTTGCGCCGCCGGCCGCCCTCCTCACGGGTCTCGGTCAGGTAGCCGGCCTTAGTCAGCCGTTCCGGCTCGGCGTAGACCTGCGTGTGCTGCAGCGACCACAGGTTCCCGATGCCCCCGGCCACCATGGCCTTCAGGTCGTAGGGAGTGGCCTCCCCGGCCTCGATGACCAGGCCGAGAACGATGTAGGACGTCGGGGTCAGCCGGATGGGTTCCAATAGTAAATCCCGAATGGTACATTAAGAACGATTCCTGTTGGATCTTCGGTCGAGAAGAGTACACCATGCCTGAGGCCCTCGATGAGGCCCGCGCGGCCCGCGACCACCGGCTCGGCTTCCAGACGCTTGACCAGGAACGGCCGCCCGCCGCCCTCCCGGTCGAGGGCACGCTGCCCGACTGGCTGTCCGGCTCGCTGCTGCGCACCGGCCCGGCCAGGTTCGAGGTCGGCTCGCGCGGCTACAACCACTGGTTCGACGGGCTCGCGATGCTGCACCGCTTCGCGTTCGCCGGCGGTGCCGTGACGTACGCGAACCGGTTCCTGGACAGTCCCGCCTACCGCGCCGCCCGTGACACCGGCCGGATCGCCTACAGCGAGTTCGCGACCGATCCGTGCCGGACGCTGTTCCGGCGGGTCGCGACCTCGCTGCGGCCGCCGGAGTTCGGGCAGAACGCCAACGTCAGCGTCGTGGCGCACGCGGGCGAGTTCCTCGCGCTGACCGAGAGCCCGCTCCCGGTCGTGTTCGACCCCCGGACCCTGGAAACCCTCGGCGTGGCGCCGCCCGCACCCGGGCAGATGACCGTCGCCCACCCGCACCGCGCTCCCCGCTCGGGCGAACTGGTCAGCTACGCCACGCACTTCGGCCCGCGCACCAGCTACCGGATCTACGCGCAGGACGAGCGGACCGGGCGCCGCCGCGTCCTGGCCCGGGTGCCGGTGTCGCGCCCGGCCTACATGCACAGCTTCGCGATCACCGAGCACCACCTCGTGCTGGCCGAGTTCCCGTTCGTCGTGGTCCCGGTGGCGATCCCGCTGTCCGGCCGCCCCCTCATCGCGAACTACCGCTGGCGGCCGGGCCTGGGCACCCGCTTCCGCGTCTTCGACCTCGATCGGCCGGGGGCGAGCGTCACCCTCCAGGGCGAGCCGTTCTTCGCGTTCCACCATGTCAACGCCTACGAACGCGGCGACGAGATCGTCCTGGACCTGTGCGCCTACGACAACGCCGACATCATCGGCGCGCTCTACCTGGACCGGCTGCGCACGGGCTCTCCCCGCCTGCCCGAGCCGGCGCTGCGCCGTTACCGGCTACCGCTGCGCGGCGGCGACGCGACCCGCGAGGCGCTGCCCGCGGTCGGCCTGGAGTTGCCGCGCATCGACTACGACCGCCGCAACGGCCGGCCCTACCGCTACGTCTACGGGACGGGCCTTCCGGGTGACGGCGGCTTCCCCGACCGGATCACCAAGGCCGACGTCGAGGGCGGCCCGCCGTCCGTCTGGTCCCGGCCCGGCACCTACCCCGGTGAGCCGGTCTTCGTCCCGGCCCCGGGCGGTCGGCGCGAAGACGACGGTGTGCTGCTGTCGGTCGTGCTCGACCCGGGCGCGGGCACGTCGTTCCTGCTCGTCCTCGACGCCGGCGACCTCGGCGAGATCGCCCGCGCCGCCGTCCCCCACCCCATCCCCTTCGGCTTCCACGGCGACTACTTCCCCGGGCTTACCTGAAGCGGGGCCGGGGACTGTCTCTGCGAGAATCGGGTCCTGCCGGTGTGGGTCGAGGGAGGTCGTCATGTCGTCGTTCACGATGAGCGTGGCCGAGCGGGAGCAGTTCCTGGCCGGGCTGCACGTCGGGGTGCTGAGCGTGGCGGTGTCCGGCGGCCGGGCGCCGCTCGCCGTGCCAGTCTGGTACGACTACCGGCCCGGCGGTCACGTCAGCGTGATCACCAGCCGGCACTCGCGCAAAGGCCAGGCCATCCTGGCCGCCGGCCGGATGAGCCTGTGCGCGCAGGACGAGAACCCGCCCTACCGGTACGTCAGCGTCGAGGGCCCGGTCGAGACCGACGAACTCGAGCTGGACGAGCGGCTGGCCATGGCCCGCCGCTACCTCGGTACCGAGGGCGGCGACCGCTACGTCGCCGACAACCCCGATACCTCGGGCGACAACCTCATGTTCCGCATGACCCCGCAGCACTGGCTCACCGTGGACTACGGCCAGCAGCCCCGGTAGCCGCGGCGCGGTTTGAGGCCGGGATCGTCGGCAGGTGCGGCGCATGCGGTGCGGGCGCCGGGGCGCCGCGCAGCCGGATCAGCGACGTGACGTGCAGCGCGAGCGCGAGCGGCACGGCGGTCGCGGGTATCAGCGCGAGCGGCAGCAGGGCGATGGCGGCGGTCGAAGGGGACAGAACCAGGACCTGGTTCGGGCCGAGGCCGCCGAGGAAGCCCAGACTGACCGCGACCACGAGGTCGAGGATGCCGAAGAGGTTGAACCAGACCGCGCCGCGGTGATCGCCGCGGGCGAGCCGGCGCGCAATGAACGGCGCGGCGATGCCGACCGAGATGTCGCCAAGGCCGGCCGGCAGCGCGAAGGCCGCCGGAAGCTTGCCTATGGCCATGACCACGAGAAATGCCACGCCAACCACGCGCAACGACTGCGGGAGCGTGAGCCTAGCCACCGAACCCGGTGCGCGCAGCGCCCGGGCCACGGGCCCGATCGCGGTGCCGGCCAGCGCGGCCAGCAGCGCGCCTGCGGCGGCGATGCCGATCCAGGGGCGGTTCGCCGACGCTGACTGGCGGAATGCGCCGTGGTCGGCGAGCAGCGCGCAGGCCACGATCCAGGCCGCCCAGGCCACGGCGAACCCCGCGGCGGTGGCGCCCGCCGCGCGGCGACTGCCGCCCGCGGCGAGCGACGAGGTGAACAACCCGGCCGCGGTGACGGCCGGGATCCCGATGGCGCCGATCAAGACCAGCGCCCAGAGGTAGACGGGCAGATCAAGCATGAGAATCCTCCAAAACACTCTGTACGTTGCCGAACACTGTGTTCGATAATGGGCAGCAGCGGCGAGCCGGGTCAACGGTCAAAACGGGGCAGGCGTGCGATACCGAACACCGTCGCGGAACTGTCCGGAACCAGTCGCGGAACGGCGGCGAAACCAGCCGCAGGACCGCCAGGAGCGAGGGGAACGCCGATGCCGCAAGCCGAAGACCGCCGGGTGCGGCGCACGCGGCGCAACCTCGCCGAGGCGCTGATCGGCCTGATCCTGCAGAAGGGCTACGAGCGGGTCACGGTGCAGGACATCCTCGACCGCGCCGACGTCGGCCGGTCGACGTTCTACGCTCATTTCCGCGACAAGGAGGCCCTGCTGCTGTCCTGCTTCGACGGCCTGCGCGAGGACCTGAACCAGCAACTGGACGCGACGGTGCCCACCGCCGCGCCGCGCGGTCAGATCCCGGCCGCGATCTTCGCCCACGCCTACCAGCACCGGCCCGTCTACCGGGCGCTGTGCGGGCGCCAGGGCGGCCACATCGTTTCCGGGCACCTGCATACCCTGCTGACCCGCTCGCTAGGTCTCGGCCTAGCCCCGGAATCGCGACTGGGGCCGGCGTCGGCCCAGGTCCCGGCCGCGGTCGCGGCCGAGTTCTACGCCTCCGCGCTGCTCGGCCTGCTCATCTGGTGGGTCAGGCAGGACTTCCCGCACGGACCGGACTGGATGGCCGGGACGTACGAAGCGCTGGCGCACCCGGGACTCCGGGCCACCGCAGAGATGCCGTAACCCGGCGCTGATTTCTGTTATCCGGCAATGTCGTAGGCGTCTCCCCGGACAGGGAGCGGCGGGCCTTACTCGCGCCTGCATCCGACAGCGCGCCTTGACCAGCTTGGGGCAGACAGGATGGCTATGCGCCGAACGAGCGAACGAACGTGGCGGCTGACCGCCGTGGCCGCGGCACCGCCCGGATCGCGCGAGGCGACGTTCGTCAACAAGGTGAGCCAGACGATCTGGGTGGCCGCGGCGCAGAACCCGGCCCATCCGCTGGCCGTCACCGGCTGGGTGCTGCCCGCTGGGCGGAGCGTGACGATCACCTTGCCGGACCACTGGAACGGCCGATTCTGGGGCCGCACCGGCTGTGTCTTCCACGCGGGCGCCGGGCATTGCCAGACCGGCGACTGCGCGGCGCCTGGGCGGCCCGGTCCCAATGCAACCCGGCGAAGCGGCCCGTGGACTACGCCGCGGTCTTCAAGATGGCCGAACCATACGCCTACTCCTACGTGGACGACGACGCCACCAGCGTCTACACCTGCAAAGGCGACTGTGACTACCGGATAACGTTCGGCATCACCCAGGCGGAGCTTCGCCGCCCTGACTCCGCGCCAGGTGGCGGCGCCTGAACGGCTAAGCTCAGGCGCCGCCGCCCGCGCGTCTGGACATGCGGATCTCAGCCGCTGCCGGCCTGCAGCAGCGTCAGGACAGTCTGGAGACTGGTCTCCATGCGCGACTGCCCGGCCTCCAGCCGGCCCACCTTGGTGTCGATTCCTGCGACCGTGGTGTCGAGTCCTGCGACCGTGGTGTCGAGTCCCGCGACCGTGGTGTCGAGTCCCGCGACCTTGGTGTCGAGTCCTGCGACCGTGGTGTCGATTCCTGCGACCCTGGTGTCGAGTCCCGCGACCCTGGTGTCGAGTCCCGCGACCGTGGTGTCGAGTCCTGCGACCCTGGTGTCGAGTCCTGCGACCGTGGTGTCGATTCCCGCGACCTTGGTTTCGAGGCGGGTCTGGCTCTCAAGCAGGTGCATCTGGCCTTGGGCTAGGTGCCCGCACGCGTCGGAAAGATCGGTGAGCCGATCCTCCATGCGGGTCAGACGGCGGGTGTGGTCACTCTGGGTGACGCTGAGTGCGCGCAGCAGGTTATCCTGCGCGTCTAACCGCGTCGTCAGCGTGGCCTGGTCGAGATCCATCATCGCCCGCAGGCCGGCCTCCGAGTTGAGCTGGCTCTGCAGCGTTTCCAGGCGCTGCATGATCTCATCGCGCTGAGGCTGGTCCTCAGCAGGGTGAGGCGCATCAGACATGGGCGCTTCCTTCCGGTCCTTCCGGTTGGGGGAGAGTCTAGCGAGGGCCTCCGTCAGGATGCGGGGCGCGAAAAGTTCTGTCGGATCCGGCTGGAAATTGTCGAATTCAGGACAGCAGCGGGGCGACGGACCCGACTGGATGGCCCAGATGTACGACGCGCTGGCGAGTCCCGGGCGCCGGGCGACCTCGCACCGTAACGCCGGCCCGGATGCCGGCCCTATGCGGGTGACCAACGGTTACAGCGAAGGGAGCCCCAGAGTGGCAGACCCGGCATCCGACGATGGCTTCTCCGTGGCCTTCGATACGTATGCCCCGCTGGTGCTGCGCTTCGGCCAGCGGCGCCTCGACGACCGCGACGCGGCCCGGGACGTGGTGACGGACACTTCACCACGGCGCCTGGCGGCACTGGGGACAGCGGCCCGACCCGGCCCAGATGCTGCCGTGGCTGTACGCCATAGCGGGTAACGCCGTCCGTGACCAGCGGCGGTCCGCGGGCCGCCGGAGCCGGCTGGCGGCCGGGAGCTTCGCCGCCCTGACCAACGCTCTGGCGGCGGATGGCCTGTACGCCGATGGCCTCCAGGCACATCCGGTGGTCGGCTGCTGGCCCGGCCGCCAAGGCCGTCGCGCTGACCAGCAGGCGCTCCGGGGCAACGGGTTGACCGGCTGGCGGATCGTGGTCCGGCCGTTCCCCACGGCTTCGTCGTGCGCGGCCGATGCGCCCGACAGCGCGAGCCATACGGTGCTGATCTTGGGGGCCTAGCGGTAATTCCGCCAGGTGACGGTGCCTGACCAGCTAAGTTCAGGCGCCGCCACCCGCACATCTGGATCCGCGAACAGGACCTCAGCGACCGCTGCCGCCCTGGCATCGTGGTCACACGTCTATGGTGGCCAGGTGATCTGCCGAGCCGCCCCGCCACTCCACCGCCAGGAGGGTCGCGTCGTCGGTGGTGGCGCCGCCGCGTGCTCGTGTCAGTGAGTGCGACAGCTTCCGGACCATCTCCTGCACGGTGTCACCGGTGCGCCCGGCGTGCTCCACGAAATTGATGAAGCGCTCCTGGCCGAACTGCTTCTCGCCGGGCCGGTGTGCTTCGGTGACACCGTCGCTGTAGAACAGCACCCGGTCGCCGCGGCCGAGTTGTTCCTCGTTGATGTGCGGTGTGTCGCCGCCGAACCCGACCGGGAGGGTGCCCGGGCTGTCCAGCGCCTTGATGACCCGGTGGCCGCGGATCAGTAGTGGCGCCGGGTGGCCGGCGTTGACCCATTGCAGGCGGCCGGTGGCGATGTCCAGGCGCATCATCTGCGCCGTGACGAACTGGTCGGGCCCGAACTGCTCGTCGACGGCGGCGTCCATTTGCCCGTACAAGTCGGCGAGCCCGACGCTGGCCCGCCGGGCGTGCCGGTAGGCGCTGACGGCGAGCGTCGCGAGCATGGCAGCGTTCAGGCCATGGCCCATCGCGTCGACGACGGCCAGGTGCACGACGTTGTCGTCGATCGCGTAGTCGAAGCTGTCACCAGCGACGTCGTAGGCGGGCTCGAGGATCCCGGCCAGCGCGACCTGCGGGGTGAACATGCTCAGCGGGGGCAGCAGCGCCCATTGGATTTCCGCGGCCAGGCTCATCGGCATGCTGCGCCGGGCCTGGAAGAACTGGTCGGTGTAACTGTCCTTGGTAACGATCATGTCTGCGACCAGGCCGGCGAGCCGCCGCAACAGTCGCCGGTCATCGTCATCGACGGTGCCGAGGGTCAGGGCCAGCACGCCCACCTCGTCGCTGCCGTCCAGCAGTGGCAGAAACATCCGCACGCCGCCGGGGTGCGGATGCTCGACAACGGTCGCGCTGAGGAACGCCCGGCCAGCCAGGGAGTCATCGATGCGCTCAGGCTCCCCGACCGTGAGGCCTTTGCCCGGCAGCGGCCTGAGCACCCGCTGACCATAGTCCTGCAAGAGGATGGAGACATCCAGGCCGCCGATCCTGCTCGCCTCCTCCGCCACCAGCGGAGCGATCAGCTGCGGAGGCATCTGGTGAGCCCGGTCCAGCAGCGCGCCCAGCAGCCGCTCGCCAAATCCCTCAGCCCGGTTAAGCCCTACCCTGCGGGCCTGCCGCTCGCCTTCCCCCATGCATGTGCCTATTCCCTTGGCGGCAGGCTCGACACGCGGCGGGTACATGGGGAAATACCGCCATAATCGCCCGTTCGTGGGTTGTCGTTCAGGCGTCGCGGAGGCCGAGGAGGATCACGCCGGCCAGAAGCGCTGCGGCGGTCCAGCCTGCGAGCACGCCAAGGCCCGCCCATGGGCTGATGGGCAGGCTGTGCAGGCCGGTGGTGGCCTGGATCGCCAGTCCCGCGGTCATCGGCGCAAGTTGATCGAGGTGCCGGTGCCAGGTTCCGGTGCCGGCCACCTGGCCCAGGATTGGGAACAGGTACAGCAGACCGAGGACGATGCCAATGGCGGCCGCGCCGTCCCGCACCGCCGCGGCTATGCCGAGGCTGAGCAGCGCGATCAGGGTGAGGTAGAGCACTGAGCCGGAGGCGGCCCGCAGCACCGGTCCGCTCGTCAGCGACAGGTCCGGGTAGCCGTGCCCGGGGCCGATGCCGTGGCCGGGCAGAATCAGTCGCCCGGCCAGCACCGAGCCGAGCACGGCGACGGCTCCGCTGGCCAGGACCGGACAGGTGAGGACGGCCGCCTTGGCGGCCAGCACGGTGGCCCGGCGGGGCATCGCGGCGAGCGTGACGCGGATCATCCCGGTGCTGTGCTCGGTGCTGACGCCCAGCACGGCCACGATGGCGATGACGGCCTGGCCGAGGTAGATCCCGGTCAGGCTGATCTTGGCGGGGTCCTCCGCGCAGTGCCCGGACGGGCATCTGACGGCCGCGGCCACAGCCGCACTCACGGCCACCGTCAGCGCGATGGCGGCGAGGTGCAGCCAGCCGTTGCCGGGCAGCGTGCGTGCCTTCGTCCACTCCGCGTGGAGCGCGTCCCGCATGCTCGCCCGCGATGCCCGTGACATCTCCGCCGGGCAAGCCCGCTGCGCGGGCGGGGCCTGGCTCATGCGTCCCGCCTGCGCAGCAGGTACCCGGCCAGGCCAAGCGCGAGCGCGGCCCACAGGCACAGCACCGCGAATCCAGCCCACGGTGCGAGCGGGAAGTACCCGTTGCCGGGCGTATAGCTGAAGCCGAGCTGGAAGTACCGCGGGTATGCCTGCTGGATGGAAAAGCCCGCGGCCGGAGTGAGCCGCAGCAGCCATTCCGCGGCACCAGCGGGCAGTACAGCCAGCGGCCCGGCGAAGAAGTACGGCAGTACGATCACCGCGATGACGGCGGTGACGGCCGCCGCGCCGCGCCGGATCGCGGCGCCGATACCCAGGGCCAGGACCGCCGCGACCGCGAGCAGCGCTGCCGTGCCGACGATCAGGCGGAGCTCGGTGAGCACCGGCACCGGATACATGGAAATGCCACCAGCCTGCTCCTTCCGCTCGCCGGTGAGCAGCGCGATGTAGGCGGCGGGCAGCCCGACGAGGAAGGTCACCGCGCCGAGCACGATGGCCTTCGCCGCGAGCACCCGGCTCCGCCGCGGGCTCGCGGTCAGGGTGACCCGGATCAGGCCGCGGCGGAACTCGGCGGTAATAAACATGGTCGCGACGACGAGCACCGCGATCAGCCCCGCGAACGTGCCGACCTCGGTGCCCGCCACGGAGCCTGCCGTGCCGCCGTCGCCGCCGGGCAGGCTCGGGGCGATGTCTCCCGATCCGGTCACGGTGAGCGTGCCGCCGGACTGGCGGTACCCGCCGCCCGGTGACTGGTTACCCGGGTTAGGGACGGCGCCGATGCTGGTGCCGCGCCACCGGCTGCCCGGCGGCATGCGCCGCAGGTCGACTCGGTCGAAGGCAGCCGTCGCCTGGGCTGACGCACCGCTCCCGCTGGATCCGGTGGCGGACTGGCTGGTCACGCTGGAAGAGCCCGGGGACGCCGCGAACAGCCCGGCCTGCACGGTGGCCGGCAGCCTCGGCAGGGTAGCGACGCCGATCCTGGCCCAGCGCGCGCCGTCGGCGGAGTCGTAGCCGGTGACGGTGTCACCCGCGCGGGTCAGCCGTAGCCAGCGCGGGGTCGTCTGTGAGACGGCGCCGCCCAGGCCGGGCGTGTCCTGGGTGTAGTCCCACTGCATCCGGACCCCGTGGCTGCCGGTGACCATCATCGCCGCGTAGGCCGATCCCGGGCGGGTGCTCGCCTTGATGATGATCCCGGCCTTCGACCACGGCTGCAGCGCTGAGGCCGCTGGCTGGCCAGGGCTATTGCCTGGCGGGTACGAGCCGGTCAGCGAGGTCACCCGGACGGTGATGCTGCCCGCGGGACCCATCGGCTGATGAACGAAGTAGAAGCTGTCGGTCACGGCCTGGCCGGCTGGCCCGAGCGTCAGTGCGCAGCCCGGTCCGCCGAGGCTCGGCTGGCCGTTCGCCTGCATGCCGCCGCACTGGCCGCCAGGGATGAGATTGACCGCGATGATCAGCAGGCCGCCGGCGATCGTGCCGATGACCCAGCCACGAACAGTGCGGAACTTGGTCCACTCGGCGTGCAGCAGCCGACGGAAGCTGTCACGATCAGCGCGGACCGCATCGCCGGGCCGCGTCAGCATGGCGGTCATCGGGCGGCCTCTTGCCCGCTAGCCGCGGATGGCCCGCTGGCCGGCGTTCCGCCGTGCCCGGCCGGCCCAGAAGGACCGGGAGGACTGGCCGCGGCATCGGCTGCCCGGTACTGTGCCGCGTCGCGGGTGAGTTCCAGGTATGCCTGCTCTAGCGTCGCGTGGTGCGCTGACACCTCTGAGAACGGCACCGCCTTAGCACCCAGCAGCGAGACGACCTTCTCGGCCGCAAGCCCGGACACCGTCAGCGCCCCGTCGCTGTCGGCGGCCACGATGGCCCCCGCGCGGGCCAGCACCGCGGTCGCCTCCGGCGCCGAGCTGGTGCGCACCATGACCCGGTCACCCGAAGCCGCGGCGAGCAGTTCGCGGGTGCTGGTATCGGCGATTACCTTGCCGCGGCCCACGATGACCAGGTGATCGGCCATGTCCTGGAGTTCGCTCATGAGGTGGCTGGACACCAGCACGGTCCGGCCCTGCGTGGCCAGCGACCGCAAGAACCCGCGCATCCAGATGATTCCTTCGGGGTCCATGCCGTTGAATGGCTCGTCCATCATCAGCACCGGCGGGTCGCCGAGCAGCGCTGCCGCGATGCCGAGCCGCTGCCGCATGCCCAGCGAATAGCCGCCCGCCTTGCGCCGTGCCGCGGACTGCAGCCCGGCCTGCTCGATGACCGCATCGACCCGGCGGGCGCCCAGGCCCTGCGAGTGCGCCAGCCACAGCAGATGGTTACGGGCGGACCGGCTGGGCTGCAGCGCGGCCGCGTCCAGCAGCGATCCGACGTGGGTTAGCGGTCGGTGCAGCGTCTGGTATGGCCGTCCGCTGACCAGGGCGGCGCCTTCGTCGGCCGCGTCCAGGCCGAGGATCACCCGCATCGTGGTGGATTTGCCCGCGCCGTTGGGGCCGACGAACCCGGTGACCTGACCGGGATGCACGGTGAACGTCATCCCGTCCAGGGCAACGGTCGGCCCGAACCGCTTGCGCAGCCCGTTAACTTCGATGGTCGCGTCGAGCATTCGACAGTCCTCCCGGTTTACGGTCCTGTTTCCGCAATGGTTTGTACGGCACCGCCGGTGTCAGCACGGTGTCGGCGGCTGACACTTGCCTGACACCGGTGACCTGGCATTGTCTGGCCCAGGCCACGTAGCCTCACCGCAGCGAAGGATCACGGGCAGGTCATGAGAGTGCTGGTAGCAGAAGATTTCGAAGTGCTGGCCGAGGCGATCGGGACGGGGCTTCGCCGCGAGGGCATGGCCGTCGATGTCGTTCTCGACGGGAGCGCCGCGCTCGAGCACCTGGCCGTCACCCGCTATGACGTTCTGGTGCTGGACCGGGACATGCCCGGAGTGCATGGCGACGAGATCTGCCGGAGGCTGGCGGCCGGCCGGTCGCCGACCCGGATCCTGATGCTGACCGCGGCCAGCACGGTCGCCGACCGGGTGGACGGTCTCGGGCTGGGCGCCGACGACTACCTGCCCAAGCCGTTCGACTTCGCCGAGCTGACCGCGCGTGTCCGGGCCCTGGGCCGCCGCACCGCCGCGCCGCTGCCCCCCGTGCTGGAAAGCGGCGACGTGACGCTCGACCCGAGCCGCCGTGTGGCCTTCCGCGCCGGGCGGCGGCTTGATCTCAGCCCGAAGGAGTTCGCGCTGCTGGAGTGCCTGCTCGCGGCCGGGGACCGGGTGGTCTCCGCTGAGGAACTGCTGGATCGGGTGTGGGACGAAGCGGCCGACCCGTTTACCACCGCGGTCAAGACAACGATCCGGCGGCTGCGGGCCAAGCTCGGCGAGCCGCCTGTGATCCGCACCGCCCGCGAGGGCGGCTACCGGATCGGAGAACTGTGATGGCCGTGATCCGCAAAGCGCTCGCGGCGCTCCGCACGCACGGGCGTTCGCTGCGGCTGCAACTCGCCCTGTTCTATGGCGGTGCCTTCGTGGCGCTGGGCCTCGCGCTGCTGGCCGTGTCGGGCTTGCTCGTGCGCAGCGCGTCCCAGGGCGTGAACGGCGGCAGCGGCACGTCACGGAATTTCTTCAGCGGCCACGACTTGCGTCCTGCGCCTGTTTTGCTTGCCGCAGTAGTAGCGGCCGTCGCCGTCGTGATCGGCTGGCTGATCGCCGGCCGTTTCCTGCGGCCGCTGCGCACGATCACCGCCGCCGCGCGGGACATCTCGGCCAGCAACCTGAGCCGGCGCCTGAGCCCCGCCGGCCACGACGCCGAATTCGCCGAGCTGGGCGAGACGCTCGACGACCTGTTCGCGCGACTGGAGGCCTCGTTCCAGGCCCAGCGGCATTTCGTCGCCAACGCCTCGCATGAGCTGCGCACCCCGCTCACCGCGGAACGGACCCTGCTGCAGCTGGCACTCGCCGACCCGGATGCCACCGTCGTAACGCTGCGGTCAGCCTGCCAGCAGGTACTGGTGCTGGGCGATCAGCAAGAACGCCTCATCGACGCCTTGCTCACCCTGGCCAGCAGCGAGCGCGGGATCGAGCAGTGGCGGCCGTTTGATCTTGCCGTGATGGCTGGGAACGCCATCATGGACCGCCGCCAGGAGGCCGGGCGCCGGGGCATCAGCATCGACGCCACGCTGACCGCGGCCCCGGCTGCCGGCGACCCGCAGCTAGCCAGCAGCCTGGTCGAAAACCTGGTCGACAACGCCATCCGGCACAACCTCGACGGGGGCCGCGTCGAGATCTCCACGGCAGCCACCGGCGGGCGGGCGATGATCGCGATCGCGAACACCGGAGCATTGATCCCGCCCGGCCAGGTCGACCGGCTCTTCCAGCCGTTCCAGCGCCTCGGCGCGGAGCGGGTCAGCCATACGCACGGCAACGGGCTGGGCCTCGCCATCGTCCGCGCCATCGCCGACGTGCACGGCGCGGCGCTCACAGCGAACGCCCGGCCCGAAGGCGGCCTCGACATCCATGTGAGCTTCCCCATCCCGCCCGCGACACCGCCGGCCGCGTAAACATCGGCCCAGACCGGGGGCACGGTCCTGGATTTCAGGACAGCAGCGGGGCCGGGAAGGTGACGGTCTTGGGCTCGGTGAACGCGTCCATGGGGTAGCGGCCGCCGACCCGGCCGGTGCCGCTCACGCTGCCGGCCCGGCCGCCGAAGGGCAGGTGCGACTCCCACAGGTTCGTGGAGGCGTTGATGTTGACCCAGCCCGCCCGGGCCCGGCTGGCGAACGCCAGCCCCCGCTCGAGGTCCTCGGTGAACACCGCCGCGGTCAGGCCGAACGGCGACGCGTTGGTCAGGTCCAGGGCCTGGGCCGCCGACTCCACCTCGACCACCGGGACCACGGGCCCGAACGTCTCTTCCTTCGCGATGACCATGCCCGGGGTGACCCCGTCGAGCACGGTCGGCTCCGCGAACAACTGAGTCGGGAAGCCCGGCGCCCGGTGCCCGCCGCAGCAGATCCGGGCCCCGTTCGCGACCGCCCCGGCGATGTGCCGGTCGAACTTCTCCGCGGTGGCCTCGTTGTTCAGCGGGCCCATGGTGGTGGCCGGGTCGAAAGGGTCCCCGAGCCTGACGTTCGCCTTGGTCGCCTCGACCACGCGGTCGACGAACTCCTCCCGCACCGCGGCGTGCACGAGGAACCGCTCGCCCGCGGTGCAGCTCTGGCCCGCGCACAGGTAAGCGGCCTCCAGGGCCGCGGCGGTGGCCAGTTCGAGGTCGGCGTCCTCCAGGATCACCATGGGCCCGTTGCCGCCGAGTTCCAGCACCTGCGCCTTGCCCGCCGCCCGCACGGCGACCTTCGCGCCGGTCTCGACCGACCCGACGAAGCCGACCCCGGCCACGGCCGCGTGCCCGGCCAGCGCGTCGCCCACGACAGGCCCCGGGCCGGAGACGAAGTTGAACACGCCGGGCGGCAGGCCCGTCTCCGCGATGACCTCGGACAGCAGCCCGCAGCAGGCGGTGGTGGACGGGGCGGGCACCCAGACGACGGTGTTCCCGGCGGCCAGCGCGGGCGCGAACACCTCGGCGCCCATCGTGTACGGCCAGTTCCAGGGGCTGACCACGCCGATCACGCCGAGCGGCACCCGCTCGACCAGGATCCGGCGCTCGGCCGATATCGACGCGGGCAGCCCGCCGGCCCGGCGCTTGGCGTCCTCGCCCGCCATCCGGAAGTACTCGGCCAGTTCGTCGACCTCGTCGTAGGCCTCGGCGACCAGCGGCTTGCCCTGGTCCAGGGTGAGCGCGCGGGCCAGTTCCTCGCGCCGCCGCCCGATCGCGACGATGACCTTCTCGCACCAGCCCGCGCGCTCGAACGGCGACAGGCCCGCCCACGTCGGCCAAGCCGCGCCCGCGGCGCGCACCGCGGCGTCCACGTCGCCCGGACCCCCGACCGCGACCGTGGCGAAGACCTCGCCCGAGGCCGGGCTGGAGGCCGCGGCCGTGCCCGCTTCCCCGGCGCGCCAGAAGCCGTCGATGTACAGCAGGTGCTCCCGCATGCCTGCCACTCCTTATCTTGTGCCGTTACGCATTCGCGCAGAGCCGGCCGAGTTCGTCCAGGGACTCGGGCCGCATCCGGAACGCGGGCCCGGAGACGGACAACGCCGCGACGCAGGCTCCGGTCCCGTCGAGCACCGGCGAGGCGACCGCGACGAGGCCCTCCTCGAGCTCGGCCACGGCCGTGGCATAACCGTTCCGGCGCACCGCGGCCAGTTCCTCGTCGAGCGCCTTGTGCGTGGTGATCGTCTGGTCGGTGTACCGCTGCAGCCGCCGCGGGACCGGGATCGCGCCGTAGGCCAGCAGCACCTTGCCGTTGGCGACCGCGTGCGGGGTGGTGCGGCGGCCGATCCAGCCGCCCGAGCTGTTCAGGATGAATGTGCTCGCCACCTCGGCCACGTTGAGCACCTCGCCGCCGTCGGGCACGGCCAGGTTCACCGTCTCCCCGGTCTGCTGGGAGAGCTTGTCCATGACCGGCCGCAGGGAGGCCACGAAGTCCAGGTCGCGCATGGCCAGCGTGCCGAGCCTGATCACCTCCAGGCCCAGCCGGAACCGGCGCCCCGAGCGGGTCAGCAGGCCGGCCCGCTCCAGCACCCCGGCCAGGCGCGACGCGGTCGACTTGTGCACGCCGATGCAGGCCGCCATCTCGGTGACGCCGAGTTCCGCCCGGTCGTGGTCGAAACTGGTCAGCAGCGCGAGCACCCGCTCGGCCGATTGGTAGGTTGCGCCAGCGGCAACGTCAGTCCCTGACACGCAACCAGGATGGACGCGCCGCCAGCCCGAAGTCAACGCGTCGGCAGCGGAGGCGTTATCCGGGGCCAGAGGTATTGTGCCGGTGGCGCACCAGATGACCATGAGTGCCCATGATTCCAGCTCAAGGGAGCAGCCGTGGCAACTCCGACACCCGGCCAGGCCAGCCCCGCCGACGATCCGCTCCCCGAGGCGACCGCGCTCGCTCGCGGTGCCGCCGAGCAGGGACTCGGCCTGAAACTGCTCGGCGGTCTTGCGGTCCGCGTGCTGTGTCCCGGCTTCCCGCCGCGGCTGCGGGCCGGGCAGGACATGGACTTCGCCTGCCTGTCCAAGGGCCGCAAGAACGTGGCCGCCTACCTGGAGAGCAGCGGCTGCGAGCCGGACCGGCGGTTCAACAACCTGAACGGCGACCGGCAGATGTACTTCAACGCGCCATCGGGGCGGCCGATCGACGTCATGGTCGACCGGCTGACCATGTGCCACACCCTCGACCTGCGGCCGTCGTTCGGCAACCTGCCGCTGACCATCGACGCGGTCGACGTCCTGCTGTCCAAGCTGCAGATCGTCGAACTGAACGAGAAGGACGCCCGCGACCTGCTGCACCTGCTCGGCGGGGTACCGGTCGGGACGGCGGGCATTGCGGCGGCCGGCGCGGGCGACGGCCGGGGTGGCGGCACAGTCATCGACCGCGACCGCTTCGGCAAGCTGCTCGGCTCGGACTGGGGCTGGTGGCGCACGGTCACTGGCAGCCTGGCCAAGCTGCCCGCGCTGGCCGCCGAGCACCCGCAACTGCTCCCGCCCGACCCGCCGCTTGACCCGCTCGCGCAGGCCCGGGTGCTGCAGGACCTGGCCGAGTCGGCCCCCAAGAGCGTGAAGTGGAAGCTGCGGGCCAACGTGGGCGACCGGGTGCGCTGGTATGAGCTGCCGGAAGAGGTAGGGCACTAGCCGAGGGACCCGGGCACGGCGCTGAGCTTGCCATATGGCCAGTTTCGCCGCGGCTGATGCTTGACGCCTAGTTGCGCCGAATGCTACACCGTTGCACAGGAAGCGCATCAATGGGCGTGGTGGTCGCATGAAGATATTTTTTGCCACCGACATTCACGGCTCTGAGGTCTGCTGGCGGAAATTCCTGAATGCCGCCGCGTTCTACAAGGCCGACATCGTGATTCTCGGCGGTGATGTCACCGGCAAGGTGATGGTGCCGATCGTGGCCGACGGCGGGCACTGGAAGGTCACGGTCCGCGGCCAG
>DATAVV010000253.1:0-11080 GCA_036267555.1 Streptosporangiaceae bacterium | reverse complement strand
GGCGGTCGTCGAACCGCTCCGCGACGACCTCGTCACCATGATCGTGACCAGTGCGCTGCGGCGCGCCGTGGCCGACCCGAACCGGGCCGGTTCCGGTGCGGTCGCGCGGATCACCCACCAGGCGGAGATCGTCAGGGACAGTGTCGCCGGGCTGCTCGCGATCGGCCTCACGTTCGTCTTCATGGTGGTCAGCGCGCTCATCGGGCTGGCCACCCTGGTGCCGGCGGTGCTGCCCTCCGTGGCCGTCCCGATGGTCGTGTCACTGGTGCTGTTCGGCGCCCTGCTGCCGTCCATGGCCACCCGGCAGCGCAACGCGGTCGTGGGCGAGGAGGCGATGGCGCAGGCCGCCGCCACGGCCCTGACGGGCCTGCGCGACGTGGTCGCCTGCGGGGCCGAGTCACAGGTGCAGGAGGTCATAGCCGCCCGGGTGAGCGCACAGGCCGCCGCCCTGCGGGCGGTCGCGCGGCTGAACGTGGTCAGGACGCTGTGCCTGGCCGTCGGCGGCTGGATGCCGCTGATCCTGGTCCTGGCGCAGACGCCCTGGCTGCTGCGCCACGGCACCTCCCCGGCCGCCGTCGTCGGCGCGGTCACCTACATCAGCGGCGTCCTGCAGAGCGCGCTGTACATGCTGACCCGGGGCGTCAGCGGCAGCGGCGTCCGGCTCGCGATCACGCTGCAGCGGATCTTCGAGGCGGCCGGCGAGCCCGCGCCCGGTCCCGCCGCTGAGGACGCCAGCGCACCGGAGGCGCCGGACGGGAGCGGGCTGGACGGCAGCGGGCCGGGCGGCACGGGCGTGGTCAACGGGGGGAGCCGGGTGTCGCTGCGCGGCGTCTGCTTCGCCTACGGGCCCCACGCCGAGCCCGTGCTGCGTGATCTGGACCTCGACGTGCCCGACGGGGACCACCTCGCGGTCGTCGGACCGAGCGGGATCGGCAAGTCGACCCTGGCCGGGCTGATCGCCGGGCTGCTGCGCCCGGCCGCGGGCCAGGTATGGCTCAGCGGCCGGGCGGTGCCGGGGATACCCGCCGCCGGCCTGCCGGGATACCGGGTGCTGATCCCGCAGGAGGCCTACGTCTTCACCGGCACGCTCGGTGAGAACCTGCGCTACCTGGCGCCGGACACGGCCGCTGAGCAACTCGACGCCGCCGTCGCAGCCGTCGGCCTGGGCGCGCTGGTCACCAGGCTCGGCGGGTACCAGGCCGAACTGAGCCCGGACCGGCTGTCGGCGGGCGAACGCCAGCTAGTCGCGCTGGCCCGGGCGCACCTTTCGCCGGCCCGGCTGGCCATACTCGACGAGGCCACCTGTCACCTGGATCCGGCCGCGGCGGCGCGGGCCGAGAGCGCGTTCGCGTCCCGGCCGGGCGCGCTGATCGTCATCGCGCACCGGATGAGCTCCGCGCTGCGCGCCCGGCGGGTCCTGGTCCTGGACGGTGCCCGCGCGGCGATCGGTGACCACGCCGCGCTGCTGGCCACCTCACCGATGTACCGGGATCTTGTCGGCCAGTGGCACGAGGGCCGCGATCCGGTGCCGCCGCACCCCGGCCTGCGCCTGACCCCGCCGTCGCAACCCGCCTCGCTGCGGTAACCCGCCTGGCCGCGGCAACCGCCTGGCCGGCGGATGCGCCCACGGCAAAAGCATTGGACCGCCGCCGGTCGAAACGACAGGCTGGACGCCATGGCCTTAGATGCTGACCTGGTGCGACTGCGGCAGACGTTCGACAGCGCCGCCGAGTCCTACCAACGCGCCCGGCCCGACTACCCGAGCGAGCTTTTCGACGACCTCATCGAGACCGCCGGCCTGGTACCCGGCAACCGCGTGCTGGAGGTGGGCTGCGCCACGGGCAAGGCCACGATCCCGCTGGCCCGGCGCGGCTTCCAGATCACCTGCATCGAGCTTGGCGCCGACCTGGCCGCCGCGGCGCGCCGAAACGTTAACGACCTGGACGTCCAGGTGGTCGAGGGCCGTTTCGAGGACTGGCGCCCCGAGCCCGGCATCCGCTTCGACCTGGTCTTCGCCGCGACCGCCTGGCACTGGATCGACCCGGCCGTCGGCTACCTCAACGCCTGGCGGGCGCTGCGGCCCGGCGGTCATCTGGCGTTCTGGAGCGCTACGCACGTGTTCCCCGACGGCGGCGACCCGTTCTTCGCCGAACTGCAAGAGATCTACGACGAGATCGGCGAGGGCATGCCGCCCGGCAGCCCGCAGCCCCGCCCGGGCGAACTGGACGAGGCCACCGCCCAGATCGAGGCCAGCGGCCTGTTCGATGTCGTGCGCGTGCGCCACTTCGACTGGGAGCGGGTCTACGACGCCGACGGTTACATCGCGCTGCTGGACACGTTCTCGGGCCACATCGCCATGGAAGACTGGCAGCGCGACCGGCTCTACGGCGAGACCCGCCGCCGCCTGGCCGAACGCCCGGACGGCACCCTGCGCCGAGGCTGGGGCGCGGTCCTGCACGTCGCCCGCCGCAAGGCCTAATCCATGATCTGGCCGGGCGCAACGGGATCCCTCGCGTCGCTCCCGTAACTCGCGTACCACAAGGGTGACGGCTAGGAGGCGCAGGGACGGTCACGGGCGCGGGACGGTCACGGGCGCGGGCGGGGCGGAGGGGCCAGGTACCGACGGTCTCGTAGTGGGCCTGGGCGCCCAGGTGGCTGCGGATCAGGTGGATCTCGGTCGCGGTCCAGGGGGTCCCGGCGTGGGCGGCCAGGTTCTCGGTCAGCGCGCAGACGTCCGCGGGCTGGCGGCAGCGGGCCAGGGTGATGTGCGGCCGGAACTTCCTGCCTTCGTCGGGCGGGGGTGCCCCGGCGCGCCGCGCGCCCGCCGCGACCGAGCGCGCCAGGCCCAGCAGGGCCTGGCGGTCGCTGTCGATCCCGGCCCACACCACGCGGGCACGGCCCGCCGACGGGAAGGCGCCGCCGCCGGCCAGCGACAGGGCCAGGCTCGGGTGCCGGTGCGCGGCCCGGCCCAGGCGCGGTTCGAGCCCCGCCGCCACGTCGTCGCCGACCTCCCCCAGGAACGCCAGCGTGAGGTGCCACGCGGGCCGCCCCGCCCAGCGCAGCCCCGGCCACGCGGGCCGCAGCGGCGCCACCGTGGCCTCAAGCTCGTCCAGTGCCCGCGGCGGCGGCACGATCGCGACGAACAGCCGCACTAATCCGGCACCGCCGCGACCGCGTCGATCTCGATCAGGAGGTCGGGCCGGAACAGCCCGGCCACCTGCACCAGCGTGCTCGCCGGGTTCGGCCGGTCCCCCAGGGCGGGACGGATGAACTCGTCGCGGACATCCCTGATGACCTGGATGGAACTCGTGTCCAGCACGTACCAGCCGAAGCGCACCACGTCCGGCCACCCGGCGCCGAGCCCGGCCAGGATGTGCTGCAGGTTTCGCATGGCCTGCCGAGTCTGCGCCGCGAGATCACCCGGCCCGACGAGCCGGCCGTCGGCGTCGAGGGCCACCTGACCCGACACGAAGGCCAGCGTCCCCGAGACCGTGACGGCATGAACGAAACCTGGCCCCGGCGCGACGCCCGGCACCGAACTGACCCGCTCGACGATTGACATAGCGCCATCCTGTCGCCGGCGGCGACGTGCCAGCAACCCGGTTACGGGTCAGGCCATCAGGCGGGCCAGGCGGGCGGGGCGGAGGTACTCGCGCAGGCGCACGCTCTTGCTGCGGGCGAGCATGACGACGATCACGATGGTGGCCACGCAGGAGATCACGCCCCCGGCGATCAGGGTCATCCGGGGACCGTAGACCTCGGCCACCCAGCCGGCCAGCGGCGAGCCGAGCGGTGCGCCGCCCAGGAAGACCAGCATGTACAGGCCCATGACGCGGCCCCGCATTTCGGCCGTGGTGCCGAGTTGGGTGGCGGAGTTCGCGGCCGTGCTGAACGTGAGCAATGTCAGGCCGGTCGGCACGAGCAGGACCAGGTACGACCAGAAGTCCGGCATCAGCCCGCTGATCAGTTCGAGCACGCTGAACGCCAGCGACGTAGCGAGCAACAGCGACATCGTCGGCCGTCCGCGGCGGGCGGCCAGCAGCGCGCCGCCGAGCGCGCCGAGCGCGAAGACCGCCGAGGCGAAGCCGAAGGCGCCGGCCCCGGTGTGGAACACCTGCCGGGACATCAGAGCGTTGGTCACCTGGAAATTCATGCCGAACGTGGCCACGAAGAAGATCAGCACCATCGTCATCCACAGAGCCGGGCGCGCCTTCACGTAGCTCATCGCCTCGCGCAACTGGCCCTTCGCCCGCGGGCGGGGCGGCACCGCGTGCAGATCACCGGGACGCATCAGCTTCAGGCTGATCAGGACCGCGCCGTAGGACGCGGCGTTGACCAGGAACGCGGCGGGCGTGCCGACCAGGCTGATGACCAGGCCCGCGACGGCCGGACCCGCGATGCGGGCCAGGTTGAACACCGCGCTGTTCAGCGCGATCGCGTTGGGCATTCCGTCGCGCCCGACCATCTCGGCGGCGAAGGTCTGGCGGGTGGGGTTGTCCACCACGGTGACCAGCCCGAGCGCGAAGGCCAGCGCGTACACGTGCCAGATCTGCACGGTGTGGGTCAGCGCCAGCACGCCGAGGATCAGGGCCAGCACGCCCGCCGCCGCCTGGGTGCCCATGAGGATGAGGCGCTTGGGGTACCGGTCGGCGACCATCCCGCCCCAGAGGCTGAACAGCAGCAGCGGCAGGAACTGCAGCCCGGTGGTGATGCCGAGCGCCGTCCCGCTGCCGTGGGTGAGGTCGAGCACCAGCCAGTCCTGGGCCACCCGCTGCATCCAGCTGCCCGTGTTGGAGATCACCTGGCCGGTCGCGAACAGCCGGTAGTTACGTGTCTGCAGCGAGCCGAACGTGCGCTGCAGCGAGCCGGGGACGGCCTTGGCCGGCCGGGGACTGTCCGCCGGCGCCTCGGGGGCCGTGCCGGCCGTGGCCGAGACGGCCACACCGGCGTCCGGCCGGGCCGCCGTCAGGACTGACTGAGCTTCTCCAGGATGGGCGCGGCCGCGCGGAGCTTGGCCCGTTCCTGCGGGGTCAGTTCCCGCAGCCGCCGGGCCAGCCAGGCGTCCCTCAGCCGGCGTGACTGGTACACCAGTGTCCGGCCCGCGTCGGTAACGGTCAGCATCACCTGGCGCTTGTCCGTCGCATGAGCCGCCCGCATCACCAGGGCGCGCTGCTCGAGCACGGCGATGACCCTGGTCATGGACGGCGGCTGAACCTTCTCGTGCTCGGCCAGTTCGCCGGGGGTCATCGCGCCGTGGCGCTCCAGCGTGGCCAGGGCGGCGAGCTGGGTGTCGGACAGCTCGGACAGCTCGGGCAACCCGTGTGCGGCCCGCTCGGCGCGCAGCCGGCGCGCGAGCCGGCTCACCGAGATCCTGAGCGCTGAGGCCAGGCCCGCGTCGGACCTGGTCTGCGGTGTAGTCATGTTCGTTAGCCTGAGTCATTACTTTTGCTAACGGTATAAGAAGTGGCGGCATTCCGCCACGCCGTTAGCGAGATGAGCGGGCACGCCGCTGCGTGCCCGGACCAAGTACATCACGCAACCAGGGGCGGACTAGCCTGGATCGGGTGAGCAGTGACCGCCGCCCGGCCCCGCCGCCGCTCGAGGGCAACGATCAGATGGTCACGGGGTCGATCACGGTCGGCTGGGTGATCGCCCTCGTCGTCCTGTTCTTGTTGCGGAACGACCTTCCCGCGGCTGACCGGTGGTGGATCTGGGTCCCGGTGACCGGCGTCGGCATAGGCCTGTTCGGGCTGGCCTACGTGCCGCACCTGAAGCGGTCACGGGAGCGCGCCGCCCGGCGCCGCGCCGAGGCGGGATCCGGCCCGGCGCGACCGGCGGCATAACCCGCCAAGCCCGGCGCAAGCGGGATTTATCAGGCCCGGTCCAGGGATTCGAATACGGTCTCGCCCATCGAGACCCCCGGGGTGTCGACCAGGTCGTAGCCGAGTTCGTCGATGACAGGCGAGACCGCGCCGCCGCCGGGCGTGGCCGCCTCCGAGTGCGCGCCGCAGCCGTGGTCGAGCGAGACGACCCGTCCGTCGTCGGGCGCGTACTCGTTCGCGCAGGCCCCGAAGACCCGTCCGAGCGGGCCGTTCAGCCGCACCAGGAAGCCGCAGGTCACGCACGTCCCGGGGGCGGCGTGCGCCAGCGGGCTGCGCGGCCCGTGCTCGCTGGAGTACCAGCGCAGGGCGGTCTCGTCCCGGCCGATGGCGGACAGCACGCGCGCGGGGCCGGGCACGGCGTCGTCGGCGTCCGGATCCGCGGCGGGGCCACCGCCAAGCTCGGCGGTGGCGGCGCCCAGGTCGGCCTTGGACAGCCAGGGGGCGTTGTCGTCCCAGTCCAGGGCGGTGTCGTCGCCACCGAGCAGGCTCACAGGGACCAGCCGCTCGTCGTCAAGCTGAGCGGGCAGCAGGTCACCGACGCCGACGTCTCCGGGCCGGACCCGGTCCCGCCACGGCACCCAGTCGGGGGCGAGCAGCGACTCGGGGCCGGGCAGCAGCAGGCTCTCGCTGACCGTCACCGCCTTGGCCCGCGAGGCGCGGGCGACCGTGACCGCCCACCGCCATCCGCCGTAGGCCGGGTCGAGGCACGCGAACAGGTGGGTGACGATGCGGTCACCTTCACCCTCGACGCCGAGGTGCTCGCCCACCTGGCCGGGGCCGGCTACCTCTTCGGCAGCGGACCTGGCCAGGCCGACGGCCTCGACGCAAGCTTCGTCGAGTTCCCTGGTGCGGGTGCGGAGCGCGGTCACGTTAAGTAAGTGTTCCTCATTCGTCGGTTAACACGCATCCGGTTAGCTGGACTGCCGGCGATTCGCGGCACGGGACGGTCGTCGCAGCCCCGTAAAGGAAGAATACTTGGGCTATGGGTGCGCCGGGTACGCGCGTGCGACCGCCGCGATAACGATCGGGGACGTATCGGAACGTCGTGGCGCAGAGCGGGCGGGTGCCCCGGGGCGAACCCACGGAGCGGGCAGAGAGAACGAGGACCATTGCGGAGCACGGAAGACCCGACGGCGCGGTCGCGGGCGTTCGGGTCCGCGTACCGGGTTGTCCGCCGCGGGGGGCAGGCAGCGAGCCGTCGCCTGGTCGTCGCGTCGGGCGGGCCCGCGCGCACCCGGATCGTGCTCGTGCTCGGCAGCGTGCTGGCCCTGTCCAGCGCGGACACGGCCACGGTCGGGGCGGCCGCGATCCAGTTGCGGCATGCGCTGCACATCGGCAACACCGACATCGGGCTCCTGGTGGCGGTGACCGCGGCGGTGGGAGCGGTGTTCTCGGTGCCGTTCGGCGTGCTGGCCGACCGGACGCGGCGGACCTGGCTCCTGGCCGGGGCCATCGTGATCTGGGGCGCCGCGATGATCTGGGGCGCGACCGCCAGTTCGTTCGGTGAACTGCTGCTGAACCGGGTGTGGCTCGGGGCGGTGACCGCGGCGACCGCGCCCGTAGTGGCGTCGCTGGTCGGGGACTGGATCCCGGCCTCGGAGCGAGGCAAGATCTACGGCTACATCCTGACCGGCGAACTCGTCGGCGCCGGCATCGGGTTCTCGGTGACCGGCGACATCGCCGCGCTGTCGTGGCGCGCCGCGTTCATCATCCTGGCCCTGCCCGCGTTCATCCTGGCCTGGCTGGTGTTCCGGCTGCCCGAGCCGGCCCGCGGCGGCCAGGGGGTGCTCGCTCCCGAGCCGGGCTACGGGCCTGCGCCCGCCCCGGGCCAGGGCCCCGAGGCGCAGACCCAGCCGCTGCGCCACGGCCGGGACGAGAAGGAGGGTGAGCACGGCCCGACCGACGCCCAGCGCCTGGCCGCCGAGCAGGGGATCGTGCCCGACCCGGCCCTGCTCCGGCTGGGCTCCGCGCGGCGGATGGGCTTCTTCACTGCGGTCAAGTACGTGCTGCGCGTGCGCACGAACGTCGCGCTGATCGTGTCCGGCGCGTGCGGCTACTACTTCCTGGCCGGCATCCAGACCTTCGGCGTGGAGTTCGTGCGCGGCCAGTACGGCGTCGGCCAGGTGCTGGCCAGCTTCCTGTTGCTCGTGGTGGGCCTCGGCGCCGTGATCGGGGTGCTGGCCGGCGGCCCGCTCGGCGATGCCCTGCTGCACCGGGGCAAGATCAGCGGCCGGGTCACGGTGGCCGCCGTGGCCGCCGTGGCCACCGTGGTGCTGTTCATCCCGGCCCTGCTGACCAGGAGCCCGCTCACCGCTCTCCCGTACATCGTGCTGGCCGCGGTCGCGCTGTCGGCCCAGAACCCGCCGATCGACGCCGCGCGCCTGGACATCATGCCGCCGTGGCTGTGGGGCCGGGCCGAAGGCATCCGCAACCTCATCCGCACCGGCGCCCAGGCGCTCGCTCCGGTGCTGTTCGGCGTGGTCTCCCAGTACGTGTTCGGCGGCGGCACCGACGGGCTGAGGTGGACGTTCGTGGTCATGATGCTCCCGCTGACCGCCTCGGCCGTGTTCCTTTTCGCGGCGGCCCGGCGGTACCCGGTCGACGTCGCGACCGCGGCGGCCGTGGCCGCCACGCGCCCGCGCGGCGGCACCGTCCCGTCCCAGGGACGGGCCCCGGGTGCCGCGCCCCCGCCGGGCCCGGCCGCGGCACCAGGCTCGGCCCCGGCTGGCTGAGCCTGCCCAGCGCCGGCCGGCGCCTACGCCTCGAGGTCGCCGGCGACGGCCCGCAGCACGGTCGCGATCTTCTTGGAGTCGCGGTTGTCCGGGTGCTTGCCGCGCCGGTAGGTGTTGGACACCCCGTCGAGCAGCTTGATGAGATCCTCGATGATCACGGTCATCTCGTCCGGGCTCTTCCGGCTGGCCTTGGCCATGGTCGGCGGCGGTTCCAGGGTGCGCACCTGAAGAGCCTGAGTCCCCCTGCGGCCTTCCGCGACGCCGAACTCGACGCGCTGCCCCGGGCGCAGCACGGTGTTGCTGCCCTGCAGGGCCGTTGAGTGCACGAACACCTCACCACCGTCGTCACGGGTGAGGAAGCCGAACCCCTTGTCGGCGTCATACCACTTGACCTTGCCAGTCGGCACGAGCGGGAACCTTACGCGAAGAGGAACAATCGGATGCGCCGCGAGGGGCACGTCACAAGGCTATAGGTACGGCGGGGGATATGGCGGATCCTGACCGCCCCCGGTACCGCACGCCGGGTGGTCCCAGGACGTGGCCCCGGCCTGGGCCGGGACCACGCCCTCCACAGCCTCGCACGTCGGATGGTGCTGGGACGGGATCGCGCGCGAAGCCAGGAACCAGCGGGCAGCCGCAACCGCCGCCCGCCAAGCATCACAACCCGCCCGGCCCATACCCGGTCCCGGCAATAAGTAATCATCCGGTCACATCTGGTTATCATTCACAGCCGTAACGCGGCAGGGCGGCGAGCGGGGCGCGGCCCCCCGGCTCATCTGGCCCGCGGCCGCCACCCGGCGCGGCAGATCCGGTTACCGGATGCGGCGACGGCCGGATCTGCGCCACGAGGGCACGGCCGGAGCGCGGTGGCCCTGGAATATCCGCCAGGCCAGGAACGCGGCGCCGAGCAGGGACCCGATCTTGATCAGGACCATGGAGTCAGCCAGGGCCTCGTGGACGTACAGGCGTCCCGTGCTGCGGGTGCCGCCGAAGGACAGCAGGGCGGCGGTCCCGATGACGACCAGGGCCACGGGCCCGACCAGGCCGATCCACTTGTCCGGCAGCGTCCACAGCCGCGAACTCACCGCGATGGCCGCCCCGATCAGCCAGATCAGGAAGCCGAACACCCAGATCGGGACCGGGTAGACCAGCCCGCAGATGGCCATCAGCACCACGCAGGTCGACTCCAGCCGGTGCTGACGCCAGGCGTCGACCATCGCCGCCCCGGCGTTGCGCACCACGTCGCCGGGCTGGAGGCGCTGCGTCACCCGCGGGCGCTTGATCGTCACCAGCGCGGTCGATATCGAGGGGCCGCGCCGGCCCACGCTCATGCTGGCCGGGGTCGGGGTCGGGGTCGCCTCGGGATCCGACGTCGCGGCCCCGGGCGACAAGACCTGGGTCGGTCTCACCTCGGGCCCACGGCTGCCCGCGGGGCGCGGCCCGGCGGCGCTGGCCGGCCGCGTGGACCCGGTCCGCGACCCGGACGGCCCGGACGGCCCGGTGAATCCCGGTCCCGGCCCGGCGAAGCTCGGTCCCGGCCCGGCGAATCCCGGTTCCGGGCCGGCGAAGCTCGGCCCGGGCGCGCCCGACGAGCCGGCCGCCCGCGCACCCGACGGCCCGGGCCCGCCCGCCGCCGACCCGGCCGGAACCGGGCCTTCCGGCATGACGGAGCGGCGCTCGTCCGCCCCCGGGCCGGTGAACGCGCCCGATGTTGTGCCGGGCGGCGGCGTGCGCCCGAGGCGGGGGATTCCCCTGGCTCGGCCCGCCCCGCTGCTAGCCCCGCCCGCCCGGCCCGCTCGGGCTGGCCGGCCCGCTCGGCCCGTCCCGCCCGCCCCGCCCGTGGCTCCGCCGGCCCGGCCCCCGGACGCGCCCTCGGGTCCGGTCAGCGCCTTGGGGCCGTCCGCCGCCTTGGACCCGCCCAGAGCCTTGGACCCGCCCGCCCGAGGCCCCGGCACACGGCTGGAACGCTCCTGCTTCGGCGGCTTCAGGTTGTTGCCCGGCTTCCACCGCGACGACAGCGGGCGGTGGGTCGGTTTCTCCTTCTTCTTCTCGCCAGTCAGTTTCTTGCCGACGAGGTGGCTGACCGACGGATAGTTCGCGGCCTGGGGCTGAAAGCCGTCGCTTGCGTTGCCACTTGCAGCGCCGTTTTCGGCCGGTGCGCTATCGGTGCTATTACTCGCTGGTGGTGTTCGCGGCTTGGGCTTCCACAAACCAGAACCACCGGCTGCGGGTCGCCCGCTGCGACGCGCTTCCAGCCGGGCGTACTCGGCTTCGACAACGGCTTCCGGCTCGCCGATACCGGAGAGTATCCGCATCACAGCGGCTGGATCGTCGGTACCGCGGGCACCAGACTGGCGCTCGATGAAATCGCGAGTACGCGCGAGAAATGCGCGCCTATCTTCCGACCTTAGCCTGGTCCGCGCCGCAACCGAGAGGCGGTTGAGGTAGTCGCGGATGAGTTGCTCG
>DATAVV010000252.1:0-9117 GCA_036267555.1 Streptosporangiaceae bacterium | reverse complement strand
GGCCGCCGAGTGCAGCGCGTCCGCGTGGGAGAGCCGCTGCTCCTGCTCGAGCAGTTCGATGTCCTCGCCGTCGGCCGGCTCCACCTGCTCGATCTCGGACAGGCCGCGCCGCAGGTCTTCGGCTTCCCGTTCGCGCTCGCGGGCCTGCGAGGTCAGCTCGTCGAGTTCGGCGCGGACGTCGCGGTGGCGCTGGTAGACGCGCTGGTACTCGGCCAGCAGCGCGGCCAGGCCGGGCCCGGCGAACCGGTCCAGGGCCTGGCGCTGCCGGCCCGGCTTGAGCAACTGCTGTTGGTCGGCCTGGCCGTGCACGGCCACAAGGTCGTCGGCCAGGTAGGTGAGCAGCGACACGGGGACCGACCGGCCTCCCGCGTAGGCGCGCGAGCGTCCCTCGGCCGAGACCGAGCGGTTCAGGATCAGCGCCGCGCCGTCGTCGTCGAGGTCGCCGCCCGCGTCGTTGACCTGGCGGGCCACCGCGCCCTCGGGGTCGACGCTGAGCCTGCCCTCCACATTGGCCCGGTCCGTGCCCGGCCGCACCCGCGAGGGGTCGGCCCGGCCGCCGAACAGCAGGCCCAGGCCCGACACGACCATGGTCTTGCCCGCCCCGGTCTCGCCGGTGACCACGTTGAAGCCTGCGGAAAGCTCGAGCACGGCGTCGTCGATCACTCCGAGCCCGCTGATACGGACCTCCTCAAGCATTGCCGCCCGGCTCCTCGTCTCGCTGGCTCACTGCCGTAATTCCCCGGTGCGCGGCCGTGGGGGCCCGCCCGGCGCCTTCGCCGCGCCCGGCCTGCCGCCGGTCGCCCTCGCCGCGCCAGCCGGTCACCGGAAGGCCGAACTTGGCGACGAGCCTGTCGGTGAACGGCGCGCCGGTGTCGGCTCCCCCGGCGTCCACGCCGGCGCCTCGAAGCCTGGCCAGCAGGACCGGCTCGCTGCCCCGGCGCACCTCGACGCGCGCACCTGAATCCAGGTCAACCCTACGACGTCCATCGCACCACAGAACCGCCGCAGAAGTCTCACCTTGTCCCGAGCCGCGGCCTATTACTTCGGCGGCGAGCGCCGAGCGGGGCGAGACGACCATCGGCCGGGCGAACAGGGCGTGCGCGCTGATCGGGACCAGCAGCAGGGCCTCCACCTCCGGCCAGACCACGGGGCCGCCGGCCGAGAACGCGTAGGCGGTGGAGCCGGTCGGGGTGGCGAACACGACCCCGTCGCCGCCCCAGCGCGACAGCGGGCGCCCGTCCACCTCGATGACCATGTCGAGCATCCGCTCGCGCGCGGCCTTCTCCACGGTGGCCTCGTTCAGCGCCCACGTCGTGGCGGTCGCGCCGTCGCTGGCCCGGACGGTCACGTCGATCGTCATCCGCTGCTCGACCACGTACTTTCCCTCGACCACCCGGTCGACCGCCTCGGCCAGGTCCTCAAGCTCGGCCTCGGCCAGGAAGCCGACGTGGCCGAGGTTGACCCCGAGCAGCGGGACGCCGGCGGGCCGGGCCAACTCGGCCGCGCGCAGCAAGGTGCCGTCTCCGCCGAACACCAGCACCATCTCGGCGTTCTCGGCGGCCAGGGCGGAGACCGGCACCACGTCGGCGCCGGCCGCGCCCAGGTCGGCGGCCTCGGGCGCCAGGACCCGGACGGCCACCCCGGCCCGCTGCAGCCGGTCGGTGACCTGGCGGGCCGTGCGCACGGCCGCGGGCCGCGCGACGTGCGCGACGACGAGCATCGTCCGCTTCGAGTTCACTGAGGTCCTTCCGTGATCGCCTGCGCCAGGGCGGCGTCGTCAAGTGGCGGCGCCCCGCGGCGCAGCCACAGGAAATACTCCACGTTCCCGGACGGCCCCGGGAGCGGGCTGGCCACGACGCCACGTACGCCCAGGCCCGCCTGGAGCGCCGCCGCCGCCACCGACCGCACGGCCGCGGCGCGCTGCGCCGGGTCCCTGACCACGCCGCCCGCTCCGACCTGGCCCTTGCCGACCTCGAACTGGGGTTTCACCAGCAGCACGAAATCGGCGTCAGGGGCGGCGCACGCGGCCAGCGCGGGCAGCGCGAGCGTCAGCGAGATGAACGAGAGGTCCGCCGTGACCAGGCCCGGCGGCGGCGCGACCTGGTCCGGGGTGAGCTGCCGCACGTTGACGCGGTCGAGCACGGTGACCCGGGGATCGCTGCGCAGGGCCCAGGCGAGCTGGCCGTACCCGACGTCGACGGCTACCACGTGCGCCGCCCCGGCGCGGAGCAGCACGTCGGTGAACCCGCCGGTCGAGGCGCCCGCGTCCAGGCCGCGCCGTCCGGCGACCGCCAGGCCGACGAAGGCGGCCAGCGCGCCCTCCAGCTTGCGGCCGCCACGTGAGGCGTACTCCGGTCCCCGCCCGGCGTCCGCGATCGTGATCGCCGCGTCCTGGCCGACCTGCGTGGCCGGCTTGGCCGCCGTCTGCCCGCCGACCGCCACCCGGCCGGCCGCGATGAGCTCTGACGCCTGCTCCCGCGACCGCGCGAGCCCCCGCCGCACCAGTTCGCTGTCCAGCCGCATCCTCCTCGCCATCGACGTACCCGCGTTCTGGCTCAGCGGCCCGGCCGGCCCGCCGCGCCCGGCTGGTCCTCGGCGTGCGCCTGACGGGTGTCCAGTTCGCCGAGCACGTCCCGCAGCCGCCGGTGCACGTCTTCGAAGATCGCCCGGTGCTCGGTCACCGGCCGCCCGGCCAGTTCGTCCAGCCGGGTCAGCGCGGCGTCGACCCGGGCCTCGCCGGTGGCCGGACGTGGCTCGGCGGCGGCGGCCGTATCGAACTGCTCCGCGGGATCGCTGAGGTCCTCCGCGGGCGGGTCGAACTGTTCCGCGGATGCCTCGAACTGTTCGAACAGGCCGAAACCTCCGGTCTGCTGCTCCATCAGCCTTCACTCTCCTCGCGCGAGCCGCTGTGCGGCAAAGCCTTTGCGCTCTGCCTGGAACGCTACCGCCCGCCGGCGACGGGATCGCGCACCTGACCGCCCGATCGGGCGCGAGTCGGACCCCGACTCGCCCCCACGGCGGGCACATCAGAGAATGACCCTGGGAAGCGAGGTCACGATGGCGACTGCGGAAGAATGCCGTAAAGCACTGGAAGGCCTCACCGCACGCATTTCAGGCATGGATCCGGGCGATCGTGCCGCGTACCTGGCGGACCGGACGCTGAGCTGCGAGATAACAGACCTCAAGGTGACGTTCGTGACCCGGCTGAGCCCCGAAGGCGCGGAGCCGGTCCGGGAGGCACCCGCCGGGGAAGCGTCGGCCCAGATCCGGTTCGCCGCGAACAGTGACGTGGTCGTGTCCATTGCCGAGGACCCGGGCAGCTTCGCGCGGGCCTGGCTGACCGGCCGCCTGAAGGTACACGCCAACGTCTTCGACCTGCTGCGCCTCAGAAAGCTCATGTAGCGGAGGCCAGAAGTGCTTGACTCCGGCGGCCTGCGGGCCGATTGCGGGCGCTGTTTCGGGCTGTGCTGCGCCGCGCCCGCGTTCTCGGCATCGGCCGACTTCGCGATCGACAAGCCGGCCGGGCGGCCCTGCCCGAACCTGGGGCCGGATTTCGGCTGCGGCATCCACGCCGACCTGAGGCAGCGCGGCTTTCGCGGCTGTGCGGTCTTCGACTGCCTCGGCGCGGGCCAGCGCGTGGCCCAGGTCACCTTCGGCGGACGGGACTGGCGGCAGGCGCCGGACACCGCGCGGACGATGTTCGAGGTCTTCGCGGTCATGCGGCCGCTCCACGAGTTGCTGTGGTACCTGTCCGAGGCGCTGGCTTCCGAGGCCGCGCGCCCGCTGCGCGAGGACCTGACGCTCGCGATCGAGGCCACCGAGCGTTTGGCCGGCGGCAGCGCCGAGGCCCTGCGGGAGCTGGACCTGGCCGCGCACCGGGAGAACGTCAATGCCCTGCTGACGCAGGCCAGCAGGCTGATGCGAGCCGGGGTCCCCGGCCGCAAGCCCGACCTCGCGGGCGCCGACCTCATCGGCGCCCGGCGCAGCGGGGCCAGCCTGCGCGGTGCCAGCCTGCGCGGCGCGTATCTCATCGGCGCCGACCTGAGCGGCGCCGACCTGCGGGCGGCCGACCTCACCGGGGCCGATCTCCGGGACGCCGACCTGCGCGGCGCCGACCTCACCGGCAGCATCTTCCTGCTCCAGTCGCAACTGGACGCGGCCCGGGGCGACCACGGCACCCGGCTGTCACCGCCGCTGAACCGCCCCGCGCACTGGCCCGCTCCGCCAGCCCTGCGGTCACGCGGCTTGGCGGGATAGTTTGGCGGCATGACGGCCCTGATCCGCTCGCCGCGAGCGGAGATCGCGCCGGGCGCGGTTCTCGTGCCCGGCTGGCTCGACCACGCCGGGCAGCGGCGGCTGGTCGAGGCCTGCCGGGAGTGGGCCCGCCCGCCCGCAGGGCAGCGAGCCACCCGCCTGCCGTCCGGCGGGGTGATGTCGGTGCGGACCGTCTGCCTGGGCTGGCACTGGATCCCCTACCGCTACTCCAGGGTGGCCGAGGATGTGGATGGAGCGCCGGTGAAGCCGTTCCCCGGCTGGCTGGCCGACATCGGCCGGCGCGCGGTGGCCGAGGCCTACGGGAACCCGGAGGAGGCGACGGGCTACCGCCCGGACGTCGCGCTGATCAACTACTACGACGACAAGGCCAAGATGGGCCTGCACGTGGATTCCGACGAGCGGAGTCTGGCCCCGGTCGTCTCGCTGAGCCTGGGCGCCACCTGCGTGTTCCGGTTCGGCAACACCCGCAGCCGGAACCGGCCGTGGACCGACGTCGAGCTGGAGTCCGGCGACCTGTTCGTGTTCGGCGGTCCGTCCCGGCTCGCCTACCACGGGGTGACCAGGACGCTGCCGGGCACCGCGCCGGGCGGCATCGGGCTTGACGCCGGCCGGCTCAACGTCACGCTGCGCGAATCCGGCCTGGACTGAGCATGCCCGAAGGGGACGTGGTGTGGCGCACGGCGCGCCAGCTCGACGAGGCGCTGACCGGCCGGCCGCTGACGCGCAGCGACTTCCGGGTTCCCCGGTACGCCACGACCGACCTGACCGGGCGGCTCGTGACGCAGACCGTGTCACGGGGCAAGCACCTGCTGACCCGGGTCGAGGGCGGGGTGACCGTCCACACCCATCTGCGCATGGACGGCTCCTGGCGGATCCGGCCGGCCGGCGGCTATCCGCCGCGCGACCACCGGATCCGGCTCATCCTGGCCAACGCCACGTCGCAGGCCATCGGGTTCAGCCTCGGCATCGTCGAGGTGGTCGCGACCGGGCGCGAGGACCGCGTGGTCGGCCACCTGGGCCCGGACCTGCTGGGCCCGGGCTGGGACCCGGACGAGGCCGTGCGCCGCCTGCAGGCCCATCCGGACCAGCAGATCGGCGAGGCCCTGCTCGACCAGCGGAACCTGGCCGGCATCGGGACGATCTACCGCGCCGAGACGCTGTTCCTGCGCGGCGTGAGCCCCTGGCGCCCGGTCGGCTCCGTCGACGGCCTGCCCGAACTCGTCGACCTGGCGCACCGCCTGCTGGACGCCAACAAGGAGCGCATCGGCCACGCCATGACCGGCGACCGGTCCCGCGGCCAGGAGACCTGGGTCTACGGCCGGTCCGGGCGCCCCTGCCGCCGCTGCGGCACCCCGGTGCGCCGGGCCGACCAGGGCCCGGCCCCGCAGGAACGGCACATCTTCTGGTGCCCCCGCTGCCAGCCCGCCTGACCACGGGCCCCCGGCGGCCGGAGAAACCGCCGCAATATCCTCGATCCTCGTCCGCGGGACTCAGCATCGCGCCGCCGGCGGCGTCATAGGAACATGCACACGACAAATCCGGCCGACCGCCCGGGCGGGGAGCCCCGTCCCCGGCCGGGGCCCCTGGGGCACGGCTTAGTGCCGGCCCCCGACAGACCCGATGACCTGGTTCACCAGCTCTACCGGGCCCACGCGCTCACGCTCGTCCGGCTGGCGGTCCTGCTGCTCGGTGACCGGCCGAGCGCGGAAGACGTGGTCCAGGACGCCTTCATGGGGCTGCACCGGACCCTTTCCGGGCTGCGGGACCGGGACAAGGCGCTGGCGTACCTGCGTGCCGCCGTGGTCAACGGATCCCGGTCGGTACTGCGGGCTCGCAGCCGCAATGCCCAACGCCGGATTTCGCACGATCCGCCGGTCTGGTCCGCCGAGTCGGCCGCCATCGCCAGCGAGGACCGGCGCGAGATGCTGGCCGCCGTGGCCCGGCTGCCCCGCCGGTCCCGCGAGGTGCTGGCGCTGCGCTACTACCTGGACCTGACCGAGGGCGAGATCGCCGAGGCCCTCGGCGTCAGCCGGGGCACCGTGTCGTCGACCGCGTCGCGCGCGCTGGCCGCGCTGGCCCGAGAGCTAGGAGAGAAATGGTGAGCGCGCTGGAAGACCGGCTGCGCGACGCGTACCGCGCCGCCACCCAGACCGTCCAGCCGGGGGCCGTGCCCGACCTCCCGGCCCAGCTCGGCACGCCGCAGCGTCCCCCGCGCGCCCGGCCACGGTGGACGCGGGTGCTGATCCCGGTAGCGGCGGCCGCCGCCGTGACCGCGCTGGGCGTGACCGCTTCCCTGCTCGCGACCGGTCACAGCGGTCCCGCCGCGGGCGGGCCGGCGATGCCGCGCTTCTACGTCGAGTCCCCGGAGAAGGGCCCGCTGACGGTGTACAACACCGCGACCGGCGCGGTCGCCTCGACGATCCGGCTGCCTTACGGATTGACCTTCACCGGCCAGGTCGCAGCCACGGGCGACGGCCGCACGTTCGTGGCCGCCTTCGTGACAGCGGACATCGGCCAAGTCACCCCTTGCGTCACCCACCTCTACGAGTTCCGGCTGAGCCAGAGCGGTCGGCCAGCCCCGCCGAGCAGAATTGTCGCGACCGTACCCGGGGTCCTGCTCGGAGCCGATGATCTGGCCGTGTCCGCGGACGGGCTCACGATCGGCTACGCGTCGCTCCACGACAGCTGCTACCCCAACAGGCTCACGTCCGCCGAGGTCGTAGGGGTCGTCAACGTCGCCACCGGCCAGAGCCGGTCCTGGGCCCTCCCGGCGACCGACGTCATAGGCAGCGTGGGCAGCGTGGCCTTGTCCGCCGACGGCGGGCAACTGGCGTTCTCCCAGCTCCCAGTCTCAGCGCAGCCGGCGCGCACCCCGCCCGTCTCGCAGGTCAGGACGCTGGCCACCAGCGCTCCGGACGGGCCCGCCGACCGGTACAGCCAGGTCGTGGCCCGTTCCGCCGAGGTCGTCGCGCTGAGCCCGGACGGGCAGTCGGCGTACCTGTGCGATGCGCCAAGCAGCAATAGCGTCGGGCCGGCAGGGACGGCGACCTACACCGTCCAGTCGCTGATCACCGGGAAGCGCCGATTCATCGGCCGCTGGCAGGACCAGCCGAGGCCGAGATGCCAGGCGACGCTCGATCCCTCCGGCCGCTATCTCCTGATTTCCCTGCCGGATCAAGGCTCGCTCCGCCGCGGCCACTTCGTCGTGGCCGACCTGCGCACCGGGCAGCTCACCACCCTGTGGCCCAGTGGCGGGAAGTCCGGCGTCTTCCCGCCACTGGCGGTCGGTGTCGCCTGGTGACCAGGCCGCGGTGAAGCCCTGCAACGCGAATGCCCCGGCACCGCCGAAGCGGTGCCGGGGCACGGGCTGCCGGGGCCGGAAGGGACCCGGTTACGCGTCGCGCTTGCGGAACAGGATCAGGCCGACGATCAGGGCGATCACGGCGTAGCCGGCGAACACCCCGAACCCGGTCCAGGCCGAGAACACGTGCTCAGGCCCGGACGCCGCGTGGGTGGCCCAGATCTGGCTGCCGGCGTTGAACGGGATCCACTTGTCGACGTGGTCCTGCCAGGACTGCGGCAGGAAGTTGACCATGATGAACAGCACGAACAGCAGCCCGATCGCCGCGCTGATCGCCCCGGCGGTGTGCCGCAGGACCGCGCCGAGCCCGAAGGCGAGCATGCCGCAGGCCGCGAGGAACAGCGCCCCGCCGATGATCGCCCGCAGCACGTTGGGCTGGCCGAGCGTCGCGTTGATGTGCTGTCCCGACATCAGCGCCTGGCCGAGGAAGAACGACACGAACATCGTGACCAGGCCGGTAACCAGGGCCACCACGGCGAACACCAGGGCCTTGGCCGTCAGCAGCGTGCCACGCCGCGGCATCACCGTCAGCGAGGTGCGCATCATCCCGGTCGAGTACTCCGAGGTGATAACGATCGCGCCGAGCACCGAGATGATCAGCTGGCTGAGGATGAGCCCGACCAGGCTCTGCTGGGTCGGGTCGAAGCCCTGGAGGAAGTCGGCCCGCTGGGAGGGGTTGTTGGCGTACTGGCCCACCTGGTGCGCGGCGCCCCAGCTGGCCAGGGCGCCGATGCCGATGGTCACGACCACCATGGCCAGCAGCGACCAGTACGTCGACCGGACCGAGAAAAGCTTGGTGAACTCGCTGCGCACGGTGCCGGCGAATCCCGCCCGCCCCCGCTGGGCGGGTAGCCCGGCCTGTACGCCGCGGCTGACGGGCGCGGTTGTCGTTGCCATGTCAGGCCACCTCTCCTGCCGTGACGGGCTCCTGCGGGGGCGCATGGTCCCGCCCGCCTGGTCCGGTCGCGCCGGCCTGGAACTGCACGCTGGAGGCGGTCAGTTCCATGAACGCCTGCTCCAGCGAGGCCTGCGTGGGCGCTAGCTCGTGCAGCCGCACGGAGTTCTCGAACGCCAGGTCCCCGACCTGGCTGACACCCAGGCCCAGCACGACCATCACGCCGTCGCCGTCCTCGCGCACCGTGCCGCCGGCGGCGGCGACCACCTTGGCCAGGACGCCGGGCTGCGGGGTGCGGACCCGCACCGACTGCTGCGAGTTGGCCGCGATGAACTCCGACACCGTGCAGTCCGCGATGAGGCGGCCGCGGCCGATCACCAGCAGGTGGTCGGCGGTGTGCTCCATCTCCGACATCAGGTGGCTGGAGACGAAGATCGTGCGCCCCTCGGCGGCGAGCGCCTTCATCAGGTTGCGGATCCACAGGATGCCCTCGGGGTCCAGCCCGTTGACCGGCTCGTCGAACATCAGGATGGCCGGGTCACCGAGCAGCGCCGCGGCTATCCCGAGACGCTGGCCCATGCCCAGG
>DATAVV010000251.1:0-33097 GCA_036267555.1 Streptosporangiaceae bacterium | reverse complement strand
GCTGGAGAGCACCTCCACGTTCAGGCAGAGCGACTGCATCTCCTTGATCAGCACCTTGAACGACTCAGGGATGCCGGGCTCGGGGATGTTCTCGCCCTTGACGATCGCCTCGTAGACCTTGACCCGGCCGAGGATGTCGTCCGACTTGATGGTCAGCAGTTCCTGCAGCGCGTACGCCGCACCGTAGGCCTCCAGCGCCCAGACCTCCATCTCGCCGAAGCGCTGGCCGCCGAACTGTGCCTTACCACCCAGCGGCTGCTGGGTGATCATCGAGTACGGCCCGGTCGACCGGGCGTGGATCTTGTCATCGACCAGGTGGAGCAGCTTGAGGATGTAGATGTAGCCGACTGCGACCGGATCCTTGAACGGCTCGCCGGTCCGGCCGTCGTACAGACTCGCCTTGCCGCTCGCGCCGACGAGGCGCTCGCCGTCGCGGTTCGGCAGCGTGCTGTCGAGCAGGCCGGTGATCTCCTCCTCCTTGGCGCCGTCGAAGACCGGGGTCGCCACCCGCGTGCCCGCCGGTGCCTCGCCCGCGCCGATCGCGCGCAGCCGTTCCTGCCACTTGTCGTCGCCGTCGACCTTCCAGCCCGAGTTGGCCACCCAGCCCAGGTGGGTCTCGAGCACCTGGCCGACGTTCATCCGGCCCGGCACGCCGAGCGGGTTGAGCACGATGTCGACCGGGGTGCCGTCCTCCAGGAACGGCATGTCCTCGACCGCGAGGATCTTGGCGATGACGCCCTTGTTGCCGTGCCGGCCGGCCAGCTTGTCGCCGTCGGTGATCTTCCGCTTGGCCGCGACGTACACCCGGACCAGCTCGTTCACGCCGGGCGGCAGCTCGTCGCCGTCCTCCCTGGTGAACACGCGGACCCCGATGACCTTGCCGGACTCGCCGTGGGGCACCTTCAGCGAGGTGTCCCTGACCTCTCGGGCCTTCTCGCCGAAGATCGCGCGCAGCAGCCGCTCCTCCGGGGTCAGCTCGGTCTCGCCCTTGGGCGTGACCTTCCCGACCAGGATGTCGCCCGTCGTCACCTCGGCGCCGATGCGGATGATGCCGCGGTCGTCGAGGTCGGCCAGCACGTCCTCGGAGACGTTCGGGATGTCCCTGGTGATCTCCTCCGGGCCGAGCTTGGTGTCCCGCGCGTCGACCTCGTGCTCCTCGATGTGGATCGAGGACAGCACGTCGTCCTGGACCAGCCGCTGGGACAGGATGATCGCGTCTTCGTAGTTGTGGCCCTCCCAGGGCATGAACGCGACGAGCAGGTTGCGGCCCAGCGCCATCTCACCGTGGTCGGTGCACGGGCCGTCCGCGATCACCTGGCCGGCCTCGACCCGCTGGCCCTCCTCGACCACCGGCTTCTGGTTGAAGCAGGTGCCCTGGTTGGACCGGCGGAACTTGGCCACCAGGTAGGTGCTGCGGGTGCCGTCGTCGTTGGCCACGGCGATGAAGTCGGCACTGGACTGCTCGACCACGCCGGCCTGCTCGGCCACGATCACGTCGCCCGCGTCGACCGCGGCGCGGTACTCCATGCCGGTGCCGACCAGCGGCGCCTCGCTGCGCAGCAGCGGCACCGACTGGCGCTGCATGTTCGAGCCCATGAGGGCCCGGTTCGCGTCGTCGTGCTCGAGGAACGGGATCATCGCGGTCGCGACCGACACCATCTGCCGGGGCGAGACGTCGATGTAGTCCACCTCGTCCGGGCCGATGTAGTCGACCTCGCCACCCTTGCGGCGGACCAGGACGCGGTCCTCGACGAACGACCCGTCATCGCCGATAGGCGCGTTGGCCTGCGCGATGACGTGCCGGTCCTCCTCGTCCGCGGTCAGGTAGTCGATCTGCTGGGTGACCTTGCCGCCATTGACCTTGCGGTAGGGCGTCTCCACGAAGCCGAACGCGTTGACCCGCCCGTAGGAGGAGAGCGAGCCGATCAGGCCGATGTTCGGGCCTTCCGGCGTCTCGATCGGGCACATCCGGCCGTAATGGCTGGGGTGCACGTCGCGGACCTCGAACCCGGCCCGCTCGCGGGACAGGCCACCGGGCCCGAGCGCCGACAGCCGGCGCTTGTGGGTGAGGCCGGCCAGCGGGTTGGTCTGGTCCATGAACTGGGAGAGCTGGCTGGTGCCGAAGAACTCCTTGATGGACGCGACCACAGGCCTGATGTTGATCAGCGTCTGCGGCGTGATGGCCTCGACGTCCTGCGTGGTCATCCGCTCCCTGACGACCCGCTCCATGCGGGCCAGGCCCAGCCGGACCTGGTTCTGGATGAGCTCGCCGACGGTGCGCAGCCGCCGGTTGCCGAAGTGGTCGATGTCGTCGGTCTCGACCGGCACGATCGCGTCGCCCGACGACTTCATCTCCTCTTCGCCGGTGTGCAGCCGGACCAGGTACTCGATCGTGGCGACGATGTCGTCCTCGGTCAGCGTGCCCTGCCCGATCGGCAGCGAAAGGCCGAGCTTCTTGTTGACCTTATACCGGCCCACCTTGGCCAGGTCGTAGCGCTTCGGGTTGAAGTAGAGGTTCTCCAGCAGGGCCTGGGCCGACTCGCGGGTCGGCGGCTCGCCCGGGCGCAGCTTACGGTAGATGTCCAGCAGTGCGTCGTCCTGGCCGGTGGTGTGGTCCTTCTCGAGCGTGGCCCGCATGGACTCGAACTGGCCGAACCGCTCCAGGATCTTCGCCTCGTCCCAGCCGAGCGCCTTGAGCAGCACGGTGACGCCCTGCTTGCGCTTGCGGTCGATCCTGACCCCGACGCTGTCGCGCTTGTCGATCTCGAACTCCAGCCAGGCGCCCCGGGACGGGATCACCTTGCAGCTGTAGATGTCCTTGTCGGAGGTCTTGTCGACCTGGCGGTCGAAGTACACACCCGGCGAGCGGACAAGCTGGGACACCACGACACGCTCGGTGCCGTTGATGATGAACGTGCCCTTGGGCGACATCAGCGGGAAGTCACCCATGAACACCGTCTGGCTCTTGATCTCGCCGGTGCTGTTGTTGATGAACTCCGCCGTCACGAACATGGGGGCGGAGAACGTCATGTCCTTCTCCTTGCACTCCTCGGCGGAGTACTTCGGAGGCTCAAACCGATGATCTCGGAACGAGAGCGACATGGTGCCCGTGAAGTCCTCGATGGGACTGATCTCCTCGAAGATCTCTTCGAGGCCGGACTGATCAGGTAGGTCCTTGAGGCCGGTCTTCTTTTCCGCGTCAATACGGCCCCGCCAGCGCTCGTTGCCGAGCAGCCAGTCAAAGGAATCGGTCTGCAGGGCGAGGAGACTGGGTACTTCGAGCGGTTCGTTGATGCGAGCGAAGGAAACGCGACGTGGACCAGAGACGGTGGCTGAAGCGCTGCGCGAGGCTGCCAACAGGGGTCCTTCCGAGCTTGTGGCGGACGGCTAGCGCAAGCACACGAAACGCCCTGCGGACACGCCGCGAGGGATGATCGAGAAGGCCGAGGACGTCACAGTGCAGCGCAAATTAGCAGCATAGCCCACGGACACACTGCTGGTCAAATGTACGCCACCATGATGTTCACGGTTGCAACGCAGCATCGCTCCTCCGCTGCGAAACGTCAAGCCCGCAGGCCCTAGTGTCGCCCCAACACGCTACGTGACTAACGTCACAGACAAGTCAAGGTTTGGCGACCATACGAGCCGGGTATCACGCCTTTTCGGGCTACTGCCATATGACCCGAGCGTGACGGCACCCGCACCGCCCCGGGCCTGCGGCGATCCCTCTTAGGCGGGCGTGCGGCCGCTGGCTGATCCCTCCTGCGCGGGTGAACGGCCGCTGGCATGCGCCTGCCCGCCGCGGGGACGTCCCCGCGGCGGGCAGTTGCGACTGAGCGTGCTTACTTGACCGTGACCGTGGCGCCGGCGCCCTCCAGGGCGGCCTTGGCCTTGTCCGCGGACTCCTTGTTGACCCGCTCGAGTACCGGCTTGGGCGCGCCGTCCACCAGGTCCTTGGCCTCCTTGAGGCCCAGGCTGGTCAGCGTCCTGACCTCCTTGATGACCTGGATCTTCTTGTCGCCCGCGGCCTCGAGGATGACGTCGAACTCGTCCTTCTCCTCGACCTCTTCGGCGGCACCGCCGCCGGCGCCGGTGGCGGCCGGGCCGGCCACGGCCACCGGGGCCGCCGCCTTGACGTCGAATGCGTCCTCGAACTGCTTCACGAACTCCGAGAGCTCGAGCAGCGTCATCTCCTTGAACGCGTCGAGCAGGTCGTCGTTGCTGAGCTTCGCCATTGCGTGCTTCCTCTTCCTTCCTACATTCCTACGTCGTGACTACGTTTGGGTCGGCGGCGCACCGCCGGCCCAGGTCCTCGCGGTCAGCTCTCCGGGGCCTCGGCGCCGCCCTCGGCCTGCTGCTGCTTCTCTTCCAGGGCCGCGAGCAGCCGGGCCATCTGGGATGGCAGCGCCGCGAACGTCGCCGCCGCGCCGGCCATAGACGCCTTCATGGCCCCGGCCAGCTTGGCCAGCACCACCTCGCGCGGTTCCAGGTCAGCCAGCTTGGCGATCTCTTCCGGCTGCATGACCTTGCCGTCGAGCACGCCGCCCTTGATCACCAGCAGCGGGTTGACCCGGGAGAAGTCACGCAGTCCCTTGGCCGCCTCGACGACATCGCCCTGCACGAACGCGATCGCCGACGGGCCGCTGAGCAACTCGGTCAGCTCCCCGGCGACACCGGCCTCGCTAGCGGCGATCTTCGTAAGCGTGTTCTTGACCACAGCGAACGTGGCGTTCTCGCCGAGCGTGTGGCGCAACTCGCCGAGCTGGGCCACGGACAGACCGCGGTACTCGGTGAGCACCGCGCCCGCGGAATTCTGAAACCGCTCGGTCAGCTCGGCGACCGCGCTCACCTTCTCCGCCCTCGCCATGGGCCTCCCTTCTCGTTCCGGTCGCCGCCCATGACGGGACCCGGCTACATCCGGCGCCGGTGAAGGGCAAGTGAAATGCGAACGCCCCGGCACAGGCGCGCCAGGGCGTGGCCGCCGGATCCGGATAACATCCACGGGTCCGGCGGTGTAGCTCGGTTCGCCTGCGCGGGCCGCCCGCTCTCGCGGGGCCTTCGGCCACCGTGCAGAGGCGCACGGTGACGACCGACGGTCTTTGGCTTTGGGGTAAACAATATGCGGCGACCGGTCCGGCCGCCAACTCGGTTCAGACGGCGGCGTCCTCGAATTCCTCCGTCAGATTGCGGGTGATGCTCGGGTCGACCGGAACTCCCGGTCCCATCGTGGTCGTGATCGTGATCTTCCTGACGTACCGGCCCTTGGCCGCCGCCGGCTTGAGCCTGAGCACTTCCTCGATCGCGACCGCGTAGTTCTCCACCAGCGACCGGTCGGGGAACGATGCCTTGCCGATCACGAAGTGCAGGTTGCCGTGCCGGTCCACGCGGAACTCGATCTTCCCGCCCTTGATGTCGGTGACGGCCTTGCCCACGTCGGTGGTGACGGTGCCGGTCTTCGGGTTCGGCATGAGCCCGCGGGGACCGAGGACCCGGCCGAGCCGGCCCACCTTGCCCATCAGGTCCGGCGTGGCCACCACCGCGTCGAAGTCCAGGAACCCGCCCTGGATCCGCTCGATCAGGTCGTCCGCGCCCACGAAGTCCGCACCCGCGGCCCTGGCCTCCTCGGCCCGGTCGCCGGTCGCGAACACCAGGACCCGGGCGGTCTTGCCAGTCCCGTGCGGCAGGTTGACGGTCCCCCTGACCATCTGGTCCGCCTTACGCGGGTCCACGCCGAGCCGCAGCGCGACCTCGACCGTCGGGTCGAACTTCGTGGTTGATGTCTTCCTGGCCAGCCCGATCGCCTCGGCCGGGGGGTAGAGCCTGGCCTCGATAAGCTCGTCAGCCTTGCGATACGCCTTGCTGCGCTTCATCGCTTTGTCTCCTTCATTCGGTGCGGAGGTTGTGGTCATCGGGCCAGCGCCTGGCCCTGCCACTGGTCACGGCCGCGATTATCTGACGACCGTGATGCCCATCGAGCGGGCCGTGCCCGCGATGATCTTCTCTGCGGCTTCCATCGAGTTGGCGTTCAGGTCAGCCATCTTCACCTGCGCGATCTCGCGCAACTGAGCGGTGGTGACCGTGCCCACCTTGGTCTTGTGCGGCTCGCCGCTGCCCTTCTCCACGCCCGCCGCCTTCTTGATGAGCTCTGGTGCCGGCGGCGTCTTCGTGATGAACGTGAACGAGCGGTCCTCGTAAATGGTGATCTCTACGGGGATGATGTTGCCGCGCTGCGACTCGGTGGCCGCGTTGTACTGCTTGCAGAAGTCCATGATGTTGACGCCGTGCGGGCCAAGAGCCGTACCCACCGGCGGCGCCGGCGTGGCCTGTCCCGCATTCAGCTGCACCTTGACGACCGCAGCGATCTTCTTCTTCCTCGGAGCCATGTCCCTCTCGGTCCTTCGTAACTGGTCTAACAGGTCGGTGAGCCCGTAGCCGTCCCGGTCAGATCTTGCTGACCTGATCGAAGGACAGCTCAACCGGCGTCTCTCGGCCGAAGATCGACACCAGCACCTTGAGCTTCTGGGTGTCGGCGTTGATCTCGTTCACGGTCGCGGGCAGCGTCGCGAACGGCCCGTCCATAACGGTAACGGACTGGCCGACCTCGAAGTCGACGGATGCGGCCCGCATCGTCTCGGCCTTCTTCGCCGCCTTCTCCTCAGGTTCCGGCGCCAGCAGCACCGCGACCTCGTCCAGGCTCAGCGGCGACGGCCGGCTCGACAGCCCGACGAATCCGGTAACGCCGGGCGTGTTCCGCACCGCGGCCCAGGACTCGTCGGTGAGGTCCATCCGCACGAGGATGTATCCCGGCAGCACCTTCTCCTGGACCTGCTGGCGCTTGCCGCCCTTGATCTCGGTCACCTCGTGGGTGGGCACCTCGATCTGGAAGATGTAGTCCTCCATGTTCAGCGACTGTGTGCGGCTCTCCAGGTTGGTACGGACCCGGTTCTCGTATCCGGCGTAGGAGTGCACGACATACCAGTCACCGGGAAGCGCCCGCAACTCGGTCTTGAACTCGCCCACCGGGTCGTCCCCGGCGCCGTCGGAGTCGGTGGCCTCGGCCTCGGCCTCAGCCTCGGACTCGGCGTCAGACTCGGCCTCCAGCGCCGCCTCGGTATCGAGCGCCGCCTCGGCCTCAAGCTCGGCTCCGGCCTCGGCCAGGGACAGCGGGTCAGCCGCGGGAATGCCAGTCACCTCGCCGTTGGCAGTGCTTCCGTCGGCACCGTTCCCGTCGGCACCGTTCCCGTCGGGGCTGTGCTCGGCCGGCTCTGGGCCGCCATGTAGTTCGGACTCGGACACGATAACTCTTTCTCTTCGCACTTCATTCCGGCGTCAGCCAGGTCCCCCTGCGGCAGCCCAGACGGCTACCGCCAGGCCCGGCGCGACCACGCCGCCGTCGGCGGCGGCCGGTCACTGCTCAGCCCGTCATGGCCTCAGCCGAAAACCTCGAAGACCGCCTTGGTAAACGCCGTGTCCAGGCCGGTCACGATTCCCACCATCACCAGGATGAACACGATCGCCACCGTGGTGTAGGTGACAAGCTCCTTGCGGGTTGGCCAGATGACCTTGCGCAGTTCCGCGATCACCTGCCGCACGAACAGCGCCGGGGTGGTCCGCTCCGGCTTAGCCGGACGTCCGGACCTGGCCGGCTTCTCCGCCGCAGTGCCACGTGTCTGAGTTGCCATGTCCTCACCTGAGCAGCGTTTATCACTGACCGGCTGACGCCGTCCGGTCCGCAGAATCACAGACCGCACTCGCAGGGCAGGAGGGACTCGAACCCCCAACCACCGGTTTTGGAGACCGGGACTCTAGCCAATTGAGCTACTGCCCTGTGGCGGCACTGCCGCGACAGGTGCTTGCCGTAACAGCGCCATATCTGCGGCATGCGGGCATGCACCGGTCACCTGGTGGACCGCCACCAGTTGCTGAAGTGTACGTTGCCGAGACCCCTGCCGTCGAACCGCATCGGCGACTTGCCGCGCGACCTGCGCCAAAATATCGCGCCCGCGGCCGACGGCGAGCCCGGCCCGCCGCGCCCGCGTCCCCGGCCACCGCCGTGATGCCGCACCCGGCCACCAGTGCACCGGGCGAGATGCCACCATGGTGACATGGTTTCCTCTGCGCACAGGATCTCGGCCCGGATCGGATCGATCACCGAGTCGGCGACGCTCGCCGTCGACGCGAAGGCCCGCGCGGCCAAGGCGGCCGGCCGGCCGGTGATCAGTTTCGGCGCGGGTGAGCCCGATTTCCCGACCCCCGACTACATCGTCGAGGCCGCGCAGCGAGCTTGCGCCGATCCGAGATTCCACAAGTACTCCCCCGCGGCCGGGCTGCCCGAGTTGCGCGAGGCGATCGCGGCGAAGACCCAGCGCGACTCCGGTTACCAGGTCGCTCCCGGCCAGGTGCTGGTGACCAACGGCGGCAAGCAAGCCGTGTACATGGCGTTCGCGACCCTGCTCGACCCAGGCGACGAGGTGCTGCTGCCCACCCCGTACTGGACCACCTACCCGGAGGCGATCGCGCTCGCGGGCGCGGTGCCGGTCCCGGTCATGACCCAGGAGCAGTCGGGCTACCTGACGTCCGTGGCCGATCTGGAGGCGCACCGCACCGACCGGACCAAGATGCTGGTGTTCGTCTCGCCGTCCAACCCGACCGGCGCGGTGTACCCGCCCGAACTGGTGGCCGAGATCGGGCGCTGGGCGGCCGAGAAGGGCCTGTGGGTGGTCACCGACGAGATCTACGAGCACCTGGTCTACGGCGACGCCCGCTTCGCCACGATCGCCACGGCCACGCCCGAACTCGCCGACCGCTGCGTCGTGCTCAACGGGGTGGCCAAGACCTACGCGATGACCGGCTGGCGGGTCGGCTGGCTGATCGGGCCGCCCGACGTGACCAAGGCCGCCGCGGGCCTTCAGTCGCACCTGACCTCCAACGTCTGCAACGTGGCCCAGGCCGCCGCCCTGGCCGCGGTGTCCGGCGACCTGACCGCGGTGGCGAGGATGCGGGATGCCTTCGACCGCCGCCGGCTGCTGATGACCGGCATGCTGAACGAGATCCCCGGTGTGGTCTGCCCGACGCCGGAGGGCGCGTTCTACTGCTATCCGTCGGTCAAGGGCGTGCTCGGCAAGGAACTGGCCGGGCGCCGGCCCGCCACCACGACCGAACTGGCCGAGTTGCTGCTCGACGAGGCCGACGTGGCAGTGGTGCCCGGGGAGGCGTTCGGTACCCCCGGCTACTTCCGGCTGTCGTGCGCGCTGGCCGACGACGACCTGGAGGAGGGGATCACCCGGCTCGGCAAGCTGCTCGGCCAGGCCCGCTGACCCGGGGCCTGTTCCCGCCGCCCACACCGCCGCCGGGCCGCCGACGCCATGGCCCGCCCGCTCAGCCAACTCCCCAAGGCGCACCTGCACCTGCACTTCACCGGCGGGATGCGCCATTCCACCCTGGTGGACCTCGCCCGCGAGCACGGCGTGCACCTGCCCGAGGCGCTGGTCGACGAGTGGCCGCCCCGGCTGCGGGGCACCGACGAGCGGGGCTGGTTCCGATTCCAGCGCCTCTACGACATCGCCCGGTCGGTGGTCCGCACCGAGGCCGACGTTCGCCGGCTGCTGGCTGAGGTCGCGGCGGACGAGCGGGACGAGGGATCGGGCTGGCTGGAGATCCAGGTCGACCCCTCGGGCTACGCGTCCAGGTTCGGCGGGCTGACCCCCACGGTGGAACTGATCCTGGACGCGGCCGCGGCGGCCTCCGCGGCCACCGGGACCGGCATCGGCGTGATCATCGCGGCCAACCGGACCCGGCACCCGCTCGACGCGCGCACGCTGGCCCGGCTCGCGGCCGCCTACGCCGGGCGCGGTGTCGTGGGCTTCGGGCTGTCCAACGACGAGCGGCGGGGCGCCGCGCCCGACTTCGCCCCGGCCTTCCGGATCGCGGCCCGCGGCGGGCTGGTCTCGGTGCCGCACGGCGGGGAACTGGCCGGGCCGGCCAGCGTCCGGGCCTGCCTCGACGAACTGCACGCCGACCGGATAGGCCACGGGGTCGCCGCCGCCCGCGACCGGCCCTTGCGGGAACGGATCGCCGCGGCCGGCGTCACCCTCGAGGTCTGCCCGGCGTCCAACGTGGCGCTCGGGGTCGCGGCCACGCCCGCCGACGTCCCGCTGCGGACGCTGCTCGACGCGGGGATCGGCGTCGCGCTGGGCGCCGACGACCCGCTGCTGTTCGGGCGGCGGCTCACCGCCCAGTACCAGATCGCCCGCCAGGCCCATGGCCTGTGCGACGACGAACTCGCCGAACTCGCGCGGATGTCCGTGCGGGGCTCGGTCGCGCCCGAAGAGGTCCGCTCCCGCCTGCTGGCCGGCATCGACGCCTGGCTCTCGTCGCCCGCGCCGCCCCGGGCCGGCCGGCTCAGCGCGGCCAGCCCCTGGCCGGCGGCGGACTAGGCGGGACGCCGGTTCCGGCGGCGAGCCGCCACGACGAACACCGCGACCGCGATCACCACCACGACCACCGCGATGACCACGGCCAACACGCCTACGCCGCTGCCCGAGGAGGCGCCCGTGGCGGCCGGGGCCGGATGCGCCGGGTGCGGCTTCGCGGGATGGGCGTACGCCTGGCCCTGCGGGCTGCTCAGCCACTGCTGGTAAGCGCCGTACACCGGGTTGGGGTCGCTGGCCGGCACCGGGTACTTGGACACGTTCAGCGCGCGGTCGATGCGCACGATCCCGTACCCGAAGCTGTTGTTGGGTATGGTGCCGCCCTTCGGCAGGCTGGTGTTGATGATCCGCTGCACCACCTGGTACCAGGGCATGGACGGGTACCGGGAGCGGATCAGCGCGACCGCACCGGACACGAACGCGGCGGAGGCGCTCGACCCCATCCCGTTGAAGTACTTGCCGTTCGATGCGAGGGCGGTGATGTCACTGCCGGGCGCGGCCACCGCCACATACGGCTGCACCTCGCTGCCCGACCACAGGGTCAGTTTCGGGTTGACCGCGCCGACCGCCAGCACCCCCTGGCACGAGGCCGGCGACTCCGGCGGGTTCTGCTCGGTCGCCTCGTCGCCCGCGGAGGCCACCACAATGACGTTGTGCTGCAGCGCATAGGCCACCGCGTCCTGCAGCACCGGGTCGCAGCCCGACGCCGACCCGTTCACCGCGCCGATGGACATATTGATCACCGTCACGCCCCGGCTGACGGCGAACTTGATGGCCGCAGCCTCGGTCTGCGACGTGCCCTCCTCAGGCTGGCCGTGCGCGCTGCCCATGCGGACCGGCAGGATCTTCGCCTTGGGCGCGATACCAACCAGGCCGTCGTCCGCTCCCTGGCCGACGATCAGCGAGGCCATCGCGGTGCCATGGCCTTCGCCGGTCGCGTCGGTGTCGGTCTCGCCGTTGCCGCCGGCCCCAGTGGTGTCGCCGCCGGGCAGGACCGTGCCGCGCAAGTCAGGCAGATTGGCCTGGACGCCGGTGTCGAGTATGCCGACCTTTACCCCGGCGCCCTGGCTGAGCGGCCAGACCCGCGTCTGGATGTCCCAGGACGTGAACCACCACTCGCTCGACGCCGGCTGCAGAGCGGGGACGCCGCCGTGGCCGCCTTGCCCGGCCGCCGCCGGGGCGGCCTGGGCCGGGAGCGCGGTGGTGCCGACGGCCAGTAAACCGGCGATCGCGAGCGCGATGGGCGCGGCCAGCGCTCGTATGCCTGCTGTTGCCAACATGGCTCACATCCTTTGACCTTTTGCCGCGACAAGGCAAACGCGACAAGGCAAACGCGGCGGGCTGGGGCATTGCTGCCCCGCCCGCCGCGTTCGTCCGTCACGGCCGGAAACCGGCTCCGGCTGCTACCTCCGGTCAGGCGTCGACAAGCGACGCCGACTGGTCCTGAGCCGGACCTTCCCAGAGTTCCTTCTCTTCGGGCATCCAGGACTCGCGGCGACGTTCGCGCTCGTTGCGCTGACCGCCACCGCCCGCGCCGCCCATCGGCATGCCGCCTGGGCCGCCCACGGCTGCGTCGTCGGCACCGACAAAGCCGGTCGCACCGGTGTTGCCGGTCCCGAACTCGCTGCCCATGAAGCCCTCTTCGGGGTTTCCGGGTCCAGCGCCGATCATGCCGTCCGAGCCGACGACCACGCTGTCGCCGGGGGTGGACCCGACCATGTCATCGCCGGGCAGGCCGGGGCGGCCGGAGCCGGCCCCGCCGGTTCCTTCGGCACCGATGCCGCCGGAGCCGATGTTGCCGCCACCGGGGATGCCACCGAAGCCGCCGGGCTCGCCGCCCGCGCCCGGAGGCTGACCAAAGCCGACCGGGTCCGTACCGCCGGGCAGGGGGTCGCCACCGCCCTCACCCGGAGGCTGACCGAAGCCGGCCGGGTCGGTGCCGGGGCCGGGGCCGTCGCCCAGGCCGGGGTTCGGGTCGCCTTCGCCGGGCCCACCGCCACTGCCGGGGCCGGCCGGCGGGATCACCACCGGGTCCGTGCCACCCGAGCCGACCGGCCCGGGGTTGCCGGACCCGCCGCCGGCCCCGGGGCCGCCACCGGGGTTCACGCCGCCCGGGCCGGACCCGGAACCGGTGCCCGGAGGGCCGCCCGCTAGGTGCGTCGTGCCGCCCGGGTCGCCCAGGACGGGCTTACTGCCGACCGAGCCACCGGTGCCGCCGCCAGTGGTGCCGCCGCCGCCAGTGCCGCTGCCGCCGGAGACGCCGACACCGCCGGTACCGCCGCCGAGGGCCACGGCCGCCGTGCCCGCGGCGCCGCCCGCGCCGCTGCCGGGAGACGAGCCCGGGCTCGCCGGGCTCGCCTGCATCTTGTTGGCGGGTGGCAGGGTCACGCTGACGCTGGCCGGCAGGTTCGAGTTGCCCTGGCTGAGCCGGTCGTTGAGGCGCGCCATGACCTGCTGCGCCTCTGTGTTCTGCGGGTTGTCACCGATGAGGCTCTCGACGTCGCCCACGACGCCGTTGCTGGCCGGCTTCCAGTTCTTGTAGTAGGGCAGGATCTCGCTGCCCATCCAGGTCAGCACGGAACCGGTCTGGGCCGAGGCTTGAGACAGGTTGACCGCGCTCTGGTGCAGTTGCTGAAGGTTGCTCACCGCGCCCTGCGCGGCGGTGCCGCTCCACGTGCCGGCCAGCACCTGTGCGTGCTTGACCAACTGGTCCGCAATGTCGGACAGCTTGCTAGAAGCCTGCGTGTGCGCGCTGCCGGCCTGCGACACGGCGCCGGGGTCGAGGTAGGAGAACAGTTCCTCCACCTCTTGCGCCGTGTACCCGCCGCCGCCGCCCCCCGCGACCGCCATGGTCCTGATGTGGTACGTGCGACCGCTTACCGCGGCCAACCCGCCCCCATCTGCCTCTCGCATGACTAGCGTCCTCCCCGTCAGGCCAAGCCGCTCGGGGCGGCGTCGGAGCCAACTTGGTTAGCGGCAGCGGCCGTGGTCTGCTCCGCGTCGCCATAGTTCTGGGCCGTCTGGTGCAGGTAGCCAGTCACCTGGTCGTAGACGGTGTTGAGTTCCTGGACGAAGCTGTAGATGCCCCACCAGGCCTGCATGGAGTTGTTCCCGAACCCGTCGGCTTGCTCCCAGCCACCGACGGTCGCCCCGCCCGCGCCGCCGTTGCCCAGCGTCTGCAGAGCAGACTCCAGCGCGGCCAGGTCCTGGCCCATCTGGGCCGCGACCTTGGTCAGATCGTCCCGGTTCACCTTAAAGTCCGAGCCCGCCGTCAGATGAGGCGGAAACGTGGACTGAGCCAATTTCGGCGGGTGATAGTCGTTGGCCTTCCCGGACCCGTCCGGGTTATATGTCTGAGCGTTTTGCGCCGCGGCCTGCTGGTCAATTTTTTGCTGATCGGCCAGGATCATCGCGTCTTGGACGCCGCTCATCACGAACCTCCGCTGACGATAACGTTTTAAACTGCCCGGTAATTAATGCAAATAAATGCGAAGGGGGCCGCGGTGCCGCGCCACAACCGGCCACGGCACCGCGAGCCGCTCCTACTGGAACATGCCGGCGTTGGCCCGCTCCGCGGCCGAGTAGTTCTCGCTGGCCGTGCCGACCACCGAACCCAGGGATCCCAGCACGGTCTGCATGTCGGTCATGGCGTTGGTCCACGTCGTCTTGGCCACGAGGTACGCCTGCTGCGCGGAACCGATCCAGGTCGACAGGTGCGTCTGCAACTGAGAGTCGAGCTGGTCCACGGTGCTCTGCAGCTGGTTAAGGCTGTTGACAAGGTCCTGCTGGCCGCTCTCCAACGCGGCGAACTGGACCACGGTGTAGTCACTCATTGTGCTTCTCCTTGCCCGTCTCAGCCGTTCAGCGCCTGGCCGATCTTGCTGGCCGCCTGGGTGTTCGCGGTCTCCGTGGCGGTGTAGTTCCGCTGGGCCGCGCTCAGCTTCTCCTGCAGGTTCGCCAGGGCCTGGAGGACCTTGGTGAAGTCGCCGTTGAACGTCATGAAGGCGTTGGTGAAAGCTGTCGACGCCTCGCCCTTCCAGCCAGCCTGCAGGGCTTCCTGCTGGTTGTTCATGGTGCTCTGAATGCCGCGGATCGTGTCCACAGCCTGCTGCGTCTGGTTAGCAGCTGTCGCCATCTGTGCTCTGTCGAATGCACTCTCGCCGGCCACGCCGCACCTCCTGTCTCTGCCGCTGTTAGCGATGGTCTTGCGTGCCTGGTCAGCTCCGTTCGGGGGGTGCGGTCACAGTTGGTACCCCACCCGTCGGCACTGAACGGAGCCGCTCGTGTGTCCCCACCACAGAATCAAGCCCAATTCTGGCTAACTCCGACAATGGTGTCAACCGGGACAGGCGACTACGGTACGTGCTCATCACGACACCGGCTCCCGGCCTTTCCTGAGCGGCATTGACCTGCGGAAAGGCCAGTATGCCCCAAAACGCGCAACGGGAGCGTGATCAAAGTGTCATCCGGCGGACGGCACGGACTTCGTCGCCTGAGCCGGGTCGAGCGCGGGCCCCTGAGGGATCAGGTCGACCACGCCCGCGGGCAGGAGCACCGCTTGTGACCGGCTGTAACCAAGAAAGCCGATGACCTCGGTTTCGGACAGGGCGTACCTGCGTCCGCTCGTGACCAGGAAATAGCTCACCGCGCCGCCGCTCTGGCCCGGGCCGGGGGCGTCCCCGACCAGCGCGCCCGCCCCCGGCGGCAGCGCGACCTGATCGACGTCCGCCGGGGTGTTCGTGGCCACTCCGCCGGACGGCATCTGCCCGCCGATGTTGACCTGATCGCTCAGCGCGGTGCTGCCGCCGACACTGGTGTAGACCACGCACAGTGGTGCCGTCGAGGTCGGGCTGATCATGCTGGGCAGGCTGGCCGGCAGCCCGTTGGCCGGCACCGTGGACTTCGACAGGTGCCCGGTGACCTGGGACGGGTTCAGCGAGGCCACCGTCGGCTGGGACGGCTCGAACGCCATCAGGGCCGCCTGCGTCTGCGAGATCGGGGCCAGGCCGTCGCTGAGCAGCACGTAGAACTGTTTCCCCCCGGCCACAGTGACCTGATAGACCTGCCCCACCTGGGCGCTGCCGCCCGCTGGGCTGTGCACCGTCTGGCCCTTGTCCGGGATCGCCGGCGCTGCGAACGCCGGCCCCTGGGGCAGCGCGTCGAGCCACTGCAGCGGCACCTGGATCGGCGGCTGGGTCGTGGACGAGGACTTGTCCAGCGCGCTGATGCCGCCCTGCTGAATCGCCATCCGCTGGTCGTTCCAGACCAGCCAGTCCTGGCCCTGCGCCTGGGTCAGCAGCGCGCCGTTCCCCAGTGCACTGCCGCCGGTGGCCATGCCCACCGACAGGTCCGTCGTGGTCTGCTGGCCGGACACGCCGACCGCGGTCTGCGTGCACACCGACCACGGCTGCTTGGTCAGCAGGCTGGCATCGGGCAGCGGGGGCAGCCCGGGGATGCCGAGCAGCGGCCCGCGGGGGTACTTGGCCAGCGCGGCCTGGCTCACCGTCTGCTGGTTCACCGAGGTGCTCTGCAGATCGAGCAGGGCCGACGCGTAGTTCACCTCCGGGCAGACATCCTTGCCCTGCTCGCAGAACACATAAGACTGGCCGGACTGCTTGTCGATGATGAGGGTGCCGCCCTGGTTCGACAGCGTGCCGCCGCCGTGGCCGAGCAGGCCCCAGATGAAGAAGATGCCCGTGACGATCACGCCGACCAGGATGCTGGCGAACGTGCCGATGTTCAGCCGGCGCATCGGCTGGTCGGGGACGTCGGGCTCGCCGCGCAGCAGGGCCAGCGAGGCCCGCTGGGTCATCAGCCGGTGGGCCTGGAACAGGTCCCTGCGGCTCTGCATGGACAAAGGTGCCTCCGCCGGTAGCCGGTTGTGGATCAGCCCAGGCCACGGACGTAGCCGAACACCCCGGCGACGCCCAGCGCGAGCGGGAGCAGGCCGACGATGAGCAGCATGTCGGCGATGTCACCAATTCGGCCCCAGAACGGTGACGGACGGTGGTCGGGCAGCCAGATGCCGACGCCGGTGACCAGGGCCGTGCCCGCGATCAGCGGGCCGAGCGCGTACAGCAGGTGCTGCGACTGCGTGGTCCCGTGACCGGCCCCCACGGCCAGCAGGATCAGGCCCGCATAGGCGGGGATCATCAGCCCCAGCCGCTGGGCCAGGCCGCGGAACAGCCGCGAACGCAGCAGCAGCGCGCAGGCCAGCACCGCGCACATGACCAGGCCGAGCGAGCTTCGGGCGAACGCCAGCCCGATCTCGGCGGCCGCGGCCACCAGGCCGATGCCCGCCGCGGACCCGGTCACGAACCGGTCGGCCGCGGCCGTCCGGTCGAACACCTTGGCCCCGTCCACGGTGAGCGTGTCGCGGCGCAGGTCGTCGGCGTGCCGCGGCACCTCCGGCAGCGTCATTCGCGCCATCCGGAAGGCAATGGCCGGGATCAGCGGGGTCAGGGCCAGCACCGGGACCACCATCACGGCGGCCGCCCCGTCGAAACCGATGCCGAACGCGTACCCGACCCACGCGCCGATCACCCCGATCAGCGCCGCGCAGGCCGGGCCGAAGAACAGCGAGACCTCCGTGGACGCCGCGGCCGCCAGCACGGCGACCAGTGCGGTCGCGGCGAGGGCCGACAGCAGGTTGATCGCGCCAAGGTGGGTCAGCGACGACGACCTGGCCGGCACGAGCAGCCCGGCCAGGAAGGCGTAAGGGAGCGCCGCGTAGCCGAGCACCGCGCCGGCGCGCGCGTCGCCGGCGGCCCGGGCCAGCGAGAAAACCGCCAGGAGCAGCGCCACAGCGACCGCGGCCGCTACCGCCGCCGGTACCGGCCAGGGCGGCCCGGACCGCACGATGAACACCGCACCCGCGGCCAGTGCCGCCACGCTGGCGCCGAGGGCCACCCAGCGAGCGTGCCGCGGCTGCCACCGGCCGGGCGCGTCGTTCAGCCCGGTCGCGATCACGTCGGCCACGTCGTCGAAGGCCAGCCGGGGCAACTGGGCCCGGTGCGGCCGCAGGTAGATCATCTCCCCATCACGCAGGCCGGCCTGGAGCGGGGTTATCGCCGGTGAGAAGGGCTCCTGGCCCAGCCGCTGCAGCACCCAGCCGCCCTTTTCGCCGACCACGTCGGGCCCGTCGAGCCCCGCGTACTTGGCCACCGCGGGGAACAGGTCGGCGAACGACACGTAGCCGGGGAGCGCGATGTCGACCCGCCGGGACGGCCCCACCACCGTGATCCGGCAGAGGTCAGATCCGCTTGCCGTGCTCATGTGCCTCCCTCGCAACCCCACTGACGGCCACCGTCATCGATAAGGACACAGATCCCCGAAGCCGCCGACCCGCCCGCCGCGCGATGGTGTTTAGGCGGACGCCCTTCAACTCAACACCCACCGCGGCGGAAATGCGGCCGTAGAATGATAACTCGCCTCAGCGCGGACCAACCGGTCGAATCGCGCACCGGCCCCGGCCGGAAAGGACTCGCGAAAGGCAAACCCGTTGAGCACCGTCATCGTCCGTCGCGCTGAACGGCATGACCCGCCGGAACTTCCGAGCGGCGAGATCGCGCTCCAGTCTCCGCCGGAGATCCCGGAGGCCCAGGGCGACAACTTCCGGCAGACGCTGATGTACCTGCCCATGCTCGCCATGGCGGTCGGCATGGGCGCCATGATCATCGGCGGCGGCAGCTCCAACAAGATCGCGTACGTGGGCGGCGGCGCCATGGCCCTCGGCATGGGCGGCATGATGCTCGGTCAGATGGGCCGCGGCGCCGGCGACCGCAAGCTCAAGCTGAACGGCGCCCGCCGAGACTACCTGCGCTACCTGAGCCAGGTGCGGCGCCGGGTGCGTAAGGTCGCGCAGGCGCAGCGGGAGGCGCTGGAGTGGGTGAGCCCCGACCCGCAGGCGCTGCCCGGGTTGCTCATCGACCCCGAGCTGCGCCGGATCTGGGAACGGCGCCCGTCCGGCGAGGATTTCGCGAAGGTCCGCATCGGCACGGGAACGCACCGGCTGGCCGTCCGGCTCGTCCCCCCCGACACCAAGCCGGTCGAGGACCTCGACCCGCTCTGCGCGGGCGCGCTGCGCCGGTTCATCCGCGCCCACAACAGCGTCTCCCAACTGCCCGTCGGCATCTCGCTGCGCTCGTTCGCCCGGATCGCGCCCGGCGGCGAGCCCGAGACCGCCTACGGCATGATCCGGGCGCTGGTCGCTCAGCTCGCCGTCTTCCACTCCCCCGACGACCTGCGCATCTGCGTCTGCGCCTCGCGGGACCGGATGCGGTGGTGGCAGTGGATCAAGTGGCTGCCGCACAACATGCACCCGACCGAGGTCGACGCGGCCGGGCCGGTCCGCATGATGGCGCCGAGCCTCCCGCAGCTCGAGGCGATGCTGGGCGCCGACATCTCCGGCCGGGGCCCGTTCGCTTCCGGGCGTGCCGGGACGCTGCCGTTCCACGTGGTGATCGTCGACGGCGGCGAGGGCATGGGCGACTCCCGGCTCGGCACCGACGGCGTCGAGGGCGCCGTGATCATCGACCTGAGCCCCGGTTCGTCCACCTCGCCCGGCATCGCGGGCGTGCCCGCCCTCCGGCTGCACGTTACCGCGGCCGGAACGGAGATGCTCACCAGGGACCGCACCGGCGCCGAGCAGCGCTCCTCGATCGGCATGCCCGACGCGCTGACGCTCGCCGAGGCCGACGCGCTCGCGCGTCAGATGGCCCCGCTGCGCCCCGGCGTCGGCCCGGCCGAGGATCCGCTGTCCGCCGACCTCACGCTGACCTCCCTGCTCGGCGTGGCCAATCCGCTCCATCTCGACCTGGCTACCCTGTGGCGGGCCCGCGCGCCCCGCGCCCGGCTGCGGGTGCCGATCGGCACCGACGCCGAGGGGCAGCCGGTCGAACTGGACATCAAGGAGTCCGCCCAGGGCGGCATGGGCCCGCACGGCCTGGTCATCGGCGCGACCGGGTCGGGCAAGTCCGAGCTGCTGCGGACGCTGGTGCTGGGCCTGGCCCTGAGTCACCCCTCCGACATGCTCAACTTTGTGCTGGTGGACTTCAAGGGCGGCGCCACGTTCCTGGGCCTGGACAAGCTCACCCACGTCTCCGCCGTGATCACCAACCTGGCCGACGAGCTGCCGCTGGTCGACCGGATGCGAGACGCCCTCAACGGCGAGCTGGTCCGCCGGCAGGAGTTGCTGCGCGCGTCGGGTAACTACGCCTCGCTGCGCGACTACACCAAGGCCCGCGAGGAAGGCGCCGACCTGCCCCCGGTGCCCACGCTGTTCGTGGTGCTCGACGAGTTCTCCGAGCTGCTCTCGGCCCGGGCCGAGTTCATCGACCTGTTCGTGATGATCGGGCGGCTCGGCCGATCGCTCGGCGTGCACCTGCTGCTCGCCTCGCAACGGCTGGAGGAAGGAAAGCTGCGCGGCCTGGATACGCACCTGTCCTACCGGATCGGCCTGCGCACGTTCTCCGCCTCCGAGTCGCGCGTCGTGCTCGGCGTCCCCGACGCCTACGAGCTGCCGCCGCAGCCGGGCAATGGCTACCTGAAGTTCGACACCGGCGACATGACCAGGTTCAAGGCGGCGTACGTCTCCGGGCCGGCCATCATCGGGGCGAGCAGCCGCGGCGCCCAGCGCAAGGTCCGGCCCGTGATCGTGCCGTACGGACCCGGCTACGTCCGGCCCGAGGTGATTGGGGAAGGGCCGGCCGAGGCCGGGCCGGGCGAGCTGACCGAGAGCCTGCTCGACGTCGTGGTCCGCCAGCTGGCCGGGCACGGCACGGCCGCCCACCAGATCTGGCTGCCGCCGCTGGATGTGCCGGCCACGCTCGACCAGTTGCTGCCCCAGCTCTCGATCTCGCAGCAGTACGGCTGCGCGGTCGAGAACCCGGACTGGCGGGGCAAGCTCCGCGCGGTCACCGGGATCGTGGACCGGCCGTTCGACCAGCGCCGGGACCCGCAGTGGGTCGACCTGTCCGGGTCCGCGGGCCACGCCGCCGTCGTCGGCGCGCCGCGCAGCGGCAAGTCCACGATGCTGCGCACGCTGATCTGCTCGCTGGCGCTGCTGCACACCCCGCGCGAGACGCAGTTCTACTGCCTCGACTTCGGCGGCGGCGCGCTGGCCGGCTTGTCCGGGCTGCCGCACGTCGGCGGGGTGGCCAGCCGGCTGGACGGCACCCGGGTCCGGCGCACGGTGGCCGAGGTGCAGGGCATACTCAACCGCCGGGAGAAGGAGTTCGCCGAGAAGGGCATCGAGTCGATCGCCGCGTACCGCAAGATGCGGGCCAGCGGCGAGGTGGCCGGGGACGGGTACGGGGACGTGTTCCTGGTCGTGGACGGCTGGCTGACCCTGCGCCAGGAGTTCGAGGAACTCGAGCAGGCCGTCACCTCGATCGCCGCCCGGGGCCTGGGCTACGGCGTGCACCTGGTGGCCAGCACCGGAAAGTGGTCGGAGTACCGGCCTTCGGTCCGTGACCTGTTCGGCACCCGGCTGGAACTGCGACTCGGCGACCCGTACGAATCCGAGGTCGACCGGCGGATGGCGATGAACGTGCCCGAGAACGCGCCGGGCCGCGGCATCACCCGCGACGGCCTGCAGTTCCTGACCGCGCTGCCGCGCATCGACAGCCAGCCGGCCATCGACAGCCTGGCCGAAGGCATGCAGAAGCTCGTGGAGACCGTCGACGTGGCCTGGCAGGGCGACCCGGCGCCCCCAGTCCGGTTGCTCCCGGACGCGTTCAGCGTCACCACGCTGCCCGGCGTGGCGCAGACCGGCAAGAAGGTCCCGTTCTCGATCGACGAGAGCACCCTGTCGCCGATCATGCTGGACTTCTCGGCCGACGCCCACTTCATCGTCTTCGGCGACACCGAGTGCGGCAAGTCGAACCTGCTGCGGGTGATCTCAGAGAGCGTGGTCGACCGCTACACGCCCAGCGAGGCCCGGCTGATCTTCATCGACTACCGCCGGGCGCTGCTGGACAGCGCGGACACCGAGCACCGGATCGGCTACGCCGCCTCCTCGGCCGCCGCGATCCCGTTGATCAATGACGTGCGCGAGGCCATGACCAAGCGGCTGCCGCCGCCGGACCTGACGCCGCAGCAACTGCGCAGCCGCTCCTGGTGGGAGGGCTCGGACCTGTTCCTGGTCATCGACGACTACGACCTCGTATCCGGCGCGAGCAACCCGCTGATCGCGCTCGCCGACCTGATCCCCCAGGCCCGCGACATCGGCCTGCACGTGATCCTGGCCAGGCAGGCGGGCGGGGCCGGGCGGTCCATGTTCGACCCGATCATCCAGCGCGTCCGCGAGATGGGCTCACCCGGGCTGATCATGTCGGGCAGCCGGGACGAGGGACCGCTGCTCGGCAGTGTCAAGCCGGCGGCCCAGCCGCCGGGCCGCGGGTTCTACGTGGAGCGCAAGACCGGCAGCAAGCTGGTTCAGGTCGCGCTTATGGATGACGGCGCCACGCCCGTCGCGGGCGCGCACCACGCCAGTCAGCCGGGCGCATCGCGCTCGGGCGGCTCGCACCGCGCGCCCGGCCCCGAGTACAGCGGCCTGCCCGCCACCTCGCACCGGCGGCCCTGACGCCAGGGCGCCAGGGCGCTATCGACGAGCTAGGGAACTAGGGCGCGAACAGATCGTCGGTGGTGCTTGGGCCGGCCGGGTCGGGATCGGCCTGGCGGTCCGGCGGGGCACTCTCGCGCTCATCCGCCGGCACCGGCAACGGCCCCGCGCGCCACCGGCGGCGGCGCCCGGCGATGACGACCACGGCCGCGATGGCCACCAGCGCGGCCGCGCCGACCGCGCTGACCGTGACGATCGTCGAGGTGTCGATGGCGGCCTGGTCGACCGGCGGCGCCCGGAACACCGCGACCCGCTGCGGCCGCACCGACGGCGCCGAACTCGCCGCCGCGCCGGACGGCATGATCCCGTCGATCGCCTGCAGCGGGTTGATCAGGCCGTCGCCGGTCCCCGGGCCTGTCCCGCCGTTCGCCGTGCTCTTGATCCGGTTCACGACCTGCGCCACGCTCAGGTGGGGGTCCTTGGCGAGCAGCAGCGCGGCGAGCCCGGACACGTACGCGGTGGCGTAACTGGTTCCCTGTATGTTGTTGACCTCGTACCCGCCGGGGCAGGTGCTGGTGATGTTGATCCCGGGCGCGGTGACCGCGACGCGCGAGTGCAGATCGGAGAACGTGGCCAGCGCGCCGTCCTCGCCTACCGCACCGACCGACAGCACGCCCGGGTAGCTCGCGGGGTAGAACGGCCCGATGCCGGTGTTGGGCTCGTCATTGCCGCCGGCCGCCACGATCACCGCGCCCTGGCCCAGCGCGAACTGCACGGCCGCGCGCAGCGCGGGCGTGTTGCTGGTCGTGATCGACACGTTGATGACCTGCGCGTGCAGCTTGGCCGCGTCCTCGATGCCCTGGGCCAGCAGGTTGGAGTTGCCGGTCTCCTGGCTGTTCACCTTGACCGAGAGGATCTTGGCTTCGGGCGCCACGCCCGCGAAGGGGAACCCCTTCGCCTCCAGGTTGCTCGCGGCGATGATGCCCGCTAGCTCCGTGCCGTGACCCACGCAGTCCCCGAAACCAGTCCCGGTGACGTCGACGGCGCTGACCCGGCCCGCCAGTTGCTTGTTGAAGTCCACGCCGCTGTCGACGACCGCGACCGTGACGCCACGGCCCTCGGTCTGCGGCCACACGCTGCTCCAGTCCAGCACCGTCTGGGCCCAGGGGATCGACGAGACCTTCTTGCTCGCCTGACCCGGGCCCGGGCACTGCTGGGTGGGCTGGGGTTCGGTCGCCACCGGGGTCGGCACCGACGGCTTAGGCGGCTTGGCGGGTTTGGTCGGCTTGGTCGGCGTGGTCGACTTCGAGGGCTTGGGTGACGGCTTGGCCGCCGCCGGGGCCCGCGGGGACCGCGCCGCCGCCGACCCGGCCACCGCCGCGGCCGCCGGAACCTGGGTCGCCGCGACCACGCCGAGCACCGCGATCACGATTCGGCTCATCCGAGCCGCCTGGGTGGACAGACCGATCCCTCCCATCCGGAAACGCACATAGGCTACGCAGCGGTGGCCTTCCCCGCAGCCATCGTGACTCAGATGACATAGGTCATTCTCGCGTAAATGAGCCGTAAGCCGTGAACTGGCTGCTAGTGGGCGTCCTCGCCGTCGCAGGTCTGGTCGTCGGCCGAGGCCTGCGCGCGATCGTGTTCGCCTGCGCGGTACCGGCCGGCGAGCCCGTGCGGCGCGCCTGCCCCTCGTGCGGCCACATGTTGCTGCCGCCGCGTAACGGCTTGCGCGGGCTAGCCGCTCCGGCATCCGGCCACTGTGCGGAGTGCCGGGCCCGCCTCGGGCCGCCGCCGCTGGTCCCGGAGCTGATCACCGCGATCATGTTCGGAGCGCTCGCGGCCCGGATCCACCCCGGCCTGGTGCTGGCCGCCGCCTGCTGGCTGGCCGCCTGCGGCGTCGCGCTGGCCTGGATCGACGCGGCCACCGCCCGCCTGCCCGACGCGCTGACCGGGCCGGCCTACGCCGGGACCGCGCTCCTGCTCCTGCTGGCCGCCGCGACCAGCGGGCACTGGTCCGCCCTGGTCCGCGCGCTGCTCGGCGGCGTGGCCCTGGCCGCGGCCTACCTGGCCCTGGCCGTGGTCAGCCGGTCCGCGCTCGGCCTCGGCGACGTCAAGCTGGCCGCGAGCCTGGGCACGCTGTCCGCCTGGCCGGGCTGGCCGACGCTGGTCGCCGGCGTCTTCGCCGGGTTCCTGCTCGGCGCGATCTACGGCATCGGCCTGCTGGTCTCCCGGCGGGCCCGCCTCGGCCAGCGCATCCCCTTCGGCCCGTTCATGATCGCCGGGACCTTCCTGGCCGTCCTGGCCAGCACGGCGCACTAGGCGGCCCGCAGGATCGGAGCGCCTGCGGCGACGGCGAGGGCCAGCGCGGCGGGGATGCCCAGCGCGACCCGGAGGCCGACCGCGGTGCTGACGCTGCCGATCAGGACCGGTCCCGCCACGAAGCCGGCGTAGCCGATGCTGACCACGGTGGACAGAGCGCGTCCGGCTCGTGCGGGGTCACGGTTGCCGGCCGCGGAGTACACCTGCGGCGCGATGAAGGACAGGCCGCCGCCCAGGCAGCCGAAGCCGAGCACGCCGGCGAACGGGGTCGCGATCAGCAGCGCGGCCCCCAGGCCCAGCCCGGCCAGGACGCCGCTGGCCCGCACCAGGTTCACCGCGCCGTAGCGCACCGTGAGCCGGTCCCCGGCCAGCCGCCCGGCCGCCATCATGACCGAAAACGCCGCGTATCCGCTGGCCGCGAACCCGGCCGTGCTGCCGAGCGTGTCGTGCAGGTAGACGGCGCTCCAGTCGGCGGCCGCGCCCTCGCCGACCAGCGCGCACAGCGCGAGGACGCCCAGCAGCAGGAGCGCGTAGGAACGGCGGGACACGGCACGGTCCGGCGCGGCCGGCCCGCTTCCACCGGCCGGGCCGCTTCCGCCGGCCGGGGCCAGCCCGGGCGGCGGTGCCCACCACGCCGCCCAGGCCGCGAGCAGGACCAGGACGGCGCCGACCCAGATGAATGTCAGGCCCGCGCTCACCCCGGCCCGGGCGAACAGGCCGCCCGTCGCGGCGCCTATCAGCCCGCCGATGCTGTACACGGCGTGAAAGGACGACATGATCGGCCGCTTCCAGGCCCGCTGGACCTCGACGGCGCTGGCGTTCATCGCGACGTTCAGCGTTCCGTGCACCATGCCGAAGGCCAGCAGGGCCGCGGCGAGCGCCGGCAGGCCGGGCATGAAGGCGGGCGGGACGAGCAGCACGCATTCCCCGGCCGCGGCCGGCACCATGACCGCGGTGCTGCCCACCCGGTCCACGGCCCGTCCCAGCAAGGCCATGCCGACGATCGCGCCCACGGCGAAGGCGAGCAGGGCCAGGCTCAGTTGGCCGTCGCTGAGGTGCAGCCTGTCCTTCACCGCCGGAATCCGCGCCGTCCACGTGCCCAGGGCCACGCCGAACAGCAAGAACAGCAACGACGTCGCCACCCGGCCGCGAACCAGGACGCGCCCGCGGTCAGCGCCCGTCACCGGAGCGCTCGCATTCCGGGCGACATGGGTACGAGCATCGCATCTGAGGCTAGGGCCGGATACCTACGCGAATTGAGTAGTTCAGCGGATCCGGTGCGGGCCTGCCACCGCTCACAATCACCGCATGAACATGACCACGCAACGCAATAACGTCCTTGTCTGGTGGGGGATGCTCCTGGCCGGGGCCGCAGCCACGCTGCTGTTCGCCTGGCTGGGACGGCTGGCCGGGGTGCCGCTTTCCACGCTGCTGTCGATCGGGGCCGGGGGAATCGCCCTCGCCTAGCTGATCGTGCTGGTCACCGCGAAGTTCCAGACGCACCACGAGTACAGGACCACCCCGGCCGCGATGACCGGCACCGCCGCCCACGCGGACGCGGCGGCGGCCCCGTCCCGGGTCAGGATGCGCCACGGCACCCAGGCTCCGCCCAGGCCCGGCACCACGATCGTGAACACCAGGTTGCGGGCGGCCAGGCTCGGCGCCCGGCCATCGCCGCTCACCGCCCAGGCCCGGGCGCCGCGATCCGGGAGTTCGGCGACCCGGCCCGGGTGGCCGACGGCTTCCGGGCCGAGATCGCGGCCGGGCAGGCCCGCCGGGTGTCGCTCGCGCTGCTGGTGACCGGACCGCTGGTGGGTTTGCTCTGGATCGCCACGGCCGCGGGCAGCCACCTGGGCCTGCACCCGGCCCTGCCGTGGCCGGGCACCGCCGGGTCGCCCGGCCCAGGCATGGGGCCCGGCCTGGGCGCGGGCCTCTGCCTTGTCGCGATCGCGGCCCTGGTCACGGCCTGGGCCGCGACGGTCGGCATCGCCGCCACCGGCCGGGTTACGCGCTGGCTGCCCGCCGGGCCGCGCCGGGCCCCGACCGCCGCCGCGGTCGCCGGGTTCGGCGCGATCGGCGCCGACGGCGTCGGCCTCCTGCTGCTGGCGGCCGAACTGGCCGTGGCCCCGGGCCGGCTCGCGCTGGCGCCGGCGGCCGCGGCCGCCGTGGCCAGCGTGGCCCGGTTGCTGCTCGCCCGCCGCGCCGCGCGCCGCTGCCTGGCCCTCCGGGCCACCCTGGCCTGACCGCGCCGACGCCCGGCAGGCCGGGCTCGCCCGCATCGCCGAGAAGAACCCCGCACCCGCGCAAGCTCGACCAGACCATCGGCTCCCGCCCGGCGGCGCCACGCCCCGCCGCCCCACAGCCCTCTCCCGTCACACCCATCACGAGCGATCCATTGCTGTGGAGTCCTAGCGGCTAAATAGAGCACGTAGGTCTCCACAACGCGTGTAAGTTCGGCGCGGGGGCGGGTCGTCGGCGGGGTTAGAGGGCGGCACCGATGAGGACGGGCTCGCTGACCAGGTCGACGCCGAAGGCCTGGCGGACGCCGTCGCGGATCTCCCGGGCCAGGCCGATGAGGCTGGCCGCGGTGGCGTCGCCCAGGTTGGTCAGCGCGAGCGTGTGCTTGGACGAGATCCGCGCGCTGCCATGCCCCGGATAACCCTTGGCGAAGCCGGCGTGCTCGATCAGCCACCCGGCCGGCACCTTCACCAGGCCGTCCGGAGCGGGGAAATGCGGCACGCTGACCTCGGCCTCCGGTTGCCCGGAGCGGGCCGCGGCCCGGCGGCGCACCTCGTCGTACTGACGCTGGCCGATCACCGGGTTGGTGAAGAACGAGCCCGCGCTGCGGGTGTCGGGGTCGCCGGGATCCAGGACCATGCCCTTGCCGCGGCGCAACGTGAGCACGGCCGCCCTGGCCTCGGCCAGCGGCACCCGGTCACCCTCACCGGCCCCGAGGGTCCTGGCCAGCTCGCGGTAGCGGACCGGCGCCGACAGGGGCGCACGGGCCAGCCGGAACGTGACGCCGAGCACGACGAACCGTCCGGTGGCCGACGCCGGGTCCAGGGCGGCGCGGCCGCCGCGGTCCGGCCCGCGGGCCGCCGCGCCGCTGCGCTTGAACGCGCTGGTCCGGTAGCCGAACCCACATTCGGCGTTGGCCAGTTCGACCACGGCGTCGCGCACCCGGTCGTAGGCCCGCACGGACACGACCGTCTCGGCGACCTCCTGGCCGTAGGCGCCGACGTTCTGGATGGGCGTGGCCCCGGCCAGGCCGGGGATGCCCGACAGGCACTCGACCCCGGACAGCCCCTCGGCCACGCAGCGCTCGACCAGCGCGTCCCAGTCCTCGCCCGCCGCCACGGTCAACTCGGCCGCGCCGGCCCCGCCGCCAGCCCCGCCGCCGCCAGCCCCGCCGCCAGCCCCGCCGCCGTCAGCCCCGCCGCCGCCACCGGCCCCGCCGCCACCGGGCCCGGGCGTGACCCGCACCCCCTTGGTCGCGACGTGCACCACGACGCCGGGAAAGCCCTCGTCGGCCACGACCAGGTTGCTCCCGCCGCCGAGCACCAGCACCGGCTCGCCTACCGCGTCCGCGTCCCGTACCGCCGCGATGACCTCGTCATCCGACTCGGCTTCGACGAAGCGCGCGGCGGGTCCGCCGACGCCAAGCGTCGTGTACTCCGCGAGCATCACCTTTGCCCCAGACGGGGCGCTCCCCCTAGCGACGCTTCGCGCCGCGGGACCGTCAGGGCGGACAGCCTGGCCAGGCACCATCGTTAAGGCTCGCTTTCTTGATTTTCGCGGGCGTGCACCGCGATGCCGGCGGTCAGGAAATGCCGGGGCCGTAGGCCTGCTCAAGATACCGCTGCCAGGCCCGGGTAGCCGGGTTCGGGGCCCGGTCGCGCGGCAGGATCGTGCCGATGGGCGGGTGCGGCGGCGCGGGCCGCAGCGGGCGCACCGTGACCGCGGGGCCGATCTCGCGGGCCGAGGACCGCGCCATCAGCGCGACGCCGAGGCCGGCCGCGACAAGCTCGCGGATGCTGGCCGGGCTGTGGGTCTCGAGCTCGATACGGGGCGTGAAGCCCGCCTCGGCCGCCGCCGCGAGCAGGATCGCGTGCAGGCCGCTGCCCGCGGGCAGGCACACGAACGGCTCGTCGCGGAAGTCGGCCAGGCCCGCCTCGGCCGGGCCTGGCGGGCGCGGGCCGGGCGGCGTCACGAGCACGACGGTCTCCTCGGCCAGCGGCCGGACCGGGTAGCCGGCGACGAGGTCGGGGTGCAGCGGGCCCAGCACGATGTCAGTGGCGCCGGCGTCCAGGTCGGCCAGCAGCCCCGCGATCAGGCCGGCCCGCAGGGCGAGCGTGACCCCGGGATAGCGCTGCCGGAACTGCGCGAGCGAGTGCGGCAGGTCGACGGCGCCCAGGACCAGCGTGGCGCCGATGCGGACGTGGCCGCGCCGCACCTCGGTCAGCTCGGCCAGGTCGGTCCGGGCCCCGTTGAGCTGGTCGAGAATGGTCCGGGTCCGGGCCAGGAACAGCTCGCCCGCGTGAGTGAGCGCGACCCGCCGCGTGGTGCGCTCAAGCAGCGGGGTGCCCAGCTCGGTTTCCAGCCGCCTGATCTGGGCGGAAACCGCGGGCTGGGCGATGCGGAGCTGCTGCGCGGCCCGGCTGAAGCTGCCGCGGGACGCGACCGCCTCGAAGTAGGCGAGCTGCCGGAGCTCCATGGATTAATAATGTTCTGTTATAAGTCGGAGCGCAAATCTGTCTTGGACTTATGGATGGCGGTCGGTGACCCTGGAGGCATGCAGCCACGACACCTCGGCCCCGACCTGACGACCTCCGCGATCGGCCTGGGATGCATGGGCCTGTCGCAAGGCTACGGCCCGGCCGACGACGACGAGTCCGTGCGGGCCATCCACCGGGCCCTCGACGCGGGCATCACGATGCTCGACACCGCGATGAGCTACGGGCAGGGCCACAACGAGCGGCTGATCGGCCGCGCCCTGGCCGGCCGGCGCGAGCAGGCCGTGATCGCGACCAAGTTCGGCATCGTCCGCGGCGAGGACGGCGTGACGGTCGACGGGCGCCCCGAGCACGTCCGCGGCTACTGCGAGGCGTCGCTGCGACGGCTCGGCACCGACGTGATCGACCTGTACTACCTGCACCGGGTCGATCCCGGCGTGCCGGTCGCCGACACGGTCGGCGCCATGGCCGACCTGGTGGCCGACGGCCTGGTCCGCCACCTCGGCGTGTCCGAGGCCACCCCGGCCCAGCTTGAGCAGGCCGCCGCCGCGGCGCCGATCAGCGCGGTGCAGATCGAGTGGTCGCTGCTGTGGCGCGGCCCGGAGACCGACATCGTGCCCGCGGCACGGCGCCTCGGCGTCGGCCTGGTGACCTACAGCCCGCTCGGCCGCGGCCTGCTGACCTCGACGCTCACCAGCGAGGCCATCGACGAGAGCGACTTTCGCCGGCACGACCCGCGCTTCCACGGCGCCGACCTGGACCGCAACCTGCGGCAGGTGGCGGCCCTCCGGGACCTGGCCGCGGGCCTGGACGTCACGCCCGGCCAACTCGCCCTGGCCTGGCTGCTCGCCCGGGGCCCGGACGTGGTGCCGATACCCGGCAGCCGCCGGCCGGACCGCTTCGTGGAGAACGCGGCCGCGGCGGACATCCGGCTCAGCGACGCTGACCTGCGCCGGCTCGAGGAGGCGGTGCCGCGCTCGGACTGGGCCGGCGACCGGACCTCGTTCGCCGCCGCGGTCACCGCGCGCGACTCCGGCTGACGCGGCCACCCGCCTGACACCCGCAGATCGCGGTCGGAACGCATGTTTCGAAACATATGTTTTGACCGAGGCCCGGGGCGCGGCTAACGCGGCCAGCCCGGCCAGTGCGGCCTGATCCGAGCGGGCCGACCCGGTACCGTGGCCCGCATGAACAGCGTGGGCGAATCCCAGCCGAAAGCGGCCGCCGATGAGTAGCGGCTTCACCGCCGACGGGCTGGCCCGGCTGCGCGAGGCGGCCGCGGCGCACATCGGGGACGACCGCATCCCCGGCCTGGTGACCCTGGTCGCCCGGGGCGATCAGGTACACGTGGCGGCCCTGGGCACGCGGGCGGCCGGCGGGCCGCCCATGACCAGGGACACGCTGTTCCGCATCGCCTCGACGACCAAGCCGGTCACCGCGGTGGCCGCGCTGGCGCTGGTGGACGACGGCGCGATCGCGCTCGACGAGCCCGTCGACCGGTTGCTGCCCGAACTGGCCGGCCGGCGGGTGCTGCGGCGGGTCGACGGGCCGCTGGACGACACCGTGCCCGCGGTCCGGCCCATCACGGCCCGGGACCTGCTGACGTTCACGTTCGGTTTCGGCATGGCCGCGGAGATGTTCGCCTCGCCCGAGCCGCTGCCGGTGGTCGCGGCCGCCGAGGCGCTGCGCCTGGGCACCCTCGGCGCGCCCGCGCCCTGGGGCGACGTGCAGCCCGACCCGGACACCTGGATCGCCGGGCTGGGCACGCTGCCGCTGCTGGCCCAGCCGGGCGAGCGCTGGCTCTACAACACCGGGGCCTCGGTCCTCGGCGTGCTGATCGCCCGCGCGGCCGGGCAGCCGCTAGCCGAGTTCCTGCGGCAGCGGGTGTTCGCGCCGCTCGGCATGGACGACACGGCGTTCTTCACCACCGACACCGGCCGGCTGGCGACCTCCTACGGCATGCGGGACGGCAAGCTCATCGTGTGGGACCCGCCGGACGGCGCGTGGAGCCGCCCGCCGGCGTTCGGTGACGGCGCGGCCGGGCTGCTGTCCACGGCCGACGACCTGCTCGCGCTGGCGCGGACGCTGCTGCGGGGCGGCGCGCCGGTGCTGTCGGAGGCGTCGGTCCGCGCCATGACCAGCGGCCAGCTCACCCCCGAGCAGAAGGCCCGCGGCGGGCTCGGCCCCGACTTCTTCGCCCACCGGTCGTGGGGATTCTGCCAGCAGGTGCTGGACAGCGGCGGCTACGGCTGGGACGGCGGCCTCGGCACCTCGTGGCTGGTCGATCCGGGCCGCGACCTGGTCGTGATCGTGCTGACCCAGCGCATGTTCGACTCGCCGGAAACTCCGCAGGCGCACCGCGACGTGCAGGCCGCCGCGTACGCGGCATTGGCCTGAACGCGGCGCGGCTGGCCGGTCTGCCGCGTTAAGGCTGGATGTGGGACTGGCGGCGCGGTGGCGGGGGTCAGCCGATCAGGTTGCGGGCGCCGGAGCCTTCGGTGCCGAGCACGTCGTCGGGGTTGGTGAGCTGGCAGCGGTCGATGGACAGGCAGCCGCAGCCGATGCAGCCGGTCAGGCGGTCCCGCAGCCGTTCGAGCTGGGCGATCCGCTCGTCGAGGTCCTCGCGCCAGGCCGCGGACAGCCGGGCCCAGTCCTCCCGGGTGGGCGTCCGGTTGTCCGGGAGCCGGTCCAGGGCGTGCCTGATCGTCCGCAGGCCGATGCCCACCCGCTGCGAGGCGCGGATGAACGCCACCCGGCGCAGCGTCTCGCGCGGGTAGCGGCGCTGGTTGCCCGGGGTGCGCCGGGCCGAGATCAGGCCTTCGGCCTCGTAGTAGTGCAGGGCCGAGACGGCCACCCCGCTGCGCTCGGCGAGCTGGCCGACGGTCAGCTCGCGAACGTGCCGCGGGAGCTGGCTCAGGGCAGCCGCACCACGGCGCGCGCCCGGGTAAGGACCTTGGTGCCGCCCGACCTCGCGGTCAGGGCCAGCACGACGCGGTTGTCGTCCAGTTTCTCTTCGACGGTGCCGCTGAGCTCGATCGTCGCGCCGGTGTCGTCGTCCGGGACGACCACCGGCGAGGAGAACCGCACGCCGCAGTCGACGACCACGGCCTGCGGGCCGGCCCAGTCGGTGACGTAGCGGCCGGCCTGCGCCATCGTGAACATGCCGTGCGCGATCACGTCCGGCAGCCCGACGGACTTGGCGATCCGCTCGTTCCAGTGGATCACGTTGAAATCGCCCGACGCGCCGCAGTACTTGACCAGGCTGAGCCGGGTCACCGGGTAGCTCACGGACGCCAGTTCGGCACCGGCCTTGACGTCGTCGTAGCTGACCTGCCCGGTCATGCGGCACCGCCCCGTTCCACCAGCGTCGAGTGGGCCGTGCACACGTGCTCGCCCTCGAGCGTGCGGATCTCGGTCTCGGTGCTCAGCATCACGTTGCGCCCGGCGTCCCTGATGTTGGTGATCGTCGCCTGCGCGGTGACCACGTCACCGGCAATGATCGGGCGCGAGTACGCGAAGCGCTGCTCCCCGTGCACGACCATCGCGTAGTTGAGGCCCAGGCCGGGGTCGGCGACGGCGGGCGCGCTGCCGGCCATGCTGATCACGATCGCGAACGTGGGCGGCGCGATCACGTCCTGGTACCCGGCGGCCTGCGCCGCGGCCCGGTCGCGGTAGAGCGGGTTGGGGTCGCCGATGGCGTCGGCGAATTCAGCGATCTTTACCCGGCTGACCTCGTAGGGGTCGGCCACCGGGTAGGTACGGCCGATGTAGTCGCGGTTGATCGCCATCCGGCCGCCGCCTACCGCGTCTCGCGGTGCGGTCGGTGGCAGCGGCAGTTCGGGCAGTACTTCTTCAGCTCGAGCCGGTCGGGGTCGTTCCGCCGGTTCTTGCGCGTGATGTAGTTGCGATGCTTGCACTCCTGGCAGGCCAGCGTGATCTTGGGCCTAATGTCAGTAGCAGCCACGGTGGCATGCCTTTCTCGGGTTCGTGTCTTTCGATCGGCTCGCGGGTACCCCATACGCGCGCGCGAGTCTCTGACCCATAAGGGT